>JAPOQZ010000233.1 GCA_026710435.1 bacterium | reverse complement strand
GAGGGTACGGCGGGACGCGTTCGACGCCGAGGAGGTGGCGGTTGGGGGAGGGCCCGCCGGAGGAGACCGCCTCGACGGTTTTCGCGGTCTCGGCTCCCCGGAACCGGTGCGTGCCAGGCGGAGGAGGCTGTCTCCAGCGAACTCCCGATACAGGACACTAGCCTTGATTCTTCGTGTTTCCAGACATACCCGCGGCAACGTGCCACATCAACCACATGCTCGAGACTGCGCCGGGCTTCACCCGACGGTGAAGGTCCCGCCGGGCCGAGCCGGGACTGTCGAAACACCCGTAGTGCCTGGTCAGAAGCTCATAACCCGCACCTCTGTTCGCCCAGTCCAACCCCCGCATCAAAAATCGGGGCTAGACAGGCATCGTCGGCATGTCAGTCTGATTCGGGAGAACCGGATCCTGCGGCCGGATCTCGTAGCCGGGCGCAGGAACGGTCGCCGGCACGCGGAGGGTCTCCTCCAGCATCACTACCTCGACCCCACCCACCACGTCCGACACCAGGTTGTAGAGGACAGCAGCCAGCGTGGAGAGAAGGGTCATCGAAACGCCGAACACCACCGAGAAGAAGATGGCCACCCGCACGAACCTGCTCCCGTTGTTGAAGAAGACAGTCCCCTCCTCGATGAGGCTGATCAGGGCCAGGAAGTCGTCGAGAGCCTGCGGGATCCCGACCCTCACCAGTAGGGACCACAGCACGAGCAACCCGATCAGCGTGGCGACGGCGAACACCACATGTAGAAGAAGCGAGACCTTGAAGACCGTCCAAGGGTCGAACTTGCGGATCACCCTCCTTACTCTCCGGACGGTCGCCATCAGACGGCCCCTCGCGCGGACGACCCGTCCCCGTATCCACCCGAGGCAACCGGTATCTCCTCGATCACGGTGAACTCGACCCCACCGACCAACTCAGCAAGCAGGTTGTACAGCACCGAACCGACCGTTGTCATAGCCGTGACGCCCATCATCCAGCTGGCCGCCAGCAGCACCATCCCGCGCATGTACTCGCCACCTGTCTTGAACAGCGACTCGCCCGGCCCGATGAGGGCCACCCGCTCCGCGGCTGAGTCGAAGGCTGAGGTGAATCCCAGGCGGCTGACGACCGCCCACAGCATCACCGACAGCAGGACGAATGCCAGCGCGGCCAAGCCGCTCAACACAGACGAGACCTTGAGCACGGTCCACGGATCGAACTTGCGCAGTATCCGCCGGACCCGCCGGCGGGCGGTCGGACCGGCGCCGTCCAGATCGACGCCTCCCCCGATCATCGGAAGCCGGTCCCCTCCATGCTGGACCTGCCCACTGTCACTCGCGGTCTCTCGGGACGGGAGCGAACGAACTGACTCTCGCCTCATCGGGGACGTCCATGATCTTCACCCCGCTCGCGTAGCGTCCCTGGCGGCTTATCTGGTCGGTCTCCATCCTGATCGCGATTCCTCCGGACGAGACCACGACAACCTCACTCCCCTCGACAACCGCCCGAGCGCCGACCAACTCCCCTCGTTGCGGGCCCAGCTTTATGCCCTTTGATCCCATGCCTCCGCGTTTCTGCACTCTGAACAGCGCGGTCCTTATTCGTTTCCCGTGACCGCTCGACGTCAAGAGCAGTACGTCGTCACCCTCGATCGTGACGGTGGCTCCCACCACCTCGTCTCCCTCGCCAAGTCTGATGCCCTTGACTCCCCTCGTGGACCGGCCCGCCGGCCGTATGTCGTCTTCCGAGAACCGGATCCCCTTCCCTTGGCGGGTGAACAGGAGGATGTCGCTCTTGCCGTCGGTCGAGCGGACCGCAACCACCTCGTCGTCCGCCGTCAGGCTGATGGCGACGAGCCGGGCGTACCGGCTGTCGTACGCCCGGAAGGCGGTCCTCTTGACCTGGCCCTTCTTCGTGACCATCAGCATGTACTTGAAGGACTCGTAGTCGCGGGTGTCGACCAGCGCCTCGATGCGTTCGTCCGGCTCCAACGGCAGGACCCCCTGGACGAGTACCCCTTTCGCGGTGCGCCCCTTCCGGGGGAGCTCGTGCGCCCTAATGCGGTACACCCTGCCGCGGTTGGTGAAAAACAGTAGATAGGCGTGAGCCGTGGTGTGGATGACGTGCGTCAGGTAGTCGCCGCCCCGCAGAGCCGCAGCCTTCACACCTCGCCCGCCCCGTCCCTGTGAACGGTACGTGGTGGCCGTGACGGATTTCACGTAGCCGCTCTTCGACACGGTGACGATCAATTCGTCGTCGGCGATAAGGTCCTCAAGGGAGAGCTCGGCCTCTGCTGGGAGGATCCGGGTGCGGCGGCGGTCCCCGTGCGCGTCACGGGCGGCCTCGAGTTCCTCCGCAATGATCTGCCGGCGTCGGGCTGGGTCGGCCAGTATCCCACGCAGGTCGGCTATCAACTCCAGGAGTTCGGCATGCTCGGCACGTAGCTTGGAGGTCTCCAGCGAGGTCAGGCGCCGGAGTGGCATGTCAAGGATGGCGCGGGCCTGGATCTCCGACAGCGGGAACCTGTCCATCAGCCCCAGCCTGGCATGGTTCGCGTCGCGGCTCCGTCGGATGATCGCGATCACCTCGTCAATGTTGTCGACCGCCACGATCAGGCCCTCGAGGATGTGGGCCCTGGCAAGGGCACGGTTCAGCCGGAAACGCGTGCGCCGCTCGATCACCTCCATCTGGTGATCGAGGAAGTACAGCACCATTTCAGCGACGTTCAGGGTGCGCGGCACACCATCGACCAGCGCTACCGCATTAACCCCGAAGCTCTCCTGGAGTTTGGTGTGCTTGAACAGCTGGTTGAGGACAACGCGGGGATTGGCGTCCCTCTTCAGTTCGATCACCAGGCGGACTCCCACCCGGGAAGAGGACTCGTTACGGAGATCTGCGATCCCAACGAGTGTCTTTCGCTGCACGAGCTGGGCGATACGCTCCATCACGCGGTCCTGGCTCACCTGGTACGGCAGTTCGGTCACCACGATGGCCGTGCGTCCCTTCCGGCGCTGTTCGATGTCGGTGACGGCGCGCATCTTGATCGAACCACGCCCCGAGACCAGGGCTTGCTTGATCTCCTTCGTTCCGATCACGTAACCACCGGTCGGGAAGTCCGGTCCCTTCACTATCGAGAGGTACTCCTCGGGACCGGCGTCCGGGTTTTCCAGCCCGTACAGACACGCGTCGACCACCTCCTCGAGGTTGTGGGGCGGGATGTTCGTCGCCATACCCACTGCGATTCCCTGGCATCCGTTCACCAGCAGGTTCGGGAACCGCGCCGGCAACACGGTGGGCTCGGACTCCGAACCGTCGAAGTTGTCAGCGAAATCGACGGTGTCCTCATCTATACCATCGAGCAGCACCGCAGCCAGATGCGCCAAGCGACACTCGGTGTAGCGCATCGCGGCGGGCGGGTCGTCGGTGGTCCCGAAGTTGCCCTGCGGATGTATCAACGGGTAGCGCAGCGAGAAGGACTGGCCCATACGCACCAACGCGTCGTAGATGGCGTCGTTGGAATGGGGGTGGTACTTGCCGATGACTTCCCCGACGACGGTGGCCGACTTCCGGTGGGAGGTCCGGGGTCGGACTCCCATGTCGTCCATGGCGTAGATGATCCTGCGCTGGACCGGCTTGAGGCCGTCCCGCACGTCCGGCAACGCTCGTGAAACGATCACCGACATGGCGTACTCGACGAAGGACGTGGCCATCTCGTCGTAGATGTCCACTGCTCGCACCGGTGCCGGGTCCCGTCTGCTGGCTCGGTCGCTCACAGGGTTCTCTCCCTCCGTTCAGATGTCCAGGAAGCGGACATCTCCGGCGTTCTGCTGGATGAAGGCCTTGCGTGCGGCGACGTCGCCTCCCATCAGGGTCGTGAAGATCTCGTCCGCCCCCGCCGCGTCGCTCAGCTCGACCTGGACCAGGGTTCGGCTGTTCGGGTCCAGGGCGGTCTGGCCCAACTCCCCGTCGTTCATCTCTCCCAAACCCTTGAACCTGGTCGGGCGGGCCTTGGGATGCCGGATCCTGAACGCCTCCAGCGCGGCGTCGTCGGCTAGGTACTCGACCCGCCTGCCTACCTTGACCCGGTAGAGGGGCGGCACCGCCACGTAGACGAAGCCTGCCTCGATGAGGGGTCGCATGTGACGGAAGAAGAACGTGAGCAGGAGCGTCCTGATGTGCGCCCCATCCACATCCGCGTCGGTCAGCATGATCACCTTGTGGTATCTGGCCTTCGAGATATCGAACTCCTCACCGAACCCGGTCCCTATCGCCGTGATGAGCGCCAGTATCTCCTTGTTCTGCAGGGCCCTGGCCAGGCGTGCCTTCTCCACGTTGAGAATCTTGCCCCGGATGGGCAGCACGGCCTGGTACTTCGAGTCCCGCCCGTTCTTTGCGGGGCCGGCCGCCGAGTCGCCCTCCACGATGAAGAGCTCCGCCCGTTCCGGGTTGCGGGATGAGCAATCCACCAGCTTCCCGGGCAGGCGGGACGAGTCCAGTAGCGACTTGCGGCGGATCACGTCCCTCACCTTGCGGGCGGCTTCCCTGGCGTGCTGCGCCTGGCGGGCCTTCTCGACGATCCGGCGGCCGTCCTTGGCGTGCCGGTGCAACCATTCGGGGAGCATGCGGTTCAGAGTCTTCTGCACGTAGCTGCGGATCTCGGTGTTTCCGAGCTTCGTCTTGGTCTGCCCCTCGAACTGGGGGTTCCGTACCTTGATGGATATCACCGCAGTGAGGCCTTCCCGCACATCCTCACCGCTCAGATTGGCCTCCTTGTCCTTGAGCATGTTCTTCGACCGGGCGAAGTCGTTGACCGCTTTGGTAAGGGCGGTACGGAACCCCTCCTCGTGAGTGCCGCCCTCATGGGTGTTGATGTTGTTGGCGAAGCTGAGGACGTGCTCGCTGAAGGACGCTGTCCATTGCATGGCCACCTCCAGCTCGGCGTCCTCGTTCACGTCGTCCAGGTACATCACCTGGCCGTGGAGCGGATCCCGCGGAGCATTGAGGTGGAGGATGAAGTCCCTTATCCCACCGCTGTATCGGAAGTCGTCGGAGCGATCCTCCCGCCGCTCGTCCCGGAGACGTATCTCCAGTCCCCGATTCAAGAAGGCCATCTCACGCAGACGCTGGGCGACCGTGCTGTAGCTGAAGTCGACCGTGCCGGTGAAGATCTCCGGGTCCGGCCAGAACGTGATCGTCGTGCCCGTGCTGCCCTCGGCCTGCCCCTTCCGTACCTCCGTGGAGCTCGCCTTGCCTTGCACGAAAGACTGGTGCCAATGGAACCCATCCCGCACGACATCTGCCTCCAAGCGCTCCGAGAGAGCGTTCACCACCGACACGCCCACTCCGTGCAGGCCTCCCGAAACGGTGTAGGCGCCCTGTTCGAACTTGCCTCCCGAGTGCAGCGTGGTGAGAACGGTGGTCAGGGCCGATTTCTTCGTCCGTGGATGGCGGGCGATCGGGATACCCCTTCCATTGTCGGTGACACGACACCCTCCGTCGGCTTGGAGCACCACGTCGATCCGTGTGGCAAAACCCGCCATCGCCTCGTCCACCGAGTTGTCCACCACCTCCCAAACCAGGTGGTGCAGACCCCGCGGGCCGGTCGTACCGATATACATTCCCGGCCGACGGCGCACCGCCTCCAGACCGGGGAGAACCTTGATGTCCTTGGCGCTGTAGCTCGATGACGGATTCGCAGTCACGTTGCTTCCTCTTATCGCTGTACGGTGTTCGGATGGCCGCTCGCCGCGCGTCAGAGCGGTCCGCGCAATGCGTGAACACCCAGACCGATCCGCCTCCCATGCTACTTGACCGGGCCGCCTAGGCGGATGCTGAGCAATCCACCAGCGGCCTGCCAACCGCCGGCACTGTGCCTGGGCCGGCGGGCGGCAGGCCCGAGCAATCGTCATTGTTCGGCACCCGCCTAGTCCAAGGTCCTCAGCCCGGAAAGCAGCAGTAAAATAGCCCTTGACCTGGGGTTTCAATGCCTCTCTGAATTTCGTTACCAATTCTTCGTCCGTGGCGGCGCAACCACCCGGACCTTCGTAACGAAACCCCTGCCAAAATGTTCTGCCAGACGCTCCATCAGGCGTTCGGTATCGTGGCGGAGCCACCTAACGATCCGGCGATCCACGGCCGCGACCATCAACTCACCATGTCGTACCACGACCGGCACCGATTGGGAACCCCAACGTCGTCCCGCCAGTTCCCCCCACCGTGACCGCAGTTCCTCGAGCATTTCGATCGGTGGCAATCCGAACCCGGCAAGGATGCCGGACAGGCCTTCGCCCAGCACCTCCATCCCGCCTCCCGAGTCGTCCTGGTACCGGTCCCGCTCCTCGCGCTCCCATATCAAACGCAGGACCTGGGCCTCCTGAGCATCGAAGCTGCCGACGATCGTCTCCACGTCGTCGCGGGACAACCTCCCCATCAGTGCAACTCCCCCCCGCTCAAGGACCAACGCCGTCCCTCCACCGGAATGTCCTCCACACTCGCCGCGGTGATGAAGGTCTGCGCCGCGGGCAAGGCCTGGGCCAGAGCGGTCGAGCGGTCGTTGTCGAGTTCCGAGAATACGTCGTCGAGGAGCAGCACCGGCGACTCCCCGGTCGTTGCTTCGATAGCGCGGTGTGACGCGACCCGTACCGCCAGGATCAAGCTGCGCTGCTCACCTTGGCTGGCTCTGACACGGGCATCCCGATCGTCCAGCATCAGCGCCACATCGTCGCGGTGCGGTCCAACGGTCGACACGCGACGCTCCAAGTCCGCGGGCCGGGCTGCCTGCAGCGCGGCCCGCAACTCGTCCCCCCAGGCTTCTGTGGTTCCGGCACGCCCGGTACTCCATGTCGGACGGTAGTCAATGGACAATCGTGTCGTGTCGCCCGATACCGACCGGTACACGGCGCCGGCCCTGCTCTCCAGAGCAGCGATGGTCGCCTTCCTCCGGGCTACCACCCTGCCGCCGGCCTTGGCGAGGCGATCGTCCCACACATCCAGCGAAACCGTATCGGCGCGCCACCCCATCTGCTTCAGAAGGATGTTGCGCTGCCGGAGAGTCCTCTCGTAGTCCTGTTGATCCCGCTGCGCTCCAGGCCACATCTGCACAGCCGCCGAGTCCAGAAGATCCCGCCGGTAACTCGGTCCCCGCTTGACGACGTCCAGATCGTCAGGCAGGAAGACCACACAGCGCATCTTTCCGAGCAGATCGGCAAGACGACCCAGCCGCGTCCGGTTGACCTGAGCCCTCCGTCGCCCCGCAACCGGGAGCTCGACCTCGATCAAGGCAGAGGTTCTCGCTCCCTCCACCTTGCCGCGTATGACAGCGCGCTCGCTCCCCGTCCGGACCAGAACGGAGTCCGCAACCTTCCGGAACGAGCGGAGGGTTGCCAGGTATCCGATGCTCTCCAAGACGTTGGTCTTACCGGCCGCATTCCTGCCAACGAGTAGGTTCACCCCCGAAACCGGCTCCCACCGAAGTCGCCGGTAGCTCCGGAAATCCACCAATTCCAGCCATACCAATCGCACTATTCCCCAAACCTAGCCCTGATCCTTCATGGACCCAACGCACCACGTACACAGCGACACCCCTTCCAGCGGGACGCCGGAAGCCCTAGCCATGTGTTAGCCAGTATCCCGCGTCAGAAGGTCCAAGCCTCCCAATCCATCCAACCCTTACCGGCGCCAATCCATAAAGAATCGGGAACTCACGCTGATCGCCGATCATGCCCCCGGTTTTCGGGCCACCTCCATCAGACGCGAACCGGCATGAGCAAGTAGAAGAAGTCGTCCTCGCCCTCTGCCCTGATCACGCTCGGCTTGAAGCCATCCCGCACTTCGACCCGCACCCGGTCACCGTCGAGCACCGCAACACCATCACTCAGATACCGCGAGTTGAACGCGATGCTCACGGACTCGTCTTCGCCTTGGTACTGACCTTCGACCAACTCCGCCTCATCTCCCACATCGCGCCGGCTTACGGCCATGTGAACCCCGCCATCCGTGAGCTTCAGCCGGATCGGAATGTGGTCCTCGGCTACCAGAGCAGCGCGTCCCACTGCCTCGAGTAGCCGGTCCTTCTCTACGAGGACCTCGTTGGGGTAATCTCCAGGTAGCAACTGCCGGTAGTTCGGGAAGGTTCCCTCGATCAGCCGGACGCTGAGGGAACCTCGTTCAGACGTGAAAACCACCTCCCGCTCCCGTATGGCCACGTTGATCACCGCCGCTGCAACGGTACGTCCGAGCTCCCTCAAGCCTCGTGCCGGCACCAGCGCCGAGCCACTTACGCTGACATCGGCCAGATCCTTCACCGCCAGCCGGTAACTGTCAGTTGCCACCAACCGCAACCCGCTCTCGCCATCCTCCATGAGCACACCGGTCAGGATCGGGCGTGCCGAGTCACTTGATGCAGCCACAATCACTTGCGTGATCCCACGGACGAGTGCGTCACCGTCCACTTGCACCGATCCGGTCGAGTCGGGTTCCTCCAGATCCGGATAGTCCTCGATCGCCAGTTGCCGCAACATGAACCTCGGCCCGTTTCCTTCGATCTCCACGTTGCCTTCCGAGGAGCGGATACTCACCACCCCATCAGGCATCCGCCGGATCGCATCGGTCACCAGGCGCCCGGGGACTACGAACCTTCCCTCGTCCATCACCTCGACCTCCACCGCGGTGCGGACGGTTATCTCGGTATCGCTACCTGTGACCCGGAGTTTGTTACCGATCGCTTGGCACAGCACTCCCTGAAGGATGGGTAGGGATGTCTTCAGACCAACGGCCCGGTTGGAACGGGTGAAGGCGTCGGCCAAGTCGTCACGATCAGCACGAATATGCACGACGGACTCTCCTTCCTTTCTCGACAGGGATGATTATTACTTTCTTCTGGTTGTAGTAGTAGGCCCTGGGGAATGTGGATGATTCCTGTATCTGCCCTGGTAGAGGGCTCGAAAGAGCCATACGACATCGGGGGATAGCGAGCAGGTGTTTTCCACGGGGCGTGGCGGCCTGCCGATGGGCCTGTGGAGAAGTGTTCATGTTATGCCCAGCTTTTTGGATAGATCGGCGATCCTGTGGGCGAACTGTGGATCGGCCGCGATGAGCCTCGTGATCTTCTTGACACCGTGTAGCACGGTGGAGTGGTCACGGCCCCCGAGATGCTTGCCGATCTTGGGGAGGGACAGCTCCGTGAGCGTCCTGCAGAGGTACATGGCGATCTGGCGTGCTGTGACGAGCGGCTCCCGCCGGCTGGGTCCTTCCATGTCGGTTAGCGAGACTCCGTAGGACGCAGCGACGACGGCGATGATCGCGGCCGCGGTTGGGGGCTGACCGGAAGGCGTGGGGATGAGATCGGCAAGTTGCTCATGGGCTAGCTCAAGGGTAATGGGTTCCTGCGCAAGGGCTGCGAAGGCGGTTACTTTGGTGAGGGCGCCCTCCAGTTCCCGGATGTTGTCGGTGATGTGTTGGGCGATGAAGTCGAGGACGGCGTCCGGGATCTGCTTGGGAGCGTAGCCCGCGTACCGCCGCAGGATGGCGAGCCGGGTCTCGACGTCGGGGGGACCGATATCGGCGAGCAGTCCCCACTGGAACCGCGAACGGAGACGTTCCTCGATGCCGAGGTCCTTGGGCGGCCGGTCACAGGTCAGGACTATCTGCTTGTCGTACTGGTGAAGCGCATTGAACGTGTGGAAGAGTTCCTCCAGAACCTGCTCTTTACCCTGGAAGAACTGCACATCGTCGAGGAGGAGGAGATCGATCGTCCGGTACCGATGTTTGAAATCATCCATGCGCTTGCGGCGGATACCGTCGACGAAGTTGTTGAAGAAGGTCTCTGAACTGATGCATCGGATCGAGGTATCCGGCCTGATAGCCAGGGCGCTATGCCCGATGGCGTAGAGGAGGTGGGTCTTGCCCAAACCGGCGCCCCCGTATAGGAAGAGGGGGTTGTAGTGCTGACCGGGCTTCTCGGCGACGGCCATGGCCGCCGCAAGCGCCAGACGGTTGGATGGCCCCACGACGAAGTTGTCGAACACGTACTTGTCCAGGTACCGGGAACTCCGTTCGAGAGAACTGTCGGGGACGGCGGCCTCCGGCGAACGATCGGAGGACGGGGGCACGGGGATCGCCGGGAACTCGAACTCTTTGAGTGGGGGACTGGCGATGAGGTATCGGACGGCTACGTCCGTGCCCAGGTAGTCGGAGGCGAGAGATGCTATCAACTCTCGATAGTGATCCTGGAGCCAATGGCTATGGAAGTCCGATGGAGCCACCACATCAAGGGTTTGCTCCGTCAACTCGATGTGGACTCCAGAGAACCAAGTCGACCACTTGGAGGGCGATACGTTGGATCGGAGGCTGGCGATCAACTCGGCCCTGCGTGTAACGCGATGCGGCTCCGCCATCGTGGCTGTGCTCTCCTCCTCGAACCCTGTCAAGACATATCCACAGCGATATCCACAACTGGGGATAAAGCGGCGGCTTGGCTGTGACCGCCTTAAACCACAACCTACGAACCAAGGTGCCGGTTCCCCGACTAGCCGCTCTCTTGAAGGACTGCTCTTGCCAAAAACCGGTCAACGACCGCTGATACTTGGAAGTGGAATGATAAGCCTCGACAGCCCCGGGTGGTCAGGTCCGATACCGCTCTTCCACCCTGATCCAGGAGTCGGCGGAGGTAAACGAATTCCCAGCTAAGAGGGCGTTTCTGAACTCCTCGTGGCGGTCCTCGAAGAGCGGTGAGGCCGGATATCGCGACTCCAAGGATTTTCTTCGCGCTCCGCGAGGTGGAAGTGGGAAACGTTTTCATGAGTCTCGCTTGGGAAGGAGCTTTCTGCGCATGCTACGGAGAGTCATCAGTGACCTTGAGCTCGTGACCCTTGCAAAACTCGACCGAGGGCCGTAGGATTCTGATGTTGCCGCGCGACCCCGATGGGCGGCCGTCGTAATACCGGACACCAGTCCGGTACCCCTGCGCCGGGTGCCTCCGAACCTTGAGGGTTGCCGAACGGAAGACTCTTCATGAAGCGCACTTACCAACCCAACAATCGCCGCCGACAGCGTAAGCACGGCTTTCGGCGCCGAGCGCGAACGCGTGCGGGAAGGGCGATCCTCCGCCGGCGCCGCCAGAAGGGACGTCGGCGCCTGGCCGCGTGAGTACCGGGTTGACGACACCGAGAAGCGCAACGGGCGACCATGGTCACTGCGACTGGTCCCCGGGCCTGGACCGGAAGACCGGCGCGACCCGGAAACGAAGCCAGCGGGCAAGCGGACGGGAGTTGTCTTGATCGGGTCTCCCGAATGGTCGATGCCCGGGGAAATCACGGGTCGAGCGGTGGACAATTGACAGCGGCTAGAGAAAGAGTCTGCCGTGCTGCGCGGCGGTGATCCGATGTATTCATCCTTACGAACCTCGGCAGAGTTCGATCATGTGCTCCGTTCCGGCGTGCGATGCCGGCGGGGTGGAGTCACGTTGGTGGCGAGCCGCCGGGCGGAGGGGCGTAGCCGGATCGGATTGGTCGTGGGGCGCCGGGTCGGCTCGGCGGTGGTACGCAATCGTGTGAAGCGGCGCCTCCGAGCTGCTGTCCGTGAAATAGGATTGCCGACCGGCGTTGATTGCGTGGTCATAGCTTCGAAAGCAGTGGCCGACGTTCCCTTCAGCATTCTCTGCAGGTGGATCCGCCAAGCAACGGCAGGCGCATCTGCAGGAAGGCGAAGCGTGTGAAACCAAGCAGATCGGCGGCGCCGGCACAGGAAAGCGCGCTCTTTGATGTGCCGTATAGGGATCCTCTCAACCGGCATACGCCGAGCGCTCTGGCGCTGGTCGCTCGGGCGGTGATCACCTTGTACCAGCACACGGTGGGCCCGATGATCCCGAGTTCGTGCCGGTTCATGCCGTCCTGTTCGAGATACGCCTACGGGGCCCTGGGAACCCACGGGTTCGTCAGGGGAAGCTGGCTCGGTATCAAGAGAATCGGTCGTTGCCACCCACTGGCAAAGGGGGGCTTCGACCCGGTACCGGAACGAAAGGCATAACCGGGTGTTTGGCGATCTCTGGAACGCACTACAGGGCCTGCTCGGCGGGATTTTATCGTTCTTCTACGATATCGTACCTAACTATGGGGTCGCTATCATCCTGCTGACGATCGTTGTCAATCTGCTCGTATTCCCGCTGACCCTCAAGCAAGTCCGTTCGACTCGGGCTATGCAGGAACTCCAACCGGAGATGGAGAGGATCCGCCGCGAGTACAAGGGCGACCAGGAGGCCATGAACGAGAAGGTCATGGAACTCTATCGGCAACGGGGGGTGAGCCCGTTCGGGTGCTTTCTGCCGTTGCTGGTCCAGATGCCGATCTGGTTCGCGCTGTTCCGGGTGCTGCGCGAGCCGGCGAGCAGCTTGCCGGCCGGCTCGACCCTCCTTGAGGCCGCCGGCGAGGGGACGTTGCGCTTTCTCACCATGGATCTCGACTTGGCGCCGTCGGAGATCGTGGGGAGCGCCGGGCTGTTCTCGACGGCCGCTATCCCCTACCTGTTGCTGGTCGGTGTCGTTGTAGGGACCGGTTTTCTCCAGCAGAAGCTGTTGAGCCCCCCTGGTAACCCCCAGGCAACCAGCCCCCAGGCGGAAAGCATCCAGCGAGTAACGAAGATACTGCCCCTGGTTTTCGGCGCGATTTCGTATGTCTGGCCTTCAGGTTTGAATCTCTATTTCGCGACCAGCAACCTATTCCGGACCGCGCAGCAACTGCTCATTTTCAAGATCGACGGCCGCCCCGGTGACCCAGGCGGGCAGAAGGCGGTTGTCGATCCGCCGGACGGTGGCAAGAAGCCGTCCTCGCCACAGGGCTCGCGCAAAAGGCGCGGGCGACGGAGAAGAAGGTAAGAAAGAATGGTCGAGTGGGTCGAGGTTAAGAGTAGTTCAGTGGATATAGCGGTAAAAGCCGCCCTTGAAGAATTGGGAATCGATGACGAGACCCGGGCGGAGGTCAAGGTACTCCAGGAGCCCCAGCGTGGGTTTCTGGGTATCGGTCGCCAGGATGCAATCGTCCATGTGAAGCCGAAGGCCGAGCTAGCGACGAAGAAGCCGGGGAGAGCGAGGAAGCGCCGTACCCGAAAAGCCAAGAAGCAGGTGAATAAGCAAGCCAAGGACCGCGCCGGTAGCAACGGCGCCGCCAAGGCGAAAACGAAGAAAGCCGGAAAACCTACGGCTAGTAGGGTGGCGGAAAGAAAGGTTCGACCAGTGGCTGGTGACGACGGAGCGGTGACTGCCTTGGGACAGAAGCAGGCCGCAGTAGTGAAGACTTTTCTCGGTGGCCTACTGGACGAGTTCGGTTTGGAGGGCCAGGTCGAGACCAAGTTCGACGGCCGTGTTCTTCATGCGGATGTGCTCGGAGACCAGACCGAGGCCCTCATAGGCCCCAAAGCTTCGGTGATGCAGGCTCTCCACGAGCTGACCAAGACCGTCGTTCAGCGGAAGACAGCCCGTAACTGCCGGCTGCGGCTGGATGTGGCTGGCTACGGCGAGCGGCGGCGGAAGGCCCTATCGATTTATGCCGGCCAGCTGGCTGACCAGGTGCTCGAGGAGGGGGGAGAGATCATGCTGGAGCCGATGAACGCCGCCGATCGGAAAGTTGTGCACGACGCGGCTGCAGCCGTTGACGGAGTCCGCTCCTACTCCGAGGGAGCCGAGCCGCGCCGATCAGTGGTGATCTCTTCTGAGGACTAGAGAACGATTCCTCCAGCCTCGCCCTTCTAGTAGAGGGTCCGGCGCATTGAGGTTTCACGTGAAACACATGTGCACACAGTCGGATAGGCGCTAAGCAACGCCGGTGGTGCGATCAGCCGGAGACAGGTTCCAATACACAGGTGCCCTCGACATCTCTCGCCAAGTCCTGGGTGGTGACGAGCCCGCGTTCAGAGCCCACGGTTGATGAGAAAGCTCCCACGTTACCGACCCGAGGAGCAATCCCTCACTCTCCCTTCTACACCACCCTTCGGAGGAACGGAACTTGTAGAGGCGTGTGAAGGGAACGCCCGGCCGGAGTTGGAACGAGGTTGATCCCGACTCTTCATGTTCCCAGACTCACCCACGGCAGCATGCCACTCGACCAGGTCACCGCACCCGCCCGGGTCTTGCCCGACGGGTGACCATCGCGCCGGCCCGAGACGGGATCGTCGTAGGGGCTCTGATCTCTGGGCAGAAAGCTCATATCCCACACTCCCGCCGGCCAGTAGGAAAACCCCCCGTACCAAGAGCTGGGTTAACCGTTGATCGCTACGTTCGGCTCGGTAAGATTCTCTCCCCCGAGTGCCCAGCCGCCGGCGGGCGGCGGGTAGGGACGTTGATCGCTACGTTCGGCTCGGTAAGATTCTCTCCCAGTATGTCTGGTAGGGATAGCACGATGCTCCCCTCGAGAGCGGTGGTGGTTGCCATCGCCAATCAGAAGGGCGGTGTGGGTAAGACGACTTCCGCGGTGAACCTGGGTACGGCTCTCGCCAAGCGCGGCCGTCAGGTCTTGCTGGTCGATTTCGATCCCCAGGCAAACGCGAGTGCCGGTCTCGGAACCACGGTGTTCGAGGTCGACAAGTCGATCTACGACGTGGTCGTTCGGGGGCTACCGCTGGCCGATGTTCTGGCGTCCACAGGTGTCGATCGGCTGTGGCTTGCCCCGGCGAGTATCGACCTGGCCGGAGCGGAACTCGAGTTGGTAGCGGTATTGAGCCGAGAACTCCGACTGGCGAAGGCGCTCGGGAGTTGCGACAGGGAGTTCGACGTGGTGCTGATCGACTGCCCTCCTAGCCTGGGGCTGCTGACAATCAATGCGTTGGCAGCCGCGGACGAGGTCCTCATACCGGTGCAGTGTGAGTACTACGCCCTCGAAGGGCTCGGCCAACTCATGCAGAACATCGAGATGATACGCAAGACTGTCAACAGGAGGCTAGAGATCGGCGGCGTATTGTTGACGATGTTCGACGGTCGGACGAAGCTGTCGAAGGATGTGGCCGCTCAGGTACGAGACTATTTTGGAGAGATCGCCTACCGGACTGTAGTCCCGAGGTCGATCAGACTGTCGGAAGCGCCTTCCTATGGCGAACCGATCGAGATGTACGACAGGATGAGCGCCGGCGCGATCGCGTACCGGTATGCAGCCGGGGAGTTCCTGAGGCGCCATCAGATGCAGGAGTGACGAGATGGCATCGCGACGGTCCGGTCTCGGCAAGGGACTAGAGGCGCTCATACCGGCCGGCCGGCAGAGCAACCTCGAGGCCATCTCGCTGAACCGCATCCGCCCGAACCCCAACCAGCCTCGGAAGACCTTCAGTCAGGAGGCGCTGGAAGCACTGACCGAGTCGATCCGCAGCGTGGGGGTCCTGCAACCGATCGTCGTCCGCCGGGACGGCTTCGAGTACGTTCTGGTAGCCGGCGAGCGTCGTTGGCGCGCCGCTCAAGAGGCTGGGTTGTCGGAAGTACCTGCCTTGATCCGCGAGACGGACGAGGCCGGATCCTTAACAGAGGCGTTGATCGAGAACCTGCAACGCGAGGACCTCAGCCCTCTCGAGCAGGCAGCCGCGTTCCAACAGCTGGAAGAAGACTTTGGCATGACCCATACCGAGATCGGGAAGAGGGTAGGCCGGAGTCGCTCGGCGGTATCGAACACCATCAGGCTCCTCAACCTCAGTCCGGCGATCCAGAAGGCCTTGGCCGAGGGTGAGTTGTCTGCAGGCCACGCGCGTGCCTTGTTGGGTCTCGACGACACGGCGCTTGCGGATCACCTGGCAGAGCGTTCCGCGGCGGACGGATGGTCGGTGCGGCAGTTGGAAGACGCGGTCCGCGCCGGCAAGGGCATGAAGACCGGGAAGAGGCCTTCCGGGCCCCGGGCGCCACGGCCAGCCGCGATCATCGAGTTGGAACGCCGGCTGGCGGACCAGCTCGGCACGAGTGTCAGCATCAGCTACCGGAAGAACAAGGGCCGGGTCGTGTTGAATTTCGACGGCCTCGATCAACTCGAGCAGATCTACCGCCGGTTCTTCAGTAGCTGATACGCCTGGACAGGCGGCCGGGGGGACCCGTGGCATCCGAGATTCCCCGAAGGTCGTGCTCTCTATCCATCCGCTCGGAAATAGGTAGGCAGCGACCTGTGGCGGTGATGAGCACCGTCTACCGGATCGAGCCGGTCCGGGAAGGGGATCTAACCTCGGGAGTGGAGCCTCGCTAGTGCAGCCACTCCGCTAGTTGAGAGAGGATGGCTGCCTTGGGACGGGCGCCAACGATCCGTTTCTTCTCGACACCGTCCTGGAATACCACCATGGTGGGGATGCTCATCACGTCGTGGGCGAACGGCGTGCGCTGGTTCTCGTCGATGTTGAGCTTGGCGATGGTTATCTTGTCACCGTGTTCCGCCGCGATCTCCTCCAGAACCGGCGCAACGAGCCGGCACGGACCGCACCACTCGGCCCAGAAGTCAACGAGGACCGGTTTCGTGCCGCCGACCGCGCCCGCGAATGTACCGTCGGTGAGGGTCATCAGGTTCGACATCTCGTTCTCCTTTGTTCTTGGTTGGGGTCGTGTACCGACATACGGCTAACCCGCCTACGCTACGGCCCAGCAGGCCGGCGATCCGTCCATCAGGCGCCGCCATGGGATGACTCGAGCCACCGCTCCGCGTCGATCGCGGCTGCGCAGCCGGTACCGGCCGCGGTGACTGCCTGACGATACACGGTGTCGGCCACGTCACCGGCCGCGAACACGCCACTGATGCTGGTCATGGTGCCCGGGCCGGGTAGCAGGACGTAGCCCTGCCTGTCCAGATCGATCTGGCCCACGAAGAGGCCGGTGTTGGGGACATGGCCGATCGCGACGAACACACCGTCGATCGGCCGTTCCCGGGTCTCCCCGGTCTTCACATCGCGCAGCACCACGCCCTCCACGTTCGCGCGGCCGAGGATCGTCTCGACCGTGGTGTCCCACAGAACATCGATCTTCTCGTTGGCGAGCGCCCGGTTGGCCATGATTCGCGAAGCGCGGAACTGGTCCCGCCGGTGGACGATGGTGACCCTGGAGGCAAACTTGGTAAGGAAGAGGGACTCCTCCATGGCGGAGTCACCCCCTCCAACCACGATTATGTCCTTGCCCCGGAAGAAGAACCCGTCGCAGGTGGCGCAGGCCGAGACTCCGCGGCCAACTAGCCGCTCCTCACCGGGTATGCCCAGGAAGCGGGCCGTTGCGCCGGTGGCGATGATGATGGTTCGGGTGCTGTAGCGGTCTGCACCCACCTTCACCTCGAAGGGGTACGCGGACAGGTCTACGGAGGTCGCGTCGGCGGTAATCAGGCGGGCGCCGAAGCGCTCAGCCTGCTTCCGGAACTGGTCCATGAGTTCAGGCCCCATGATCCCGTCGGGGAAGCCCGGGTAGTTCTCCACGTCGGTAGTGATCATCAACTGTCCGCCGGCCTGGATCCCTTCGAACACCACCGGACGGAGATCGGCTCGGGCGGCGTACAGCGCCGCGGTGAGCCCGGCGGGACCGGAACCGATGATTACAACATTCTCAGGCATGCGGCTCCTCAGCTATGTGGACGCGCTTCCTCCAGAAGAACCATCCTGCGGCCAGGCTTAATCCCCCCAGTACAGCGTAAGCGGCCGTCGCGCCCAAGCCGACTGTGAGCAGCCGAAAGATGCCGACGCAGGCGAGGACGAATGCGACCAGGATCAGCGCTGCGGCACCGAGGCCGAGAGCCGTGAGGGTGATCCCTCTGGCCAGCCGATCGACGGTGAGTGCACGGGCCTTGCGGGCTATTCCCTCGAGCAGGTCGGCGAATCGAGATGCCTGGCTCTCCTTCACAGTCCCAGGTTAGCCCGGACCGGAAAACACACCGAGAGCGCCTTCGCCAATCCGGGGCTGAGGGGTCGACGGACATCCGGGAAGCTCCGATACTCAGAGGCCGCCGCGCAACTCCTCCGGATCCGCTGTGCGGTCTTCTGCGACCGGGAACCGTGCCACCGGGTTGAGGTCAAGTTCCCAGGCCCCGGCATCGGCTCACGGAGTACTGAACCCGAGCGGCTCGCAGTCCGGATGGGAGAACAGCAGGAGGTCGCCGGATTCGATGCCTGCAGCGAGGCCGGCATCTTCTTCGCCGCCTGCGCCGTTTACCAGAATGAGGTAGATTTCCGACTCGCCGCCGTCAACGAGGCCGTAGGCCATGAAGTAGACAGTGTCGTCCGGTTCTGATCCCGATGCGGCGGCCGCCCCGCAGGCCAGTCCCTGAGATACGGCCTGCTCGACGAGGTCGGACACCGGGAAGGCCACCATCGACCCGTCGGCAAGGACCTCGGAGATCGCGGCGACCGCATCGGACGGCCTGTCGGCCGCGAAGTCGAAAGCGATCGGCGGCATGTCGGCCGCGGCAGTCGTGGATGTCGTGATGGCGGTTGTAGCCGGAGCGGCCGTCGTGCCCGTGCTTTCGATCGATGCCGCGGCTGTCGTAGTCGTCGTCACCTCCGGCAACGGAGCTGCTTCTTCCGCGACAATCTCGTCGGCATCATGGGCCGGTTCTTCCATCATGGCCTCCAGTTCTACGGCGGGTGTGACGGTTGCTGCGGCAGGAGGGACAGTTTCCGCTACCGCGGCCATGGTTGTAGCCGCAGCAGCCGTGGTCGTGGCGGCCTCCGCTTCGGGTGCGAAGAACGGCTCCTGCTCGTTCCCGAACCCATCCCCGAAGTTCAGAGCTATCGCCAGCACGACCACCAGGGAGGCGAAGGTCGCCAGGGCGGGTAGTGCTCTGGCGAGGGGCGACCTCGCCGGCCGACGCCTCCTGGCTCGGGAAGAAGAGGTCTCGAGGCCGATTTGGGTGCGCACGGCGTACCGGAGGCCTTGCCTCTCCGTGGTCGAGAGGGTAGGACGCGGGAGTGCCTCCAAGGCCTCGAGCGCAGCTCGCTGGGCGGCCAGTTCGGCTCGCGCCTCGGCATCGAGGCCCGCTTCGGCGCGGGCCGCTTCATCTGGCGGCAGGTCGCCGGCCGCCAGGGCCATGATCAGATCCATGTCGGGGTGATGCTCGCTCATTGTCCGTCACCCTTCGGATAGTCGTCGGGTGCAAAAAGGTTCCCGAGTTGTGAGGCGAGCAGCCTCCGACCCCGGAACAAGCGGGACTTGACGGTCCCCACCGGTACATCAAGGATCTCAGCGACCCTGCGGAGAGGGAGATCCTCGAGGTCGGCCAGGATCACCGCGGCCGCGAACTCCTCGGACAGGTTCGCCAGAGCCTCCTCGATCGCCGGACGCAAATCGGCGGCTTCCAGCCGTCCATTGATCGATCGGTCCGGTGGCTCGTAGCCTTCGGGTAGCGGGGAGGTCGGTCGCCGCTTCTTCTTCCGGAGTTGGTCGTAACAGGTGTTGACGGCGATCCGGTAGAGCCAGGTGGAAAAGGCCGCTCTGCCCTCGAAGCTAGCGGCCTTCCGCAGGACGGTTATGAACGTTTCCTGGGTGGCGTCGAGTGCTTCCTCCCGGTTGCGCATGATGCGAAGGCTTACCGCGAACACCCGCTGCTCGTGAGCCTCCATCAGTGACTCGAAGGCCCGCGAGTCGCCGGCCAGGTAGCGACGGAGCAATACTTCGTCGGTGTCCCGCGTGCTGCTCCGCCGGATCAATTGCCGAACCCGACTTCCGCCAGGCTGGCCACGTAGCCATCGTCCAGGGGTGGTAGGTCGGTTAGCCAGAGCAGCCACACTCCGTCCGCCCGGCCCGGAAGGGGAATTCGGATGAGTGAGCTCTGGGCGCTCTCCTCGGCTACGGTCTCCCAGCGCGGATCGTCTATGTCCAGCAGCCGGCTGGCCCACATGAGGCGGAAGGCGGTGCCCTCGGAGAGGTCGACGAGTTCCATGTACGCAGGTGAGCCGGTCACTTCGAAAGCCAGTCCGATCCCCTCCTTCAAGAGCGGGAGAGGATCGAAATACCTCTCCGTCCGCCATACGGTAGAGGGGTTGCCATCGACGAGACGGGGAACCGTGACGGAGTGCTCTTGGCCATCGCCCAGCGGATCGAACGCGCTGACGTTCTCGACCAGTACCGGGGCTCTGGGGATCTCGGCAGCGGGAGGATCAGTGTTGGTGGGTGACGGGACGGTTGTCGAAGGTGGTTGCGGCCGCGTGACGGTGGGGCCGGGTATGGCAGGCGCGAGGACGGGCGAAGTGGGGCTGGATTCCAGCAGGCTGCCCACCCAGATGAGAACTATCGCGGCGAGGGCAAAAAGAGCGGCCGGTAGCAGCCACCGCCACGACCAGCGAGAGGTGTGCCCGAGAGGAGGGGAGTACGGGAGAGACCGGACGATGTCGGCAAACTCCCGCGCCCCGATGGCGCCGTCCCGCGAGAGCCGGAGAGCCGAGTCGACACCCTCGGGTAGGGCGTCGACAACCTCGGAGGGCGTCAGCGTGCTGGCAGGCAAACCGGTGAGGGCGGACTCCAGAACCGATCCCAAGGCCCTCATGTCCTCTTCCGGTGAGTCGGTCCTCTGCACCCTCCCGAACCCGCCCAGCTTGGCGGGATGACCCCCTGAATAGAGGATCGCCCCCGCGTCGATGGCGCCGTGGACGAATCCGTCCTCGTGAAGCACTGCCAACCCGTCGGCCAACCCGGCGGCGTTGGAGAGGAACTCGGCGACCGGGGTCGTGGTACCCGCCGCAAGCCGGTTGGCGAGCGTGACGCCACCGGTCCATTCGGTGACCGCGTAGGCTGAGCCGTCCCCGCGATCCGCCGCGAAGACGGCCGCAACATGGTTGTGGCTCACCCTGGAAGCCTTCTGCACCGCGGTCAGGAAGGAAGCCCGGCGCCGGCTGGAAGCCTCTGGGCCGGCGACCCGGATCAGGACCGGCCGGTTGAGCTCCACGTCGGTGGCGAACCATTCTTCGATGTCATCGTCACGCCCGATCCGCATCTCGAGTTTGTAGCGTGATGGCAGGGGAGGGGACATGGGGCGTCCGGTGGCCGGTGGTCAGTGGCCGGTGGTCAGTGGGCCACCCGGCCGCGTGGATGCGCTCATAGGGTCTGTGCCATTGGTCGGTAGTCAGTGCGTCCCGATGTTAACCCTTGATTCTTCGGGTTTCCCGCCACACCCACAGAGGCGGGTGCTGAGCAATCCACCAGCGGTCTGCCAAGCGCCGGCATGATTCCTCGGTCGGCGGGCGGGCTTGTCGAATCCTCCGGCATCCCGGGTCCGGAGTCTGCCAACGGTTACCCATACCTCAGAACGCGGAGCCGGTCAGGGAGCCTACTGAACCCTGCGGATCGATACAGGCCTGCGGCAGCCCCGTTGCTCGGCGGGGTGTTAAGCACCATGGACGCGGACCCGTGGCGCACAGCCCAGTGGAGCGCGGCATGGATCAAGCGCCGACCCCGGCCCCTTCCTCGATGCGACGGCGAAACGGCGATGCGCTGCAGGTAGGAGGTGACACCCGAGCATCCCACGATTGCGAACCCTTCCGGTAGGTCCCCGGTTCCGGTGACCAGCACCGTCCCGCGGGAGGTTGCCCGGCGGGACGCACGCAAACCCGCCTCAGTGCTCCTCCATAGTGGCCGGAAGGACATGCGGTCGACCTCGGCCAGCACTCGATAATCGGGCTCGATTTCCTGCACCCCCTCCGGCCGAGGCGAAGTCCAACCGATAAGGCTCCGCCGGTACAGATGAAGATCGAGGAAGGGGCGGTAGCCCACCTGCTCCCATTTGCGGGCGCTGCCGTCGAGCACGGGTGGCGAGGCGACGAGTTCGACCCCATAGGACTCGACGTGACGGGTCGCTTCCAGGAGGAAGCGGGAGCTGCCACGTTCGAGAGAGAGGTATCCGAACGGGAGTTCGGAGTTCCATGGCCGGGCGCCCGCCTTCGCCCAGCGTTCTGTGATGGTGATCGGATCAGGCCACTCCCCTCTGACCTTCATCTTTCCATGGCCACTCTCGCCAGGTCGGCCTCAGTCGGATAGCTGAGCATGGCGATGGCGTCGAGCGGGGAGAGGATCAGGACCTGGTCGACTTCACTGTCGTGGAGCGATGCGTCCCCACCAACCACCCCGAAGCCGAAGAAGTCAACCCGCTTCTTGACCCGGACACCACCACGCACGAACCAGTACTCCAAGATCCCTACCGGCTTCTCGCTCGTGGCCCGAACCTCGAAGCCGGTCTCCTCGTGCACCTCCCGCCGGGCGGCCGCAAGCGGCGACTCCCCTCTCTCGAGCAGGCCCTTGGGCAAGGTGATCACGGGTTTCCCCTTGAGGTTCACGGTGCGGACGACGACCAGTTTCCCATCTGCGGTCACCACGACCCCACCCGCCGAATGCTCGAACACCGTTTTCAACCTCAGCCTCCTCATGGCGGTCCGGGCCGCCACCGGGTTACGGACCGGGTGCGACGCCGGTGTGAGGGCACGCGGATAGCTGCTCGCCTTGGGAAGCAATGACCGGTTGACAAGTCTAGGAGGGTGCTGAGCAATCCACCAGCGGCCTGCCAACCGCCGGCATTATTCCTGGGCTGGCGGGCGGCAGGCCCACGCAATCGTCATTGTTCAGCACCGTCCTAGTGTCCCGAGTCTCTGGTTCGGTTGTGTTTGGAAGACGTGCAGTCATGCGGCGGGTTGGTTGTGTCACAGGCCTGTTGCATGCTTGTAGGTAACCGCAAAGCGCCAACGGTCCGCTTTCGGTACCGATCGGACCGTGATTTGGTTCATGTTGTCCACCCAGCCCT
>JAPOQZ010000129.1 GCA_026710435.1 bacterium | reverse complement strand
CCCCTCGTAGAGGGTACGGCGGGACGCGTTCGACGCCGAGGAGGTGGCGGTTGGGGGAGGGCCCGCCGGAGGAGACCGCCTCGACGGTTTTCGCGGTCTCGGCACCCCGGAACCGGTGCATGCCAGGCGGAGGAGGCTATCTCCCGCGAACTCCCGATACAGGACACTAGGAGGGGGCTGAGCAATCCACCAGCGGCCTGCCAACCGCCCGCAAAATGCCCTGGGTCGGCGGGCGGCAGGCCCGAGCAATCGTCATTGTTCAGCACCGTCCGAGGCGAGCAGAGTGCGGGATACAAGCTTCTGACCAGGAACTACGGCCATTTCCACAACCCTGTCTCGGCCCTGCGGGAACTTCACCCGTCGGGTGAAGCCAGGCCCGGTCACGATCATGTGGTTGATGTGGCCTGTTGCCGTGGGTGTGTCTGGAAACATGAAGATACAAGGCTAACGGATCCGGGGCCCGGGATTGCGAGTCGGCTGCGCCTCGACCGCCGGCGATCGAGACTCGGGTAGGTGGCGCCGGGGGAGGGCCCACCGGAGGGATGTCTGTGCGGGCTTTTTCGCGACCTCAGCCCGATAAGCGGCGGCGTGCTTGGCTCGGTCAAGCCGCCAAACATCAGTAAGGACCGCCCTCGTGCACCGAACCCGGGGGTTCGCGGCCCAGCAGGTCCATCATCCTTCCACCGGTATCGGCCATCCAGTCGAACAGGACCTTCACGTCGGTGCCGATGCAGAAATGCTTGACGCCGAGATCGAGGTAGCGTTCCGCCCCTTCCCGGCCCTGGAGTTCGGCACGGGGGGCGATTCCCATCTTGAGCGCGGTGGAGATCACGTACTCCTCGGCTTCCCTCACCCGAGGGTGGTGGATCTCCCCGGCCATCCCGATGCTCATCGCGTAGTCGGCAGGACCGAACTGCACCATGTCGACCCCTCTGACCGACAGAAGGTCCTCAAGATTCTCGACCGCCTCGGCCTTCTCGATCATCAGGGCCACCACCGCCCGGTCGAGCGCCTCCACGAAGGCAGGTGTGCCGACTTCCAGGACCAAGCCAACGTCCCGGCGCATACCCACCCCGTGACGACCCCCGGAACCGGGCGCCTCGGCCCGCACCGCGCTTACGCACTCCTCGACATCCTCCACCGTCCGGGGATCGGAGAACAGCAGGTTCTGTATGCCGGCTCCGAGAGCCCGCACCGCCAGGTATGTGCGGGGTTCCTGCTCGATCTTCATCATCGAGGACATATGGTCGAACAGGTCCACCGCCCTGCCCAGGTTGTCCAGGGCGTACAGGTCGTACGGTGCATACTCTCCTACGAACTCGACGTAGTCGAACATGCCCGAGTGACCCACCAGCTCGACAACGGAGGGCCACGAACTCATGATGTGAGTGCCCAGACTGGGGCGGTCGGCGTCGAGCAGCTCCCGGAGACGGTTCCTGTGCATCAGATCATCCCCTCGAAGGCGGCCGGCACGGATTCTATCCCTACTCTTCCGACCGGCATGCCGGTCGAGGACAGCCTGCGGTCCTCGACGTAGGAGGGTGCTGAACAATGACGATTGCTCGGGCCTGCCGCCCGCCAGCCTAGGCATTTTGCCGGCGGTTGGCAGGCCGCTGGTGGATTGCTCAGTACCCTCCTAGACACCCGACGGCCGCTACCCGGACGGAACGGTTACCAGATCATCCGCCGCCGGTGGCCGCCGTGGTGTCGGTGGCCGGGACGGCGGTGCTGGTCGTGCCGGCCGGCTCGTCCGGCGGAGAGTCGGCCGTCTCCGGCTGAGCCTCGGTCGTGGTCGTGGTCAGGGGTGGTGGCTGGTGGGTTTCACAGTTCCCCGAGACGATGTCGGTGATCCGCTGGTACCGCGTGCCTTCCTTTACCGGCACGGGGGCGCCGTCGTCGTTGAGCACATGCGGATGGAACGCCCAATCCACTATCCGGGCGCCGTCGAAACCGATCTCCAGCACGCCGGTCTCCCCGGTGATACCCCATCTCGGATGCCAGGCGAAGTTACCCAGGGAGTAGGCGACCAGCTTGCCGTCGAAGAACTCGACCGGCTGCAACACATGGGGGTGGTGGCCGATCACGGCCGTGGCGCCGGCGTCCAGCAGCGCTCGAGCGAAATCCCGCTGCGCCGCGTTCGGGCAGGTGGTGCGCTCGACGCCCCAGTGCACCACCGCCACCACCACGTCGGCAGCCCCGGCCGCTCCCCAGACACTGTCGAGGACCAGTTGCGGCGGGCGGGCCGAAGCGATGCCCGCCGTGTCGGGACCGGCCGGGAACCCCCGGGGAACGATCATCGAGACGCCGACGAACGCCACCCGCACGCCCCCCGCCGTGTCGAGAACCCGGTAACGGTAGGCCTCGAATTCGTTGGCCCCGGCGCCGATTGCCACCACCCCGGCTGCCTCCAACAGCTCGACGGTGTGCACCAGGGCGCCGGACCCGTAGTCCTTGGCGTGGTTGTTGGCCAGGTTGGCCACATCGATGCCGGCTGCCGCCATCCGCTCGGCCGCCCGTGGCGGCGCCCTGAAGACGTATTGCTTGTCGAGAGGGTCACCGCGATCGCTGATGGCCATCTCCACGTTGACCACGGCGAAATCGGCGGAGGCCAGGGCCGGTTCGATGAACTCGAAGAGGTCTATCCCGGCCGGCTCGCTGCGGTCCATCAGCACATCCCCGCCCGCCAGCAGGGTCCACTCCCCGGACGGTTCGAGGCGTGGGACGGTCGTAGCTTCGCTCGCCGGCGAAGACACCGCTACGCCATCGGGATCATCCGCCGGCGACACGGCCGGCTCAGCCTCGGCTTGCGGAGATGTGGTGGCTCCCTCGACCATCGCCGCCGGGTCGGATTCGGGCGCCGTGATCGTCGTGGAGGCGGTGGCCGCAACGGAAGCGGGGGCCGCCGGGCCCCGGCCCGCGTCGCCGCACCCCGCGACCGCGACCACCGCCAGCAGCGCAAAGGCCGTCACAGCCCGAACCCGCCTCGTCATACCGGCCATCCTCACGAACATCATCCTACGGGTCGGGAGGCCGATCGAGGAACATCCCGGCGGCGGAGCCGAACCCGAGGGACCGGATGGGACCGGTACGGGCATGGGTCGGCGTCCGGGATGTCGGGCCGGGGTACAGTGCTCTCCCGTAGCTCCCGGCAGGGGACGGGATGCGGTTGCGCAGCGAGGCCGGAGGACCCATGGAAACAGGCGGAGTAGCCGTGATCACCGGTGCGGGCCGCCCCTGGAGTCTGGGGCGCGCTTGTGCCGTCCGGCTCGCCTCGAGAGGAGTCAGCATCGCCATCGTCGACCTCCGGGACGATTGGGGGAAGGACGCGGTCGCAGCCGTCGAGCATGCCGGAGCCAGAGGGTTCTTCGCTATGACCGATGTCTCCCGCCGCGACGACGTGGCGGACATGGTTACAGCTGTTCTCGACGAGTTCGGTCGTGTCGACACGCTGATCAACTGTGCGGCCGTTGTGGAGAACAGGCCCCTGGACCTGATCACGGACGATCACTTGGATCGTGTCATCGGCATCAACCTGGGGGGAACGATCCTCACCTGCCAGGCGGTAGCGCCGATCATGCGGCGGGGCGGTGGAGGCCGGATCATCAACCTGGCTTCCGGGGCAGCCGTCCGGCCGCTCCGGACCACCGGTGTGTACAGCGCCTCCAAGGCAGCGGTGATCGGCTTCAGCCGGGTCCTCGCCCTCGAGTTGGCCGGAGACGGCATCGTGGTGAGCGTCGTGGCGCCGGGGACGATGGGAAATGCGATGGGGAGCGAGACCGGACCGCAGGCGCAGGGTGATATCGGGTCGGAGACGCTCGCAGCAGCGCTTCCCGCTCAACCGTTCGGAGCGCTCCCCACCACCTCGCAGGTGGCGGAGCTCGTCACCTACCTCGGCACCTCGTCGTCGCCGATCCTCGCCGGCCAGACCCTGCACGCCAATGCCGGTGCCTGGATGGTGTGAACCCGCACCCCACCATGCGGGCGGTGTCAACCGACCTCCGAGACAGCGATGTTCCGGGGCGCGGCCGTCTCCGTCATTCGCCTCGTGGATGCGGCGCGACGATGTGTTCGGGACGGATGGGGAGCCGCCCGATCGGGGATCCGGTTGCATCCCGGACAGCCGCCGCGATGGCTGCCGGCGATGAGATGACGGGCGGCTCGCCCACCCCTTTGGCCCCGTACGGGGCGCCGGGATGGGGTATCTCGATGAGCTCGATCCGGACGGGAGGCATGTCCGGTGCGGTGGGAAGCAGGTAGTCGGTGAAGGAACCGTTCCGGATGACGCCCCCGTCCACGACCAACTCCTCCATGAGAGCCAGCCCGAGGCCCTGCGCGATGCCTCCTTCGATCTGGCCGACGACCTGAGCGGGATTCAGAGCCCTGCCGACGTCCTGGCCGGTGGCGATCTCGACGACCCTCGCCAACCCCAGATCGAGGTCGACATCCACCACCGCCCGATGGGCGACGAACGCAAAGGCTGCGTGCGCGGACCCCTGCCCGTCGGTGTCCAGCGGCTCGGTCGGAGCGTGGCGATGCTCGATCGTGGCCGTCACCGGACCGGCTCGAAGCAACGCCTCGAGGGATCCCTCCCTCCCGCTGCTGCTCTCCTCCGGTGGCGACGGGGGTCGTCGCTGCTCTAACTGGGCCAGGACGTCGCGGCACGCCATCCGGATCGCGCCTCCACTCATCCATGTCTGGCGGGATGCGCTCGACGATCCCGCCGGGTCCATTCCCGTGTGCGGCGGCTCGAGGAAGACCTGGTCGATCCCGAGTTCGGTACGGACGATCTGCTGAGCCACGGTTACGAAGCCCTGACCGATCTCGGCCGCTGCGCATCGGACCATGGCGATCGGCCGGCCGTTGACGTCGAGGTCCAGCGTCACCTGTACGGTGGCGAAGTCGTCCCGGCCTTCGGGGGACATCAGGTTCTTGAAACCCACCGCGAAGCCGACACCGCGGCGGACGCGGCGTCCGTCGGCGGGCAGGTTCGAGCCACCCGGCAAGGCGGAGCTACCGGCCGGGGTACGGGGCGGAAGCGGAAAGCCGGCCGCAGCACCGAGGCACTCCGAGACCGGAACCGGGCCTTCGAGCCGTTGGCCCGTGATGAGCCTGTCCCCGGACCTGAGGGCGTTTCGGGTGCGGATCTCGACCTCGTCGATTCCCAGGGCGGCGGCGAGCTTGTCCATCTGCGACTCGTAGCCGAAGCAGACCTGGGGCGTCCCCAGCCCCCGCATCGAGCCGCACGGAGGGTTGTTGGTTCGCATCGCCCAGCCGTCGATGGCCGCGTTGGGGACGCGGTACGGACCGGCGCCGAAGGCGACCGCGTTGCCGATCACCAATCCGCTCGTCGACGTGTAGGCGCCGCCGTCGAACACGATGCGTGCCTCGACCTTGATCAGCGTGCCGTCCCGCAGCGCGTGGTGGCGGTACCACATCCGGGCGGGATGGCGGTGGACGTGCCCGACGAAGGACTCCCGCCGGGAGTAGTGCATCCGGACGGCCCGGCCCGTCCGGAGTGCCAGCAGGCAGGCGTGGATGTGCACGCTCAGGTCCTCCTTGCCGCCGAACGCCCCACCGACACCGGCGAGGTGGAGCCGGACCCTCTCCGGGGGGAGACCCAACGAAGCCGCAACCTGGCGGTGATCGCCGTGGAGGGACTGGGTGGACACGAATAGATCCACCCGGTCGGCGCCGGGAACGGCGAGGGCCGATTCCGGTCCCAGGAAGGCCTGGTCCTGCATCCCCACCGAGTAGTCGCCCTCGACAACCACATCGCCGGTCGCCTCACGGTTCCCCCGCCGCAGCCGGACATGCCGGAACACGTTGCCGTCGGGGTGGATGGGTGCCGCAGTGGGCGCAGCCTCCGGGTCGGTCAACGGATCGAGCACCTCGTAGTCCACGTCGACGGCGGCGGCCGCCGCCAGTGCCGCACCGAGCCTCTCGGCGGCCACCGCGGCCACCGGCTCGCCGGCATACCGGACATAGTCGGAGGCGAAGACCGGCTGATCGTCCACGACCATGCCGAAGGTCGCCCGTCCGGGCACGTCCGCCGCGGTGATCACCGCCGCCACGCCAGGCGAACGGCGAGCAGCCTCGAGGTCGATGTGCCGGATCCGAGCGTGCGGGTGGGGGCTGCGCACCGTCACGCCCCACAGCATCCGCTCCGTCCGCAGGTCGGACGAGAACGCGAACTCCCCGCGTGCTTTGGCAGGGCCGTCGGGCCGCAGCACGTCCGAGCCCACCCCGTCCCGCTGCCTCGTGATGGTGCCGCCCCCGGCCAGGAGGTGCTCAGACAAGTTCCGCCCTGGTCTCCGGGAGTTCCGCGCGGGGCCCACAGCGCTGCGGGCCTCCGCTACGTGGGGGCGGTCGCATCACCAGAAGCGGACATCGTAGATCGCGATGCCTTCCAGCGCCTGTACGTGCCGGATGAAGCGGTACTTGTCCTCGACTCCGTCGGTGTCGCCGGGAATCCGGGGCCTACCCCACTCCGGAGGCAGGTGCCCGGGGAGGATTTTGGTGACGACGAACCCGAATTCCCCGTCGTCCAACGCCTTGCCCACCAGATCCGCGACCGAGTCGACATCGCGTGCCGTGCTGCAGTTGACGCATCCGGCTCCGCTCGCCATGCGGGCCAGGTCGGTGAACCCCGCGGTGTGGGTCGGGTGCAGCCCGATACTCTCGTAGACCTCGTTGTCGAGCACGACGACGGTCAGATTCGGGGATCGCTCGTTCCCCATAGTGGCGAGGATGCCGGTATTCATCAGGATCGAGCCGTCGGTGTCCAGCGCCACGATGCGGCGGTGGGGCATTGCCAGCGCCAGGCCGAGAGCAGTCGAGGAGATAGAGCCGAGCACGACCGGCGCGAAGGTGTTGTGGGCCGGTTCCGCTCCAATGATGGATCTGGTGATCTCCCGGAAGTGGCGGCGAGCCGAGGGGATGGTGACGAGGAGATCCTGCTCGTCCAGCATGGGCGCCAGCGTGTCGAGGACATCGACCCGGGTCATCGTCGCCGGCTGCCCGTCGCCCGCCGTCACCAGAACCTCAGATCATGCACGGTGGTCCCTTCCAACCGCTCGACATGACGCATGAACCGGTACTTGTCCTCTACGCCGTCGGTCTCCTTCCGCTGTTCCCAGGGCCACTGGTCGTGTCCCGGTTCGATCTTGGCGACCAGGAATCCCATCTCGTCGTCGTCGAGCATCGATCCTGCGCGGGCGGCAAAGCCCGCTCCGTCGGTAACGGTGGCGCAGTTGATGCATCCCGCCCCTTCGGCCATCGCCGCGAGGTCCGTGGTTCCCGCTGTATGCGTCGGTGGGGATCCGATGCTCTCGTACACCTCGTTGTCGAAAACGAATACGGTGAGGTTGGGCGGGCGCTCGTTACCGAGGGTGGCGAGGATGCCGGTGTTCATGAGGATCGAACCGTCGGTGTCGAGGGCCACTACCCGGCGGTGCGGCAGTGCCAGCGCCAGCCCGAGCGCGGTCGACGTGATCGAACCGAGGATGACCGGGGCGAAAGCCATGTCGGCGCCCTGCGGCCGGTGGTTCCACCAGTCGTCGCTCAGGGGCCCGACCCGGTTGATCACGAGATCCTCGGGTGTCAGCAGCCGGCCGAGGATCTCGACACCGTCAATCCTTCGCATAGCTGGGCGTCTCCAGGCACTCGTCGGCAAAGATCACCGCGGCCGGGTACTGGCTGGAATCGGCATGCGTCACGACCTTGCTGATGGCCGGTTTGATGTCGTCGAGGCGTCGCACGACGCGATAGGGGATGTTCAGGGCGTTGAGGATCGGCTCCATGGTCTGTGCGTGGCTGTGCCCCCACCAGGTCTTCTCGCCGAAGTCCCCCCGGTAGGGCATCAGCATGACGAGCGGGACCCGATGGCTGAGAGCGAAGCGGGCGATCGGCTCGAGCGCCTGGCGCAGGCCGGAGTTCTCCATGATCATGACGGACTTCTTCCCGCCGAGATACGCCCCGGCTGCGATGCCAGGCATCTCACCCTCGTTGGCAACCAGGACGTACCGGATATCGGGATCCGCTACGAGGAGCCGGTAAAGCGACTTGAGCAGTGATTCGGGAAGCGCCGTGACGATCGAAACGCCCGCCTCCTTGAGACCCTGGATCATCAGTTCCGCGTATCGCGGCACATCTTCGGTTCGAGAGAACTCCGCCATGTTGATCCTCCTCGCCACCAAGTTAGCCACTGCCGGTCCGGCGCGTCGGGCACTACGACCCCCGGGATCGTAGGTGGTCGGGAACCCGGAGCCGGCTGTGAAAGGAACGGCCCGTGTCACAGTCCTGTTGCATAATGGTAAGTAGCCATAAACACCGCCGGTCCGTTTCCGGTGCCGACCGGACTGGGCAGGGATCATTCCATGCGTGCCGAGGCCCCTCGGGGGAACGGTGGAACACGTCCGGAGGCTCAGGAGGTGGTGGTTGGGGGAGGGCCCGCCGGAGGGATAGCGTCCCCCGTTTTTCGCGTTCTCGGACGCCGGACCTGCCCGTGGGCTGTCCGGAATGTGCCGGGAATGCCTTGTGAGTCACCGCATCCGGGACCGGGAGGAGGTCTGTCCCGCTACCTCTGGCTTGGTGATCGCATGGCGCTCGGCAGCGGCCCCTCCTTACCAAGAGGGTCTAAGAGCGTGCGCGGATAGCTCCGGACTTGGGTAAACGCACGACCGCCGAGGATGGCGGTATTGGTCCTGACCAGGGACTTTGAAGTCCGATCCAGTGGCAACACGCTGACGGCACCCACAGGAACCCACCTATCCGCGCATCCTCTAAGAGCTCCACAAGATCGTATCCTGGCACCCTCCTACAACGGGAGGGGCTTCCCGAGACCCTTGGCAGAAGCCCGGTCGAGCAGGGCCCCGGCCAGGGCAACATCGGCGATCCCCTGCCCCGCGTTGTTCTTGAATACCGTGATTTCGGTGTCGTCCGTGCGGGCGGGATGGCGGCCCGTGAGCAGATCGTAAAGCTCGACACACTTGTGCCAGTGGGGGTACGTCTCGGTCGCCGTCCTGCCCTCCGTCGCCCCCCTGCCGGCAACGGGCGAGAAACCGGCCCTTGCCTGAGCAACGGAGGCCATCCCGATCACTGCAGCACGCTCGTCGGTGGCCGGATCCAGTTCGCTGCGGCGCGGGCCGGGTGGCCCGAAACCCTGTCCACCTCCTACGATGGACGTGACGTGCTGGCCGGGCTCGAGGAGCGTACCTTCGATCACCGGCCGCATGGAGTTGGTGGCGGTCATCACGATATCGCTTCCGGCGACCGCGGCTGCGGCCGTTGGCGCCGGAGTCACCACCGTGCCGAGAAGCTGGGCCATCATGGCCGCGAACCGCTCCCTCCGCTGCGGGTTACGGCTGAAGACGCTGACCCGGTGGAGCCGCCTCATCCCGTGAAGAGACGTCAGATGGAGCGCTGCCTGCTTGCCGGAACCGATCATCGCCACCGATACCGCATCCGAGCGAGCCAGCGCAACCGTACCGAGAGCGCTCGTAGCCGCCGTCCGCAACCCGGCAACTCCGCGGACGCTCGGCAGTTCCGTGCAGGTCGGCTCGCCTACGAGGATGCCGCGGAGGTGGCCGTCCACGGCGTCGAACACGACGGACACCGGAGGATCGGAGGTGGTGAAACTCTGGCGGTCCTCCGTCTCGTCGAGCCGCTCGCAGTGCACCAGCGCTCCCGCCGCCGCAAGAGCGGGGACGGCACCCTGGTGAACACATACGCGGACGCTGGTCGGCGTGTGGACACGATGGCAGATCTCGTTGAGGTCCCGGCGGTGTGACCAGTCAACGTGGGCACTGTGCACGGCCTCGACGGCACCTTGCATGGGAATGATGGCTTCAAGGTCCTCCGGGCCGAGCAGCAATGCCGGTCGCGATGTCATGGATGCCTCCCCTCCTCGTCTCGCAGGGTGGGCACGTCCCGCCTCATGCTGCAACGATGCCACAATCCTCCGATGAAGAGCAGCGTATGAGACTTCGAGGTTCCGGCGACGCGGATTCCCGGCGTGCGGGCATGTCCCGCCGGGGCAGGAAGGGTGCGCCGTCGCTGCTCAGGGCACTCCTGGCCGCCGGATCGCTAAGCCTCGTTTCGGCCTCCCCGCCGTTCCTCGTGGGTGCGCTCGCGGTGCAACTCCGGGCCGATCTGGACTTCTCGCCCACCCAGCTCGGGATCGCCGCAGCTTCCTTCCGGGGCGTCGTAAGCCTGTCGTCAGCCGCCCTCGGCCGCGTCGCCGACCTGACCGGACCGTCCCGGGCGATGCGGGCTTCCGTCGCGCTGACCGCGGTCGCGGCGCTAACCATCGGGCTCTTCGTGAACTCGTGGGAAGCGCTGGTGGGGTGCCTGGTGCTCGCCGGGGTGGGAAGCGCGCTGGGAGGCCCGGCGATGAGCACCTTCATCGCCCGAGCCGTACGGTTGGGACGGCGCGGCATCGCGTTCGGCATCCAGCAGGCGGGTCCTCCCGGAGCGGCCCTCGTGGGCGGTTTCGCGGTGCCTCTGGTCGCCCTGACCCTCGGGTGGCGCTGGGCTTTCGGGGCAACAGGGATCCTGACGCTGCTCGTCCTGCTCCTGATCCCGGGTGTGGCGACGGCGCCGCGGCGTACCGACGGCGAACCCCTGGCCGCGCTGCCCCTGCGCGAGCCCGTCATCCTCGCGGCTGCCATGGCGTTCGGATTCGGCTCCGCGACCACCATGAGCACGTTCCTGGTCGAGTCGGCGGTCGACGCCGGCATCGGTAAGGGCGAGGCCGGCCTGGTCCTGGCTCTCGGCGGGGCGTCCTCGATCGGTGCCCGGCTCATCACCGGGAGGCTCGCCGATCGCTGGGCCCACAGCCACCTACTGGTTGCCGCGTGGATGCTCGCCGCCGGTTTCGCCGGCTACCTCCTCCTGGCCACGGGGTCCCCGGCGGCCATGGTCATCGGTACGATCATCGCATTCAGCTTCGGGTGGGGGTTCTCCGCGATCGTGTTCTTCGCGGTCGGCCGGATGTATCCCGAGAATCCCGGAGCGGCGGCCGGCATGCTGCTGACCGGTGGCTCGCTCGGCGGGATAGTCACGCCTGTGGTCTTCGGGTACATCCTCGAGACGACCTCCTACGGGCTGGCGTGGACGGTGCTGTCGGTGTGGGCAGTGCTGGCCGCGGCGCTGCTCGCCACGGCTCGCCTGGCCCACAACCGCACGCTCCCAGCCGGTGACCCTCGGACCGTTTGAGGCGGGGAGAGGAGGGTGCTGAGCAATCCACCAGCGGCCTGCCAATTGCCGGCATGCTGCCTGGGTCGGCGGGCGGGAGGCCCGCGCAATCGTCAATGTTCAGCACCCTCCTTCAGCACCGTCCTAATGTCCCGAGTCTTTAGTTTGGTTGTGTCCAGAAGACGTGCAGTCATGCGACGGGTTGGTTGTGTCACAGGCCTGTTGCATGCTTGTAGGTAACCGCAAAGCACCAACGGTCCGCTTTCGGTACCGACCGGACCGTGATTTGGTTCATGTTGTCCACCCAGCCCCTCGTAGAGGGTACGGCGGGACGCGTTCGACGCCGAGGAGGTGGCGGT
>JAPOQZ010000175.1 GCA_026710435.1 bacterium | reverse complement strand
GTGATCACGTCGACTCGCCGGTGACCGAGTTTCGGATAGACATGGTGGCTGAACCCGTTACGCCATGCTGACTCTGTTCGGCTGCCCGGCTTCCAGCCGTCACGGTGCAGGGCGATCACCTTTTCGGTCGCCCGCGCGAAGGTAGGGATCCCGCCGCCTCGCGGGTCTCTGCCCGCTTCGATCTCGCGACGGTTCTTGAGCGCTCGCCGTCGGGCCTCGGCCAGCGTCACGGTCGGATAGGTGCCGAGCCCTAGGTAGGTCGGGTTCCCACCGATTACAACCCGTTGGGCCCACACTTTCGACAGTCGGCCGTTGCGGGTCCGCTTGACTCGGAATGTAAGACCGAAGCCACCGCGTCCGTCGCCGTAGGTTCCCGGTGTGGAAGTGGTCCTGCAGAAGGCTGCTGTGAGTGTTTTCGGCCGCCGCATGCTCACCTCGTAGGCTTTATCTAGTCGATACGATGTTACTTGTGATGTTACATTATCGGTGCAAATATGTGAAACAGAGCGGGCGCTTGTGTAACCGAGAAGCTTGGGAAGTTAGGTATGAAAGTCCTGGTAACTAGAGGTTTCAAGGCACGGTATGGGTTCTTATGAAACGACCGTGGGCGTTGACGGACTCGAACCGCCGACCTCTTCCTTGTAAGGGAAGCGCTCTCCCAGCTGAGCTAAACGCCCTGGGAGGGCCATTCTATAGAGTCCGGCGGGCCGGCAACCAGCCTGATGCGCTCCGTTCGGCTTATGCGGAGCGCACGGCTTCGGCAGGTGGGATGCGGGCTGCCCGGGTGGCGGGGTAGACACCGGCTAGGGCCCCGACCAGGAGAGCCACCAGGACGCTGCCCGCCAGCCCGGTCATGGGTACCGACAGGGTGAGGTCCCGGCTGATGGCGAAAGCCACGGTGATGGTGGCGCCCACCCCTACACCCAGCACTCCCCCGATGCCGGACAGGAGTATCGCCTCGCCCATGAACTGAAGGCGGACGTGGCGTTTGGTGGCTCCCAAAGCGCGCCGCAGGCCGATCTCCATGCGCCTCTCCAGGACCGACATCACCATGACGTTGGCGATGGCCACGCCCCCTACCAGCAGGGCGACGCTCCCCAGGCTGACCAGCAGGGTGGTGAGGGCCTCCTCCGCCTGGCGGCGGGCCACGAGTGCATCCGCCGGACGCACGACCGCCACCCGGTCGGGATTCTCAGGATTGACGGTCGCCGGGATCACCTCCAGCACACTGTCCACATGCCTGGGGTGGACCCGGGCGTAGAGGGCAGTCGGCTTGAGATCCTCCTCGAAGAGGTCTCGCGCCACCGGTTCGCCTATCAGTGCGGCCCGCTCGATGTCGGGGTGCAACGTCATCTCGGATAGGATGCCGATCACTTCGAACCACTCCCCACCGATATAGACGCGCCGGGAACCGGACAGGTCGTCGATGCCCAACCGTTCGGCCGCCAGCCTCCCGACCACCGCCACCGGAACGGTTGCAGACGCCTCGTCGAGGAATCTTCCGGCCAGCATGGGTGTGTTCAGCGCTCCGGGCAGGTTGGGGGGAACGGCGAGCACCGAGAGGCCGCCGGTCTCCAGGGGGGACACCAGGTCGTTGACCAGGACGTCCACGTCGAGGAGCGCGGTGGACGTGACGCGTTCCACCGGTCCGACCCGCGCGAGCATCGCAACCGACTCGGGAGGAAGTCCGTCCGCGTTGCCGAACACCCCCGTCGACGGGGTGATCCGGATGAGGTTGGTGCCCAACTGGTCGAGTTGGGCGAGCAGGGCGGCCCGGCCGGACGCCGAGATGCCCAGCACGGCGACTATGGCCGCGATGCCGAACGCGATACCGAGTGCGGTCAACACCGTGCGACCCAGGTGGTAGCGGAGGCCGGTGAGGCTGAGCGCCAAGGCGTCAGAGATGCGGAGACGGCTCCTCAAAGCGTGTCCTCCGCCACCACAAGCCCGTCCCGCATCATTACCCGTCTGGGGAAACAGGCAGCCACTTCGGGATCGTGGGTGATGGCGACGATGGTGGTGCCCTGGGCATTCAGACCGGTCAACAGTTCGGCTATCTCCCGGCTGGTGGCGCTGTCCAGGTTGCCGGTGGGCTCGTCGGCGAACACCACCGCAGGATCTCCCACCACCGCCCGGGCGATGGCCACCCGCTGCCGCTCGCCTCCCGACAGTTGCTCGGGCAGGTGATGCATCCGGTGACCCAGACCCACCCTGCGCAGCGCTGCCTCCGCCCTCTCCGTCCGGACCCGTCCCGGCACGCCCCGGTAGCGCAGCCCTTCGGCCACGTTGTCCCGGGCGGGGGTCCTCGGTAGCAGGAAGAACTCCTGGAACACGAAGCCGATCATCGTTGCCCTGATAGCGGACAGTGAGCGGTCGGGAAGATCGGTCAACTCTCGACCGGCCACCTTGACCGATCCCGACGTGGGCCGGTCCAGCCCACCCATGAGGTTCAAAAGGGTGGACTTGCCGGAACCGGATGGGCCCACCACTGCTACGAACTCGCCGGGCCGGACCGCGAGATCCACCCCGGCCAGGGCAGCGACGGGGGGAGGACCCGGATATACCTTGCTAACGCCGGAGAGTTCTAGCGAGGGAGCCTCCGAATCGGTGACGGGCGGTTCGGGCGGCATGGACGCTACTTGGGCACCCGGACCAGGTCACCGGGATCCAGGTCGCCCCGCACCTCGACCAGACCGTCGGCGTACATGCCGATGTCGACGCCGACCAGCGTGACCTGCCCACCCAGCTGGACCTCGAGCGCGTAACCACCTTCCGATAGGGCCACCAGGGCCTTGACCGGCACCGCGAGCACGCCCAGGGCTTGGTCAGTCACGATCTCGACATCAACCGGGTAGCCGTGATACGGCGTCCCCAGGCTTGGATCGTCGAGATGGATCGTCACCTCGACGTAGTCGGACCCCCTACGATCCCCGGCTGGGGTGAACACCACCGATCCGATCTCCTGCACGGTTCCGGTGGTCGTCACGTCGTCGGGTAGCCGGACCGCTACCCCTCCCCCCACGGAGATGCGGTCTCTCCGGTCGACCGGGAACTCCATACGGACCTCCTGGACGTTTCCCGACACCTCGACGATCGGATCGCCGGGCCCCACCAGGGCACCGAGCTCCACCAGACTTCGGCCCACCCGGATCGGGCCCTCCACGTAGAAGACCCGGCCCAGCTCCACCGAGTCGGAACGGTCCAATCCGGCATCGGACCGCCAGTCTCGAATGAGGCGAACCGTGTCCTCGTCGAGGACCTGGTCGGGCCCGGACCGGAGTGAGTAGCCGAGGGCTTCGAGGTTGAGCTCCAGTTGCTCGACATCGGGACCTTCCATCGCCGATCCGTCCGGAGCCGGTCCAACCGGCCGCCACATGGGCCGCTCGCCGTAGAAGACGAGCACCGGACGTCCATCGATCTCCATGATGGAATCGCCCCGGGACAGCTCGGCGCCTTCGACCGGTACCCTGGTGACGATGCCTCCTGCCGCGGCGATAAAGTTGCGCGGGTCGGCGTAGCGGAGGGTGGCCGGGAAGGTCTCCAACCGCTCCAAGTCGGTGCTGACCACCGCGGCGGTCCCGAGTTCCGGTTTCTCCATGATCGCCGCTTCCCCGCCGTCGCCGGCCAGACGGTCGACAGCCAGGAACCCGCCCACGGTGAGCACCGCGACCAGCACCAGGAACAGCGCCAACCAGCCCGCCCGCGGCATCAGTTGCCGCTCGGGAAGGAGATCAGCCCCGAGCACTCTTCCAGCGCCGCGTCGACGTCCGGATCGGACATGTCGAACGCCTCGGCGACCGGGAAGGGGGAACCGTTGCCGTCCCACCCGGGTGCCGGGTCGGGGAACTCCTCGACCCCGTTCTCGCGCATGCACGACGAGAACCTGCGCAGCGAGTCGATGACCACCGCTTGAAGTTCGGGATCGGCCCCGAGGTCGATAGCGGAAGCGGAGGTCAGGAAGGGCATGCACATGGCGAAAGCCACCGCGAACTCGGGAGATTCGGTATCGATCTGTTCCACAAGGTCCGAGGACAGGATCGCCCTGCCATCCGGATCGACGGGGATATCGGGTGCCTCGATCCCATGGTCGCGCAGGCATCCCGTGAACAGCAGCAGCGCGTCGGAGAAGAGCGGCCTTGCCGACGTGGACGGCGACTCGGACGGTTCGGTCTCCTCGAGCGACGCCACCGCTTCCACCTCCGGCTCGTCCGCTGCGGGCTCCGAACTGTCGTCGTCCCCGCACCCGGCGATCGCTACAACCAGGGCGAGGGCAGGGATCAGGCGCTTCATCAATTCTCCAACGGATTCCGACGAATCAACGTTAGTTACAGAGTCCGGGAAACGACACGTCGCAGCAGACGGTCCCATCCGGTAGACGCGCCTGACACCACCCGTTTCCTATCGTGCTCCGTGGTCAGAGCACGTCGTCGCGGTGTCGACCACCAGGTAGGCGTACTGTCCAGCCGTCGCAGTGCGGTCCCAGCAACGAATCGGCCTCCCGGGGACCCCACGAGCCGGCCGGGTAGCGGAAGGGGCGAGTCCGTTCCCGGAGGATCGGCGTGTAGAGGCGCCAGGCCTGCTCGACCTCGTCGGCTCTGACGAACAGGGTCCGGTCGCCCATCATCACGTCGTAGAGCAGGGTCTCGTAGGCGTCCGGGAGGTCGCCGAACGCCTCCTCGTATTCGAAGGCCAGCGGCATCGTCGCCAACCGGGGATGCTCGGACGGCACCTGAACGTCGAACAGCAGGTCGAAGCCCTCGTGGGGCTGGAGCCTCACGTAGAGGACATTGCCCTGGTGCCGGGCCCTCTGGAAGGACTCGAACAGCGGGACCGGGGGTTCCCGGAACGTCACCGCCACCTGGGTGAGTCGGGTGGCCAGCCGCTTGCCGGTGCGAAGGTAGAAGGGGACCCCCTGCCAACGCCAGCTGTCGATGAACACCCGCAGGGCGGCGTAGGTCTCGGTCGCGCTCCCGGCGGCTATCCCCGGCTCGTCGGTGTACCCGGTGAGCCGTCCACCTCTCCGGTTGCCGGCCGCGTACTGACCCAGCACGACGTCCTCGCTCCGGATGGGACGGATCGACTGCAGCACCTTGACCTTCTCGTCACGGATCGCTTCGGCCTCGAAGGAAACCGGAGGCTCCATCGCCACCAGGCTCAGCACCTGGGTGAGATGGTTCTGGACCATGTCCCGGAGCGCCCCGGACCGGTCGTAGTAGCCGGCCCGGTCGCCGATCCCCCCGTCCTCGGCCACCGTTATCTGGACGTGGTCGATACGGTCCCGGTTCCACACCGACTCGAACAGCGGGTTGGCGAACCGGAACACGAGGAGGTTCTGGACGGTCGCCTTGCCCAGGTAGTGGTCGATGCGGTAGATCTGCCGCTCGTCGAAACTCTCGTGGAGGATCCCGTTGAGCACGGCGGCCGACTCGAGGTCCGAACCGAAGGGCTTCTCCACCACCAGGCGGGTCCAGCCGGAACTCCTTCCCAGGCCGGAGGCTCCCAAGGACCTGACCGTGGGAGGGAAGGCCATCGGAGGCAGGGCCAGGTAGAAGATACGGTTTCCGGAAAGCCCCCGCTGGGCTTCGAGACGCTCTATCCGGTGCCGCAGGGCCTCGTAGGAGGCCGGAGCGCCGTCGCCGATGGTTTGGTAGTGGAGGACCTGGTCGCACCACTCTCCGGGCGTGCCGCAGCCATCAAGCCGCGCAGCACGCCCCACGGCAGATTCGATCGCGGCTCTGGAATGTGCTCTGAACTCCTGGTCGGTCAGCCTCGACCGGGCCACGCCAAGCAACTCGAACCGGTCGGACAGGCCGTACTGACCGACAAGGTGGTACAGGGCCGGGGCCAGCTTCTGGCGGTAGAGGTCTCCGGTGGCGCCGAACACCACCAGCAGGTGGCGGTCCACCGCGGAGGGACCCGCTGCCGGAAGCGACTCCATCAGCCCCTTACCGGTCCGCCGTGACACCCAAGAGGAGTTCCTCAACGGTTCCCAATGCCCCGAGCCGGTCTCCGGCCAGCCGGATCCTGAGTACCCGCCGATCCCGGCCGGACAGGGCCTGGAAGTCCCCGGCCGCCTGGCCCTCGATCAACTTCCCGAACGTGAACCCCGCCTCCGGCACGACCACGCCGGGAGAGGGATAGTCGACGATCTGGAGGAAGAGCCCATTGCCGCCGCCTCCCTTGTGGAGCTGTCCGGTGGAGTGCAGGAACCTGGGTCCGTAGCCGAGAGTCACGGCAGTGCGGGAGCGGTCACGGAGCCGAACAGCCATCCGATCCAGGGCCGGCCCGGCGGGCCCTGCCATTGGCAGGTAGGCGTGGATCCCTACATAGTCACCGGAGCGGAGCGTCGCGAACCACCGGCTGAGCCGGTCCCGCAGGGTTCTGGGGTCGTCGGTGGAAACTTCGTCGATCGTGCCCCCCAACCCCTCCGGCGACATCGCCTTCTTCGCCAGGTCCTTGGCGATCTGGACGTCGGGCTGGTCGAACGGGTTGATGCCGAGAACGGATCCGGCCGCCGCGACCGCCATCTCGCTGCGGAACAGCTCCGCTCCCAGGTCGTACAGATCGCCGAGGGTCACCCTGATTACAGGATGGCCGGCGGCTTGCAGCGTCTCCAGGGCGGCCGGCCGGCCCGCCGGGTCCTCTCCCACCACCGCCATGTGGACGAACAGGCGGTCGTCGGCGTAGACCCGGTGGCCTCCGAGCGGTTCACCGGCGACGGGCACGATTCCGGTGCCGTTCTTGCCGGTGCTCTCGGCGACGAGTTGTTCCACCCAGGCCCCGAATGCGGCTACCGACGGGGAACAGACATAGGTGAGCTTGTCCCGGCCTGCGAGTGCGGCCTCGCCGATGGCGGCGGCGAGCCGGAGAGCGGGGTTGTGGGAGGCCGGCACATCGGGGCCGCAGGCTTCTGCCATGGCGGCTGAGCGGGCGAGGAGTTGGCGGATGTCCATCCCGATCAGGGCAGCGGGAACCAGACCGAAAGCGGTGAGGGCCGAGTAGCGTCCCCCCACGTCGGGAGGCGTGGCGAAGATCCGCCGGAAGTCCCGCTCGCGTGCCAGCGCCTCCAGGCCGGATCCCGGATCGGTGAGCGCCACGAAACGACTTCCCGGATCGTCGGACACCGCCGAGACCTGATCCCAGAAGTATCGGAAGAGGGACAGGGTCTCGATGGTGCCACCCGACTTGGATGCGATCACGAACAGCGCCCGCTCGAGATCGGTGCCCGCCCGGACGGCCCGCACCGCCTCAGGGTGGGTGCTGTCCAGCACCACCAGCTCGGGGTATCCCTCCGCGTTGCCGAAGGTTGCCTGGTACACCTCGGGGGCCAGGCTCGAACCACCCATGCCCAGGAGAACGACCCGGTCCGCGTCGTCGGGGACCCCCCCGGCGAATTCCTCGATCCCGTCCACCTGTCCGGTTTCCCGAGGGAGCCGGAGCCAGCCCAACCGGTTCGTCAACTCGGGTATCTCAGCGGCGGACCACAGCCGGTGATCCTTCGCCCACATGCGGGGCCCGTAGCGGTCCGCATCCCAAGACGCCAGCCGACCATTGACCCGCTCGGTCAAACCACCGAGCGCGAACGAGATCGCGGGGATTTCAGCTGCCATCCGTCTCGTGTCCGTAGCTCAACACTCCGACGTTAATCGGTTCCGGAAGCCGTCGGTACCCGCGCACTACCGGCACGCCATGCTAATTGCACCAGACCTCGAAGAGGACCCCCGGCCGAGAGAGTTTGTGCTCTCGAACGTGCGTTCGGCTAGGCTGGTCTCTGTGTCACGTTTTCGCTGGGTAACCACCGATACTCCGGGAGACCGGCCGGCTCTCTTCGACGCCGTGGTCGAACGAGCGGTCGGCCGCGGCGCGTACCTGGGCCTTGAGTTCCTGGTAGTGGAGTCCCGAAGCGTGATCAACCGGGTTCCGAAGCCGGGGGTGCTTCCCTTCGAATACACGATCAACGCCTACCGGGGATGCAGCCACGCCTGTACCTACTGCTTCGCCCGGCCGAGCCACGACTACCTGGGCCTCGACATCGCCGAGGACTTCGACACCAAGATCGTGGTGAAGATCAACGCCCCCGAGGTCGTTCGCCACGAGACGGCCCCTGCCCGTTGGGCGGGGCATCCGATCGCCATGGGGACCAACACCGACCCGTACCAGCCGGCCGAAGGCAAGTACAAGCTGACGCGGGGAGTCATCGAAGTGCTGATCGAACGGCGGAACCCCTTCTCGATCCTCACCAAGTCCCCCCTGGTGCTGCGTGATCTCGACCTGCTGCGGGAGGCGACCCGGGTGACCGACGTCACCGTGGACTTCTCTGTGGGCACCCTCGACACGGACGCGTGGTCCCGCTCCGAACCGGGCACCGCCCATCCCCGCAAGCGCCTCGACGCGGTCAGGCGACTCAACGAAAACGGGGTGCCCTCCGGGGTGCTGATGGCGCCGGTCCTCCCCGGCATCTCGGACCGCCCTGGCCAGATCGAAGCGGTCGTGAAGGAAGCGTCCGAGGCCGGAGCCCGGTTCATCGCCGGTACCTACCTACACCTACGGGGACCCCTCAAGCACCATTACTTCCGCTGGATCGAGGCGGAGTACCCGCACCTCACCAGGTACTACCGGCACGAGTACGGCCGTCGATCCTACGCCTCGGCGGCCATGCGCAAACGACTCGGCGGGATGATCCGGCGCATGGTCGATGTGCACGGCGGCCCGGTGAGGCAACGGAACTCCAGGAACTCCGACCGAACTCAGCCCGACTCTGGTGGTCAACTCGTCCTGCCTCTTTGAAACGTACCCCTAGCGGTATCCTGGGATTGTAGTAGTTGATAGAGTATGGTTAGCATTGAATCCATTCTCGAAGCTATGCGCGAGAATCCCGGCGGCGTCCGATTCAAAGAACTCGCAACGGTATGCGACGAGTACTTCGGCTGGCAAGAGGCAGCCATCGCATCGATCGCGTGCCCTGGCCGGGCAACCCACGTGTGAACATCCAGAAGGACCAGGGCATGGCGAAGACCTACCAGGTGCGCCAGGTCCTGAAGGCAATAGGAAGGTTGCACGAAGATGAACACTGATCGGTACAGCTACCGGGTTAGCTGGTCACCCGAGGACCGAGAGCACGTAGGTCTGTGCAGGGAATTCCCGTCCTTGAGCTGGCTGGCAGACACGGCTGAAGGAGCATCCAAGGGGATCAGGCAACTGGTACGCGAGGTGGTCACCGACCTGCGGGCTTGCGGGGAGGAGATTCCGGCGCCGCTGCTTGACCCGGCGCCCGGCCGGTAAGCAACCGGGTTATGTCTTGGCGGGGACGTAGGTCACACGCAACGTGTGTACACCGCTCCTCTCCGATCCATGGCAGCGGGTGGGTCGGACTTGGCTGGGAAGTCAGGGTCCTGCCCCGACGGATCGCCGGGGCAGGACCTCTAGATCTCGTCTCAGCCGACTACCGGGACCTTCCCCAGCGCCTCGCTGATGGCCTCGGACGGGTACTCGTAGTCGAACAGTTCGCCTGCCAGGAAGGTGTCGTAGGCGGCCATGTCGAAGTGGCCGTGACCGCACAGCGCGATCAGCACCACCTTCTCCTCCCCCGACTCGCGACACTCGTCGGCTTCGCGGATGGCCGCCGCGATGGCGTGGGTGGGTTCGGGGGCGGGAATGATCCCCTCGGAGCGGGCGAACCGGATCGCCGCTTCGAAGCACTCCGTCTGGCCGATCGCCACCGCCTCCATCAGCCCGGTCTCGCAGAGGTGTGACACCAGCGGTGACATCCCGTGGTAGCGCAGCCCGCCGGCGTGGATCGGGTCCGGGACGAACGAGTGGCCGAGGGTGTGCATCTTGATCAGGGGGGTCATCCCGATCGTGTCACCGAAGTCGTAGCGGTACTCGCCCTTGGTGAGCGACGGGCAGGCCGCCGGCTCCACCGCCCGGATCGTCGGGTTGATGTTGCCGGCCAGCTTCTCGCGGATGAACGGGAAGGACAGCCCAGAGAAGTTGGAACCGCCGCCGGTACAGCCGATGATGATGTCGGGGGTCTCCCCCACCTTGGCCAGTTGGGCGGCCGCCTCCTGGCCGATCACCGTCTGGTGCAGCAGCACGTGGTTGAGCACCGACCCCAGCGAGTAGTTGGTGTCGGCGTTGGTGGCCGCCACCTCGACGGCCTCGGAGATGGCGATGCCGAGGCTGCCGGGGCTGTCCGGGTCCTGTTCGAGGATGGCCCGGCCGGCGTTGGTCACCTCCGATGGGCTGGAGTGGATGGTGGCCCCCCAGGTGCGCATCATCGATCCCCGGTAGGGCTTCTGGTCGAAGGAGGCGGCCACCTGCCACACCTCGCATTCGAGCCCGAACATCTGGCAGGCCAGGGCCAGCGCGCTTCCCCACTGGCCGGCGCCTGTCTCGGTAGACAGCTTCCGGATCCCGGCCTTGGCGTTGTAGTAGGCCTGGGCGACCGCCGTGTTGGGCTTGTGGGATCCGGCCGGGCTGACGCCCTCGTACTTGTAGTAGATCCTGGCCGGCGTATCGAGCGTCCGCTCCAGGCGATGGGCCCGGTACATGGGGCTCGGCCGCCACAACCGGTAGATCTCCCGCACCTCCTCGGGGATCTCGATGTAGCTTTCCGGAGAAACCTCCTGGAGGATGAGATCCATCGGGAAGAGCGGTGCCAGGTCTTCGGGACCGACCGGCTCAAGAGTTCCAGGATGCAGCACCGGTGGGGGTGGGGACGGCAGGTCCGGGATGATGTTGTACCAATGGGTCGGGAGTTCCGACTCGTCAAGCAAGATCTTGGTCGGTGCAGTCATCGAGGCCCCTCCTCGGTCTTGGTGTCCGTCTCGTGCCACGAGAGCACGGTACACGGTTCGACTCGGTGTTGCCTACTTCGACCGGGCTGACTCAGGAGGGGTCTCCTGCCGTTGCCCTTACGAACTCTTCCTAGCAACACCGAGACCCCTCCTGACCACACCATACGCCGATCCATCGCGGCTAATCTGGTGCCCGGTGGGTGATGAGCCAGGGTCTTCCGAGCTCCATTCCCCGTCCAGGGGCTGTCACTACGAGCACCCAGATCACCGAAGAGAAAACCGAGAAATGGCCTCAACCGTCCGCCCCTCCGCCCCCGACCCGAAGGACTTCCTGGCAATCGACCGCCTCCTCAGTCCGGAGGAACGACTGCTGCGCGACACCGTTCGTCAATGGGTGAACGACCAGGTGTTCCCCCACATCGCCGACTGGTTCGAGGAGGGCATCCTCCCCAGAGAGCTCGCAACCGAACTCGGCAAGCTGGGCCTACTGGGCATGCATCTCGACGGCTACGGGTGTCCGGGCGCCTCGGCGGTCGACTACGGATTGTCGTGCCTGGAACTCGAGGCGGGGGACTCGGGGCTGCGCAGCATGGTGTCCGTTCAGGGCTCTCTCGCCATGTTCCCGATCCGGACCTTCGGCTCCGAGGAGCAGAAGCAGGAGTGGCTGCCGGCCATGGCCTCTGGCGAGGTGCTCGGATGTTTCGGGCTCACCGAGCCGGACTCGGGTTCGGATCCGGCCTCGATGCGTACCCGTGCCCGCCGGGACGGACCGGATTGGATCCTCAACGGGACGAAGACATGGATCTCGAACGGGTCGGTGGCCGAAGTGGCCATCATCTGGGCTAGGACCGACCGCGGGATCAGGGGGTTCATCGTGCCGACTGATACGCCCGGTTTCTCGGCTCACGACATAAAGCGCAAGCTGTCGCTGCGGGCTTCCCACACCTCCGAGTTGGTGCTCGACGATGTGCGGCTTCCCGACGAGGCCGTGCTACCGGGTGTGGCGTCGATGCGTGGACCCCTGTCGTGCCTCACCGAAGCCCGCTACGGCATCCTATGGGGATCGATCGGAGCCGCCCGCGCCTGCTACGAGGCGGCCCTCGACTACTCGGTCACCCGCCGGCAGTTCGGCAAGCCGATCGGCGCTTTCCAGTTGACCCAGCGGAAACTCGTGGACATGATGGTTTCCGTCAACCGGGGTGTCCTGCTCGCCTTGCACATCGGTCGCATGAAGGACGCCGGGGTGGCCGATACCCGCCACGTCTCGTTCGGCAAGTTCGACAACGTCCGGGCCGCCCTCGAAGTTGCCCGCGAAGCCCGGTCGATTCTCGGTGCGAACGGCATCACGCTCGAGTATCCCGTCATGCGGCACATGAACAACCTGGAATCGGTGTTCACCTACGAGGGAACCAACGAGATCCACACCCTCATCCTCGGCCAAGCTCTAACCGGCCTCGCCGCCTTCGAGTAGAGGGCACGCGAAGCGCGTTGTCACCTTGGACTCGTGAGTAGAAGATCGCTCGTCCAACCCTCGGAGCAATGACTGCATGACCGTCCTGATCGGTCTCATCTCGCCCGTGGTCATCGGCTTCGCGGACCACCTCGGAGCGAACATGGGCCGGAGGGGGCGGTTGATGGCTTCGATACTGGCCATCTACGTGTGCACCATGCTCTCGTCCGTCGCGCTGGCCCTGATCTGGGGAGGGCAGCCGACCATCGTCGACCTGTTCCTCGGCGCCGGGTCGGGCCTGGGAGCGAGCATCGCGCTGGTCAACCTGTACCGGGGATACGCCACCCGAGGGGTAGGGATCGTGGGGCCGGTGGCAGCCGTTACCGGAGCAGTGATCCCGATCGGAGTGGACGCAGTCCTCGAAGGCCTCCCTTCGGGAACCGTCGGGTCGGGCATGCTGGTGGGCGTAGCGGCGATCTGGCTGATCGGCCTCAAGAACCCGACCGGCGAATGGGACCGCCTCGCCGTACGCTACGGGTTCGTGGCTGGAGTCCTGTTCGGACTGACCGCCACGCTTCTCGGGCTGACCAGCGACAATTCCGGCCTGTGGCCGGTCGTTCCGGGGCGAATCGTCGCCGTCGGTACCCTGATCCTGCTCATCGTGGTTCGCGGGGACCGCGTCAAACCGTTGAAGGGCACCATTCCCCGCGCCGTGATCGTCGGGCTCACCGGAGCGGTCGGATTGGCAAGCTTCACCCTCGCCGCCCAGGTAAACCTGGCCATCGCCGGGCTCTTCTTCCAGATGGCCTACGGGGTCACCCTCGTGTTCCAGGTGATCTTCGAGGGCGAACGGGCCACCCGCCTCCAAGTTGTCGGATTCGGCCTGGTTGTCGTGGCCTTGGCGATGGTCATCCTCGGCTGAGGTTCACCCATGCGGCTGGCAGGAAGGCGAGCATGTTCCGATGCAGAGCGCCCAGCCTCGGTTTTGGCCGGACGTTTCCAAGTTCGGCAATTCCAGCGCAGCTAACCCCCGAGGATGAACCACTCGATCAACACGTCGTGGAGCACCCCTCCGAGACGGTCGGCGAGCGTAGAGGAGACTGCCCAGAACCAGGACGACTGCAGCGCCAGATATGCACCCGCGAGCGCCACCAAGGCGGCCAGAGGCGCAACCCTCCTTCGGAAAAGGAAGCGGAACAGCATTGATGTAGCCATACAGCAGGACGGTCCGGCCACCTGGTAATGCCTAGCCGCACTGCTGTTGTGACCGGATCCTATGTTTGACCTAGGGGAAGATTCCCAGCGACCGGTCCGACAGCCAGAAAGAACCCGGTGGAAGGCGATGCTGTGCAAGTGCGGAGTCCGAGGGGTCGGGCCGTGCTTCTTCGCAGATCGGTCCACCGCTCTGGGGCGAGGTTTCTCAGCATCGGCGCTGGCCGGGTCCCGTGGCAGCGCGGATGGGTTGTTGAAGGTCGCTCGTCGTGATGTGGTGGCCTTCTCGAATACTGCCCGTTGTGGAAGGATTCGAGTTCGTTGTTACTTGACGCGTCCAGTAGTCGTCTCTTAGGATCGGGTGAAGTTCTGATTGCTGGAAGAGCGCGAGGTTGGTGGTCTTGCGGCCGAGAGAGTCGCTTTCACATGTCTGACAACCGGCGTGCCTTGTCGGCTGGACCGCGACGGATCAGGCTCTCGCTTCCGGATTCGGGTGCCTCGGCTGTCGCTGATCTCTTGGATGATGATTGTCCTGATACGTGTTCCGCTTTATGGGACCTTCTTCCACTTCGTCTTAAGGCACACCATGATATATGGTCGGGGCACTTGATCCGCTGCCATCTGGAAGGTGATCCTTACGTCGACCCGGAGAACGTTCTCACCTATATTCCCGTACCGGGTGATGTTTTCTACTACCACAGATCGGCTCACTACTACCGAGGGACACCCTATGGCAGGCTGGTATCCGCAGAAATAGGCATCGTGTACGACCGGGACACGAGACCACAAGGCCCAAGAGGTCCCGAAGCTGTGAATCTCTTTGCCGAGATATCCTCAGGTCTCGAAGAACTGAGCAGGGCCTGCGAGGCGATGATCTACGAAGGCCAGAGAGAACTGGTCATCGAGAGGATGGACGATACTTGAGGAGGCTGCTCTTCGAACTGGAGGGAACGTCGGCAATAGCCGAGATGCACGACGACATCGTGCCCGACACGTGCGACGCCGTCTGGGAGATCCTCCCCGTGGAGGGGATGTCCATCCACGCCAACTGGGCAAGCCGCGAGATCATGCTGCATCTCCAAGGCGACAAGATTCTCAGGCTCCCTCCGGAGGGACCCCCTAGCCATGGAATAGTCGCACCTGGAGACATCGTCTATTTCTGGCGGGCACCTCAGATGTCCCGAGGAAAGCAACTAGCCTACAGTTCGGAGTTCGAGCGCGAACTCTCGGAGTTCGCCATTTTCTATGGTGATCCGTCCGGGGTAGGTCTAGCTGCCAGCGATCCGGCCCGTGGCGCCGATCCTACTCTTCAGGTCACGACCCTCTTTGCGACCTTCGTCAACCTCCCTGAGGAGTTCATGAACAAGTGTGAGGCGATCCGCCATGAGGGACTCAAACGGCTGGTCGTGAAGAGATACGAAGCATGACAGGCGCGATCGGATGACGAGCGTTCGGATAGTGCTCGGAGAGGTTGAAGCCATTGCCGAACTCGACGAGGCTGCCGCCCCGAAGACAACCGCTTGGCTGCAACAACTACTCCCGATAAACAATCAGGCGATCCACAGCATGGAGAACGGCAGGGAAGTGTACACCTTGCTTGATACTCAGGGTCCGATCCCGGAAGAGAACCAGACGATATATCAAGGTGTCGGGGATCTATTCGTCTACCACAAACCAGCGATCTTCGTGGAACCGGTTTGGCCACGACATGTTCGTGCTTTTCTCGTCATCGGGTTCATCTACGAGCGGGACAGCGCGATCAGGGGCATGAGCGGACCGCTAGCCACCAACATCGTCGGCAGGATCACCCAAGGCATGGATGCCCTGGCTCACGAAGCACCCCGCATGCGGAGGGAAGGCTTCGGAGCGATCTCATTCAGCGCGCTCTGACAGAGGCGGGCAACGTGCTGGATCTGGTCATCCGCGGCGGCCGGGTAGCCGATGGTTCCGGGGAACCGCTCTACAACGCGGACATCGGTATCGCAGGCGAGCGGATAGTCCGAGTCGGGAAGATCGCCCGCGACGAGGGTCGTAGCCTCATCGATGCGGACGGACTGATCGTGTCTCCCGGCTTCGTCGACGTGCACACCCACTCGGACATCACGATCCTGGTTGACCCGAGGGCCGAGAGCGCGGTCCGCCAGGGAGTGACAACCCAGGCATTCCCGAACTGTGGAATGGGCTTGGCTCCGGCCGTCGGCGAGGCGCTGGGGGACGTTGCCGAACGAGTGGGACGCTTCGGCATCGAGGTCGATTGGACGACGGTGGGTGACTACTTCGAGCGGGTCCGGTCCGCCGGCCCCGCCATCAATGTCATCCCCATGGTCGCCCAGGGCACGGTCCGGACGGCCGTCATGGGGTTCAGCCAGGCCCGACCCACCCCTGCTCAGCTTGAGACGATGAGGGAGCACGTGCGCGAAGCGATGCGGAGCGGAGCACGAGGAATGTGCTCGGGTCTCCGATACGTTCCCAGTGGATATGCAAGCCGAGATGAGTTGATCGAACTAGCCAGGATCGTGAGCGAATACGGCGGCGTGTACGCCAGCCACATCCGGAGCGAGGGTGACAACGGCGACTGGTTCGACGCCATCGACGAAGCGGTGGCCATCGGGCACGGTGCCGGGGTAAGGGTGCAGATCTCCCATCTGAAAGCACTCGGAGCCGATGTCTGGGGCAAGAGCCGGAAAGCGCTCTCGGCAATCGAGAAGGCGCGGGAACGGGGTGTCGACGTCCTGGGCGATCAGTACCCGTACGACGCGACGAGCAGTACCCTTTTCGTGCTGTTCCCCCAGTGGTGCCAGGAGGGCGGCGTCGAAGCCTTCCTGGAGAGAACGGCCGATGCCGCCATGAGGTCGAGAATCGAGAGTTCGTTCTCGAAGTCTCTGGGTCTGCGTGGAGGCGGAGGCAGGATGACCGTCTCGGAGTACGGCCCCGACCGATCGCTCGAGGGAAAGACCCTGGCGCACATCGCCGGCGAACACGGTGCCGAAGTGTTCGACACCGCAGTGGACATGCTCGAAAGGTCGAGCGGACAGGTGAGCATGGTCTTCCACACGCTCGAGCAGGACGACATCGAGACGCTGTTCGTGAACCCTTTCGTGATGGTGGCGAGCGACGGATCGGCTGTCGCTCCTCACGGCAAGCTGGCAGCCGACTACTACCCGCACCCACGAAACTACGGTTGCTTTCCCAAGGTGCTGGGGGACTTCGTCCGGACCAGGAATCTGCTACCGGTGGAGGCGGCGGTGCGAAAGATGACTTCCCTACCCGCCGAGCATTTCGGGTTGGAGCGGCGCGGCAGGATCAAACCCGGTTGGTATGCAGACGTGACCGTCTTCGATCCGGACTCCGTCGCGGATAGGGCGAGCTTTGAACACCCGAGGGAGTTCCCGGCCGGGATCCCCTACGTGATAGTGAACGGCCGGCCGGTCGTGGAGGAGGGCAGGCACACCGGGAACAGACCAGGAAAAGTCCTAGGAGGGTGCTGAACAATGACGATTGCTCGGGCCTGCCGTCCTCCGACCCAGGAGAATGCCGGCGGTTGGCAGGCCGCTGGTGGATTGCTCAGCACCCTCCTAGTGTCCCGAGTCGGAAGTTCGTCACAGAAGAGCGGGCTACACCTCCACCCCACCGAACCCCGAGAACGCGAAAACCGCCCGAAGGTGCCTCTTTCCTTGGGATCCCACCCCCGCCGCCACCTCCGAGGGTCACGGACGCGACCTCCTATCCCCTGTGCGGGCCGGTTCCGGACAGTATGAACCCTACCACGGTCCGCTCGACGTCGGAAACGAACCGTCGGTGTATACGGCTATCTACCATTGTGCAACGAGCCTGTGACAGATACAGCCTGCTCGTAGCGTTGGTCTGTTCCGGTTCGGCTCATCAAGCCCGGAACGCAAGCGAAACAGAGATACAGGACACTAGCCGCCGGGAGAGGTTAGCGGTTCCCTGATGGTCTCCTTCGGTGTTGGCATGGCCCCGGTCGAACCGCTCGACAAGATCGTGTCGGTCGCCAGGATGGCCGAAGAACTCGGCTTCGACAGCTTCGTGCATGCCGATCAGAGGTTCGCCGGCGAGAAGGACGTATTCGTGACCCTCGCCGCCGACGCGGTGGCCACCAGCCGGATCAACATAGGGCCTTGCGTAGCCGACCCGTACACCAGGATCCCCGCGATGATCGCGGTAGCGGTCGCGACCCTCGACGAGCTGTCAGAAGGCCGGGCCCTGCTGACCCTCGGAGCAGGCGGGTCTGGCTTCCCACAGATGCATCTCCGGCGGCGGCGCGTGAACCAGGCGCTGCGCGAGACCATCATCATGATCCGGTCGCTCTTCAGCGGGGAGACCGTCAACTTCGACGGCAGAATCTTCAAACTCTCGGACGCCCGCCTGAACATCGATGTGAGACCGGACATCCCGATACTCCTCGCCACCCGCAGTCCGAGAAACCTGGAGCTCGCCGGCGAGTTGGCGGACGGCGCGGTGATCGCCACCTACGTATCCAAGGAGCAACTCGAGTACGCAATCGAACGGGTCCGGCAAGGAGCCCGCAGAGCCGGGAGGAGCCTCGAGGACGTCCGGCTGGTGTCCTGGGTCTACACGTCGATCTCCGACGACGGCCGGCAAGCAGTCGAGAACGTCCGGCCCTTCGTGACCCAGGCCCTCATCAACACTTCTCCGGACACCTACACCACGATCCTCGACGGATTCGACGAAGGTCTGCCCGGCTTCCTCATCCGGTGCCGGGAGGCGGGAGGTGAAGGACTCGAGACCGCCTACCGGGACCGGGACTACCTGACGGACGAGGTCATCAAGCGGTTCTCGGTGGCCGGCACCGCAGATGACTGCATCAGGAAGATACGAGAGATCACGTCGATGGGGATCGACGAGATCTGGCTGAGGTGCTTCTCCGCACCACGGTCCGAGGGAGACCACGAGAAGGTGATCGTGCCGTTCGCGAAGCAGGTGTTGCCACACTTCCGAGTCGGCGCGTCCGCTCCCTGACTGCCGGTCACTCGGACGGGCGGATACTCATCGCATGCATCTCGAGCAGCTTCTCGCGTACTGCCTTCGCCGACGCGAAGAAATCGATACTGGTCCGCATCGACGGGTCCCGAACCCGCGGTAGGTTCACCGGCACCTCGGCCACGATGGTGCCCGGCCTCGGTGACATTATGAGAATCCGGTGGGATAGGAAGACGGCTTCTTCTATGTCGTGCGTCACCAGCATCGTTGTTGCGCCGAGATCCCTGATCATCGTCCCCAGTTCGTGCTGGAGTGCTTCCTTCGTGAGTTCGTCCACGCCGGTGAACGGCTCGTCCATCAAGACGATCGAAGGCTCGTGAACGAACGCTCGTGCGAGCGAGACGCGGCGCTGCATACCTCCCGAGAGTTCGATCGGGTAGGAATTCTCGAACCCCTCCATGCCGATCATCCTGATGAGATTGTCCACGTTGGCGGCCGATCCCCCGTCTTTGACGACCTCGAGCGGGAGCTTGATGTTGTCGTATACCGTCCTCCACGACATCAGGCTCGATTCTTGGAAGACGTACCCGACGACGAACCGGCCACCTGAGCGCTCGCGTTCGATCCTTCCCTCGGTGGGACTGTCCACGCCCGCTATCAGCCTGAGTAGGGTGCTCTTGCCACACCCGCTGGGCCCGACGATGGCGAGGGTCTCTCCCCGACGCACTTCGAAGGACACGTCGGTCACCGCGACCACTTCCTCGCCCTTGGCCGTCGGGTAGATCTTGCCGACCCCTTCCATCGTGACGACGTTCGCCGCCGTCATACGCGCTCGTACCAGGGCATCAGCCGGCGCCCGAGGAACACCACGCCTCCGTAGAGTGCCAGGCCGAGGAACGTGAGGATCACGAAGGCCCCGAAGGCTGCGGTGGTGTTGAACGTGTACTGGGAGTTGAGGATCAGGAATCCGAGCCCTTCGTTGGAGCTCACGAACTCCGCGACGATCGCTCCGACGAGAGCACCGGACACTGCGATCCGCAAGCCGTCGAAGAAATACGGGAGGGAGTTGGGAAGGCGGACCTTGTAGAAGGCTGTGAAGTTCCCCGCTCCAAGCGATTTGAGAAGGTAGATCAGGTTCCTGTCCGCAGCGGTCAGGCCCGTACTCACATTGATGACGATCGGGAAGAACGTCAGGATCACGATGAGTATGACCCTCGAAGTGTTGGTGAAGCCGAGCATCACGTAGAGAATCGGAGCGATAGCCACCTTGGGCAATACCTGGAGGGCAACCACGTAGGGCATCACGACCCGTCTGAGTAGGTCGGAAAGGGTGATCAATACCGCCAGCACGAATCCGAATGCCACGCCGATCGCGAACCCGGTGAGCGCCTCACGAAGTGTGACGAGAGTGTGGTCAACCCACCTCACGTCCCCGGTGAAATAGACCAGGAATACCTGCGAAGGGGGCGGAAACAGGAACCTCGGAATATCGAGGATATCAACCAGTACCTCCCAGAGCAGCAGTCCGAGCACGAAGGAGAGCAAGGACAGGCCGCGGCCTGTCAGTAACGACAGACCGCGGCCTACTTTCATGCTGCTTCCGACCAACCCCGGGATTCCTTACGGTTCCGCTACGAAGTCGTTCGTGTACAGGCTCGTCGGATCGAACTCCATCTCTATCTCGAACAGTTGTCGCAGGTCCGGGAGGGTACTGGCAATGAGATCCGGATCGAACCACCCGAGCGCCAGGGGATCCATGTTCGCAGCTTCCTCCGGATCGATCCCGTACTGAGCTTCCAGAGCCACCTTCCACTCGGCCAGAGTCTGGTCGAAGTCACGGCCGTCGTTGATAGTGATGAAGTCAGTGACGCATTCCTCCGCATTGACCGCACAGAAGTGCAACGCGCGAGTCGTGACCTCGGCGATCGCCCTGGCCACGTCGGGATGCTCGTCCAGGAGACGCTTCTGGATCACAACGCCGGTCATCGGCGATGCGATGCCGTACTCGGCAAAGAGGAAGGCCCCGACGGTGTCGCCCTGCTCCGGAGCGACGATCGAAAGGCTGGCAATCGCCCTGGCAAAGGCGACGATCGCATCGACCTGCCCTGTGAGCAACGCGGGATTCAGAGCCCCGAAGCCGATGTTCTGGATCGTGACGTCATCCTTGGAGATCCCCTGGGTATCGAGGAACACGTCGAGATACAGTGCCGACAGGCTTCCCTGCGGAACGGCGATCGTCTTCCCGAGGAGGTCCGCCGGAGTGCTGATCCCCTTTCCTTCCAGGAACATGAGAGCCACCGGATTGCGCATAGCGCCGGCCGAGATGGCAATCAGCGGGGGCGCATCCGGGTTGCGGTCGGCTATCAGCATCTCGTCGAGGATGCTGCCCTGGGTGTAGGCGAAGCCACTCCTGTCGGCTGCCACCGCCTGCACCGCCTGAGACGTCCCGTCTAGGGCGACGACTCTGATGTCGATGTTCTGCTCCTCGAAGAATCCCTGTGCCTGGGCGGCGTAGTCCTGGGGAGCGCTGCTCGTTACCCCCCCGACGTAGAGCGTGACCGTGACCGGTTCCATCGGTTCTTCGGGTTCAGTGGTGGTCGGCGCCGCAGTCGTGGAGGTGGTGGCAGCATCATCGTCAGCCATCGCCTCGGTAGTGGTGGGGGCTTCGGTAGGTGGAGGCGCCGCAGTTGTCGCCGGGGCTGCGGCAGTCGTCTCGGCCGGTTCGTCCGTCCCACAGGCAGATACCACCAGCAGCGCGGCAAGCAGGAGCGCTAGTGACGTTCGTTTCATGTCCCTTCCTTTCCTTGGGTTCATGAGGTCTGAGATCCGAGGTGTCCTAACCCGGCCAGGGTCTCATCGACCCCGGCGACTACTTCCTTGAGGTGTCGGGTCTCGACTTCGGACAGAGGTTCGTAAGGAAGCCGTACCATCGACGTTCCCGCATAGCTCCGCAGGGTCATTGCCGCCTTGATAGCCCTCGGCTGACCTAGGGCCCGCACCGAATCGAAGTACGGTGTCAGAGCCCGGTGTATGGCGTTAGCTTGTGCGTGATTGGATGTCGCTGCATGGGCAGCCATCGACGTGATCGCTTCGGGAAAGGCCCAGTAGTTGGTCGAGGTCAGACCGTCGACTCCGGCTGCCAGGCTGACCAGGGCGGAGAGATCCGAGGCGGCGAGAACCCTCAGGCTTCCAGAACCGGAGCGGGCCGCGCTGATGCTCACGAGGAGGTAGCCCATCGACGGGGTGCCCTGTTTGATCGACGTGTAGGAGCCGAGTTCCGCGAGACGGCCGACGAGACCGGGCTCGAGATCATGGCCGAATATCGGGTTGTTGTAGACGGCTAGGGAACCCTCCGCCCGTGCGGCCAAGAATTGGAAGTGGCGTAGAACGTCGGTGTCGGTCACTTCGGCCATGGACGGTGGGCCGACCATGACCTCGTCGGCTCCGGCTGCGAACAGCCGCTTCGCCAGCAGGAGAGTCGCTTGTGTGGACGGGTGGACGGCTCCGGCCATGATCTCGATCCGCGGTGCTAGCTCTCTGACCGCTGCTACGACGCGGACTCGCTCGGCATCCGTGAGACTCTGGAACTCTCCGTAGGCACCGGTGAGAAGGAATCGGGAGACACCGCCACTCACTGCTCGTTCAACGTTTGCCGCGACTGCACCGGCATCAAGCCGCCCGTCTTCCGTGAACAGGGTAGGAGCGATGGCGTAGAAAAGGCGGCTCATCTCTATCAACGCCCGACCGTTCGGGCCTCGCGGCACGATGCTGGTTTCGTTAACACTTGCTAGACGTCGCGATCATGCTGTTCTGCCCTTCCCTTTACGGTCTTAACGTTGACTCCATCGCCTCCTGTACGAATCCGGGTAACGAAGATCGTAAATGGCACGTCTCAGACCGGTCAAGTGATAATCCCGACTGTTCTCTGCAACGTTGCTTCGCTGCCGGCGCGGGAGAACGGTCATGGATTGAATAGACACCAGCCGGGAACCCCATACAGGGGGAGTCCCAGTGCCGTTTACAGCCAGGCATCCTGATAACCAGGTACAGCCCGTCACGCCCGATTGTCGGCACCTTCTCAGGTCGTCCGCAGCCAAACGACAGGTCGGAAAGGGCACGATCACTCCCCGGCACGACCCCACATGAACGGCGAGATCGTGCGCAAGGCCGTCATGCCGATTGGTGTGCCGCTCTCCTCGGTCTTCTGTGGCCTCGCCTTGGACCATACCGGGCAGCCCGGACCGAGGAGGAAGGCGAGAGATACCGGGAACCGGTGCTCGCAGGCCGCGTGAAGGACGGGACCATCACTGGAAAACGGTCAGCCGCCATAGTCTCTGCCCTGGAGGAGAGACTGCCCTGCGAGCACCATCCGCCAACAGGGCGGGGTTAGCCGGAGATCCGGGCCGTCCACCTCCTAGGAGGGTGCTGATTGCACAGACTCGCCGACAGTATCCTTAACCTTCACCGGACCAGCGGCCCGGGGTCACGAGAACGCGAAAAACGCCGGGCATGTCGCCTCCGGCGGGACCCACCCCCTGCCGCCGCCTCCTCGGCGCCGAAACGCGTCCCGCCAATCCCCCAACCGGGGGGTACGGTCGGCATGATCCCAGCCCGGCCCGGTCGGTACCGAAAACGGGCCGCTTGGTGCTTTGCGGTTACCCACCAGTATGCGACGGGCCTATGACAGAACCTCCCTCCTGTCATAACACCGGCACTCCAAGGGCAACCGAAACAATGATCCGGGATACCAGGCGCCCGCCTGTCCCAAAGCACTCATCCACCCCGCCGGCGGTTGGTCCAGTATGTCTTGCTGATGTGCAGTGCGACGCTGCGCGGGCTGGTGCGCCAGCACCGTAGCGGATCGAAGCCGTCGTGAGCCAGGCACATGTTGCACGAGACGCACGCCGTGGCGCCCGTTCGCCCGGCCTCCAGCTTGCGCACCAGATCGGGTTCGCGGATGAACGGGCGGGCCATCGCCAGGAAGTCCGCATCCCCGCCGGCAAGGACTTCGGTCATCGACTCGGTGGTGCGGACACCGCCTACGAGGATCACGGGCAGACCCGTGACCTGCTTCACGGCGCGGGCGAAGGGCCGGTAGTAGGCTTCGGCGCCGGCAGGTTTCCAGGCCCGCTGCACCACCAGGTTGCGCCAGGCCTGCGCCCCCTGCACCGCCACGTAGGGGCGGATGTTCTCGAGGTAGCTGCGCATCACGCCGTACGTGGTCTCGAAGCCATCGATGCCACGCCCCGCCAAGGTCCGAGCACGCTGCAGCGACTCCTCCCGCTTCAGCCCGCCGGGCACCGAGTCCTCGACGGAGAGGCGAGCCGTCACCGGATAGCCGTCACCGACCGCCTCCCGCACCGCGGCATAGACCTCGAACATGAAACGGCTCCGGCGCTCAGCATCGCCACCCCATTCATCGGTACGGGAATTGGCGTGCGGCGAGCAGAACTCCGAGATCAGGTATCCGTTGCCGCCGTGGATGTGGATGCCGTCGAACCCGGCGGCGGCCGCCCTCCCAGCCGCCTTCCCGAAGGCACGTACGAGGCCTTCAATGTCTGCCGAGGTCAGTTCTTCCGGTTGGACCCCGTACATGGCGTTGGGTACCGGCGACGGCGCCACCGGCCGGATACCCGCCAGCTTTGTCTGGCTGCCGCAATGCCCGAGCTGGGCGAATATCCGCCCCCCGGCTTGATGGACCGCGCCGGTGGCCCGCCGCAGCGGGGGAATCACCTTGTCGTGGTGGATGCCGGTCTGGTTGGCGCTCGCCTGCCCACGCGGGTCCACATACATGTGCCCGGTCAGGATCAGCCCGGCTCCCCCTTCGGCAAGCCGGCGGTACAACTCCACGTAGGACTCCGTCACGATGCCCTCCGGCGTGGCCATCGTCTCGGAGGTGGCCGCCCGCACCAGGCGGTTGGGCAGTTCGAGCGAACCGATCCGGCCCGGATGCAGGTACAGAGGACTCTTCATGTCGTGCCTCCCGTAGTCGGATGGTCGGGCCCGCGACCCGCTGTGCCCGGTAGCGGCGCAGGATCGGCACAACACCTGCAAGACACCGAGCACGGTAGGCCCCGTCCGTGGGGACGATATCAACTCTGGCCCGCTCGGATGGCGACACGTGCCGCGGTGACGGATCCCTACGCCCTGTGCGGCGTGGCGAGCACCCGGGACTCCCGTCCCGGGCCTGCTGGTCGCCTGGCACGGCGCCAACAGCACTGGCCACCCTGCGGACACGAGGACCAGCGGATCGATCTCCATCGAGCGGCGAACCCTGCCCAACCGATTCCTGGTACCGCCTCTTCCTCCCTACGCTTCGAAGGATGGCTGCGGACGACGGGAGCGCTTCCTGTGAAAACCAACGATTCAAAGGCGATTGTTTCTACTCGCCAGATCGTCAAGGATTTCGGGGAGGTGGAGGCTTTGAAAGGAGTCACTATCGACATCCCCCAAGGCGTCGTCTACGGGCTCTTGGGACCCAATGGCGCCGGAAAAACCACTCTTATCCGTATCCTTGCGACCTTGCTGAAACCGACTTCCGGGTCTGCGTATGTGGCGGGTATAGATGTCGAAGCCGATCCGGCCGCGGTTCGGGAGAAGATAGGGTTAGCGGGCCAATCGGCGGCGGTGGATAAGTTCCTCACCGGCAGGGAAACCCTAATAGTGACCGGACGTCTGTACAACCTAACGGCGCTAGAAGCTCGCCGGCGAGCTAATGTCATCCTGGAGAGAATCGACCTGAGCGAAGCCGCTGACCGAATTGTCAAGACCTATTCGGGAGGTATGAAACGCCGCCTCGACCTGGCTGCCTGCCTGGTTGGAGAACCCCAAGTGCTGTTTCTGGACGAACCCACAACAGGACTCGATCCCCGGAGCCGCTCGGAAGTATGGAAGATGATCAAGGAGTTGGTCGAGAAGGGAGCTACCTTACTCCTGACCACGCAATACTTGGACGAAGCCGACCAGCTGGCCGATCGGATAGGCGTGATAGACAACGGCTTGCTGATCAGCGAAGGCACTTCGGACGAGTTGAAGAAACGGGTGGGCCAGGATGTAATCGAATTGCAGGTCGGGAAGGAACATCAGTCCACAGCCGCTCGGCTCTTGGAACAGTTGGACGGCTACTCCCCCGCCTTGGATACAGCAACTAGCAAGCTCACCCTATCCACAGAGAGCGGACCGGCCACCCTCACCAGGATTGTAAGGCTATTGGACGAAGCGCACATCCCGCCGCTGGGAGTCTCCCTCCGCGAGCCCACGCTGGATGATGTGTTTCTGGCTTTGACGGGCGCCACCACCGCAACCGACACCGGAGACCCGGAGGAAAGAGCGGCAGGTTCTCGACGCCGAAGACGGCGGGGAGATGCCGCCCGAACTGGCGGCCTGCGGCGCCGAGGTCCCTCAACATGAAGACCATGGGCGCCACCGTCTCAACCCGAAACCAAGTCTTCACCCCGCCGGGAAGAATCCGGCGCGGGGTCATCCACACGGCGGTTATCACCAGACGCAATCTGCTGCGGATAGCCCGCTTGCCACAACTGCTGGTGATGAACATATTCCAACCGCTGATGTTCATCATCGTGTTCAACTACGTCTTCGGAGGGGCGATCGGTCAAGCCACCGGAGGTGATAACTACATCAACTGGTTCCTCCCGGGAATCCTGGTGCAGACCGCCCTCTTCGGTGCCACCGCGACTTCGGTGGGTATCACCGAAGATCTTACGGCCGGTGTCATCGACCGCTTCAGATCATTGCCCATGGCCCGTTCGGCTGTGCTGATGGGGCGTACCATCTCCGATATCTTCCGCAACGTGGTTGTGAACCTGCTGATGATCGGGCTGGGAACGCTGATGGGCTTCAGGATCGAGCAAAGTTGGGGTGAGGCCGTCCTTGCGATAGCACTGGCCCTTGGCTTCGGCTACTCCTTCTCATGGGTGATGGCCTGGGTAGGTCTGATCGCCAAGACTCCCGAAACCGCCATGACCGCAGGGTTCCTTCCTCTCTTTCCGCTGATGTTCGTCTCCTCGATCTTCGTCCCCACCGCCTCGATGCCCGACTGGCTGCAAGGATTCGCCGAGAACCAGCCACTCTCGGTGCTGGCAGACACCATACGGGGCTTGATGACCACAGGTCAGTACGACTCCGGGGACATCCTTCTGTCCCTGGCTTGGATAGCCGGCATCCTGGCCGTCTTCGTGCCGATGGCGGTCCGTACCTACCGCCGCACGGTCGCCTGAACCACCCACCCTCTGTCCGAATCCGACCGCCCGAAAGATCCGTGAGGCGCCACACTGCGGACACTGGAACAAGGTTCAGCCCGCGGCGACTTGGCAAGCCCCGCTGCGGCTGCGCAGTTGGGTAAGTCGGATCGTCGGGCCGTGGCCTGTCGGCTCCCGGCGCTCGTCGCACATCTCGAGGGCCCAACATCGAGCCGCCGATCGCTATCAACACCACCCGGAACTGCCGCCGGGCCGGGGTCAATGACGTTGGTGTCGGTGGCCGGCACCGGCGTATGCAGGTAGAACGCGGACACGTCTTCCACCCTGGTCGGTGGATCCAAACGGGACACATTCGTCAGTCGCCGGGTTCCACTACTACCGTCTACAAGCAGTGCCATGTCTCGGATCCGGACGCGGATTCCAGGTCTGGCCGGGAGCCTTGACTTCGATCGAACCGTGTCCGAAGGGCACGATCATTCCCGTCAAGTCCCGCCGCGGAGCGGAAGGAGCTCAATGTATGACGGCGATCAGTGAACCCCTTCAGAGTCGATCAGTGGGATTCCCCACACCAGTTGAAGGGCGGTCCGCTGCCTCCACCCGTCAGCGGAGACCGCTACCGTGTACGGTGAGCACCCTATGAGCAGAGTCCTCCCCAAACAAGGCCGCCCACCACCCACGTTTCCCCCTGGTCGCCGCTGTGCCACCGAAGACTGCACGGCGCGCCTATCCATCTACAACCCGACCGACCATTGCCACCTCCACTCCCCCCTCCGACACCCACCCAGACGGAGACGCTAGGGCTGGTGAGACCATCGGGCGGGTAGCCGCTGTGGGCGGCCGGTCGAGCGCCCAGCGGCAAGGTGCTCCGACGCCGAACTAGCGCATCTCGCGTCGTCCCGGTCGAACCGGCCCGGCCACACCAAGGACGAGCACAGACGCGACGCGACGCCTCCCCCTGCGAGGATCCTGAATCGGTCGGAACTCTCGGGTGGTTCACCCGGGAAGACACCAAAACACGGTAATGGGCTCGGGACCGCATGGACCCGTCGCGTGCTGCAAACCGAACCCGTTCTGTAGGACAGAACGGGATACGATGGTGACGTGTCTTCTCGAGCGTTGTCTGTACGGTTGGACGACGAAGCGTTACACGCTTTAGGCCAGTTGGAGGCGACGGGCTTGACCCGTTCCGAAGCCATCCGGGTGTCCCTGGTGGAGACAGCAGCACGACGACGAGACAAAGAGGCCCTCGCCGCCGAAGCGGCGGCGTTAGAAGCCGACGAAGAGGACCGGGTGGAGATGCTGGCAGTGGCCCGCATCATGGAGAGCCTGAGTGCGTCGAGGTGACGTCTTTGTGCTGCGGCTCCCCAAAGGGGTCGGTCACGAACAACAGGGCAAACGCTACGGTGTCGTCCTGCAAGCCGACCCGTTCCTGCCCCGTTCGGTCGTGTTGGTAGCGCCCACCTCGACGAGTGCCAAGCCAGCGTCGTTCCGGCCTGAAGTAGAGGTAGACGGGGCAACGACCCGGGTGGTTGTAGAACACGTCGGAGCCGTCGACGTGACCCGCCTCGGGCACCTCGCTGGACGTCTCACACCAGAAGAGCTATGGGGGGCAGACATGGCTCTGCAGATAGTGCTCGGTCTGCGGTGACCGTTGCCATCCCCTTTCCAAGTAAACGGGCCATCACAATATGCTGAGACCATGCCCCGATTCGAGGGAGCCCGGCAGACCGGACCGACCACAGGTTGGAGGCCCCGGCGCAAAGTCTACGTCCGGATCGCCGTCAGCAGCCGAGCAGCTGAGGCGAACCGCACATTCCGGTGTCCCCGGGTTGGTGGTCGAGTTCGCTGCGGTCGACGACGGACGCCCCGTTCGGGTTAGCGGAACAGCCCGGGTTGGGCGTGATCGCTGCGGTGGGTAGACCAGGCCGGTGTCCTCGGGGATCTGCTGGCCGTCTCCGCTGTCGGCGGCGGCCGCTACGGTCGGAGACATCCGGGTTGAGGGTAGGAACGAGCGACCCTGAACGGACCCAACGGCAGGTCGGCCGATCCGGATTCATGAATCCGTCAGGCGGAGACAGCCAATCCATCACATCAGCAGAGGTGACCTCATCGACGCGTTTGGAGTTGATAGCGGGCATCACGTAGGTGGCCAACGAGGATTGCCACTGCCCCTCGGAGGTGCCGCCCGGTTCCCCTTCCCTACACGAGAGCGATCACCGCTTCGGTGGCGGTCGCGAACGTGGGAACCCCTCCGGAACGCAACAGGGTCGGGTCGATTCCCTCAAGAGCTGCCTTTCGGTACTCGAACGCTTTCGCCCTTGCCTCGGCCAAACTCACAAACGGGTAGCGACCCAAACCAAGATCGCGTCGACGCCCGTTGACTGTTCCCCGCCATGTCGATGCCTTGGATCCGGTCGGCTGAACCCGCAGGATCAGCCCGTAGATGTCGCCGTACTTGCCCGGTGCGCTGACCGAACGCACCCATGCGGCTATTCGTTTTGGCAATTCCCTCTCCTCCGCCCCTCTGAGCGTCCCCCCTTAAGTCCCATACCGGAGTGAAACTACCCGCAACAGAGGAAAGTCAAGAAACCACGGATGGCTGCAAGAAGTGATTCATCCACCCTAAGGGGCATGAACGGAAAGGACTCTTGGCCTGGGACTATTGGTAGTCATGAAACGGCCGGCGACTGAAAGAGTTGTTGTGGGGTCTTCGCGACCACCCCTGACCAGGGACCCTAGCCAACAGCCAGGGGAGGACGTCACCTGCAGGGACACCACTACGTCACCTCCTCCCTACAGGGGGAGCCCACCCCTGCAGCGATGCCCGTGCGGGTTCCGCAACCGGTTCCTCCCCCCGGCTGTAGGCTGCTGCTAATGGGCGAACATCGGCTGAGAGCGACACCGCTGGCGGTCCTTGACAACCGGCCCCGACGGTGGCAAGGTGATCAGCGATGGCAACCCGCACTGAGACCCGTGAAGAGTTCGAGGCGCGGCTGCTCCGCCAGTCCGACGAAGCCGACGCAGGCGCATACGACCATATCTTCGCGAGGGGCCGCGACTACCTGATCAGCCAGCTACCGGACGGTTACGTATTCGACGACGACACAGGTCACATCGTCCGCACCGACCCGAACCTGCCCAATCATTTTTGTGTCGCAGCGAGAGTCGACGGGGTGCCTACAGGCCGAATGGCAAAGCTCACGGCTCTCTAGGGCCGGTTTCCGACCAACCGCCGATTCCCTTACAACCGCTGGGCGTGGTACATCACCTGTCACCGGGTCATACTCCCCGAGTACTTCGATCGGCAGCCCCAACGACGCGGATAGTCCCCTCCACGGACAGTCCAGGGTTCCCCCCCGTCGGGTAGTTATCCTCTCGTACTCGGTCGGGTCGTCGAGCGCACACAGGATGTCCCTCTCAGACAGACCGTGCTTGAACGCAGACTGCAAGAACTGGGGCATGAAGACGAAGGGTAGCGCCCGCCGACACTCCTAACCCGCGCACTCAGCACCCCATAACACGCGAAGGCCCCGTTGTGGGGTCTTCGCGACCACCCCTGACCAGGGGTAATAGTAGGGGTCCCAGGCGCCTGTCACCTCCTCAACCGGAATCTGTCACCTCCTCTTGCCAACTGAGAATTGAACGGCTTAGCCGGGCCTGGCCCTCGTCGCTCACTCGGATTCCCCCACCCGGACACCAATCGAGGCATTGGGCGTCGGCTGGACTTCGCTAAGGCACTAGCGACCACGTCACCTCCCGAACCTGGACTACGTCACCTCGGCTGTCCTTGACAACCTGCCCTGACGGTGGCAAGGTGAGCAGCAATGGTAACCCGCGCTGAGACCCGCGGAGAGTTCGAAGCTCGGATGCTCCGCGAGTCCGAGGCGGTCGACGCAGGCGCATACGACGACATCCGCGCGAGGGCACACGACTACCTGCTCAGTCAGATCCCGGACGGTTACATGTTGAAGGACGGCTACTTCGTCCGTACCGACCCGAACCTGCCCGATCATTTCTATATCGCGTCGATATCCGACGGGAAGCCTACAGGCCGAAGGGTGAAGGTCACAGCTCTCTAGAAGCCGGTTTCCGACCAACCGCCGACGTCTTTACAACGGCTGGGCGTGGTACACCACCAGATCGCCTGTCTCCGGGTCATACTCCCCGAATACTTCGATGGCAGCCCCAACGACGCGGTTAAGCCCTCCACGCGCAGTCCAGGGTTCCCTGTCGGGTAGTTATAGGCTCGTCATAGATCGGGTTGTCGAGCGCACGCTGGATATCTCTCTTAGACTGACCATGGCGGAACGCAGACCGCGAGAACTGGGGCACGAAAACGAAGGCTAGCGCCCCCCTGGCGGCGGTCACTGTCTGCCACCCCTGACCCGGGCACCCCCATAGACCAACCCCCTACCGCTCATCATTGACGGGAACGCACCCGTCGAACGAGACGCGTCCAGAACCAGCCACCAAAACCACCAGCACCCATAACCGGCTCTAAGACCCCTGAAACAGGCCAGAACCCCCACCAACACCCCTAACCCACGAACTCAACAGCCCACAACCCGCGAAGACCCGTTGTTGTGGGGTCTTCGCGACCACCCACACCCCGACCAGGGCCTATGGTAGGGGTCCCACGGGTCTGTCTCCTCCTCAACCGGAATCTGTCTCCTCTTCTCAGTCGCCGAGAATCGGTGTTTTCGTCCGGTGGATTGCACCCGCCCTGGCAGGGGCTCTGCCTCCCCCACTGTGAGTATCCACGGTGTGCCCCGGAAGGGGTGCCAGACTGGTGCCGGCGGCGGCATCGTGACTCAACTCCCCACTGACTGGTCATGTCCTGAATGAGATATGTCCGATGTTGGCCGCCGACACCTGTCCGCCCTTGGTGGTGTGACTCATCACAGTGTTGTCGCTGCGGTTTCCCCTTCCGGTGCGCTGATACACGACACGAAGAGAAGGAGCAGCACGCTCCGGCCTGATTGGCCCTCTAGCTGTCAGCCTCCACACGGGGGCTGCCGGGTGAGGGAGGGGTATGCTGGTGGTGATAGCCGCCGGGGGGCTGGTGCTTGTGGACAACAACAAGAGTCTGTTGGAAGGCTTTCTCCACGATTTGGAGCACGCAGCGCGGTTGGTGGATGGCCGCGGAGCGGACCGGTCCGATTCGGAGTTAAGCGTCTACCACGATGCTTTGGTGCAACGCTTCGAGGCTGTCCTATCGAGCGTCCACGCTGTGTTGGAAGAAGCACTCAGGGCACGGGGCTGCCCAGTGCGCATCGGCTCCAATTTCAACTCGGTTGTGCGCCGGGCGGCCGATGAGGGCCTGATCGGTCCCAGCGATCGGGACGACCTGGAAAACTGGGTTATTGATCGACATGTCACATCACACAAGTACAATCCCGACGCTATTGATGCCGTGGTGCTGATCGTCAACGACGTGATACGGTGCGCGTGGCGGGTATGGACAGCGCTATGACGGTCCCCGTTCTATACAAGTACTCACCGTCTCCGGAGATCCCTCGGTGGCCCACCCGAAGGCGGGGTCCTACCAAACCAGTGGGCGTTTGGCTATCCGTCGGCGACGCGTGGGAACGTTGGTGCCGCAGCGGAAGCGTCTTCCTAGACGGAGTGAGATGGCGAAGACCCGTGATACTCGACCCCTCGGCCAGGGTTCTTGTCTTGGACAACCGCTCCCGCGAGTTCAACCGCTTCTCGTCACGCTATGCGATTCCGCCCGGCCTGATGTTGCCGTTCCCGGACTGGGAACAGGTGGCCGCCGACTGGGATGTGCTCATCCTTGACCCTTGGGAGAGGCTGTTCTCGGAAGGCTACCGTTGGGACTGGTCGTGGGACTGCCCTTCGGGGGTAGCTTTGCGGCCCGGGGCTATTGCTTATGGGCCGGCCGAACAGCGCATATCTCCTAGCGGGGCTGAGGCCCCCGCTGCTGCTCTGGGGGAGTGATAACGCCTGACCGCTCCCCCCTCCCCCAACCCAGCGTGTGTATTCGGTCCTTCACCCTGTAAAACCGTTTCGCCAACGGACCGGCATTGGCCCACCGGCGGCGGCGCCACTGCCGGATCCGGCTGGGTGGTTTGATTCCCCACTTTTCCGCCATCTCGTCTTTTGTCAGACCGGTGAGTTCCATGTACAACGCGTCCGGGGACAGGTCCACTCCCTGCTCGGCGTCCGGTATGTACCAGACGACTTCCCCGTACTGGCCGACCCGGACCTAACCGCTGCGAGCATCCCAGCCCTCGCCGAACAGACGAACCCCGACAGCATCCCACACCGGGCCACTCACACACCCACCCGGGCACCCCCATAAACCAACCCCCTACCGCTCATCTTTGACGGGAACCCACCCCGTCGAACCAGACGCGTCCAGAACCAGCCGCCAAAACCACCAGCACCCATAACCGGCGCCACAACCACGCCGAACAGCGCCGAAACCGGCTCTAAGACCCCAAAACTATCCAAGAACCCGACCGAACCCCCTAACCCGCGAACTCAACAGCCCATTAGTCGCGAACATCCCGTTATGGGGTCTTCGCGACCACCCCTGACCAAGGGTAATGGTAGCGGTCCCACGAGCCTGTCACCTCCTCAGCCGGAATCTGTCACCTCCTCTCGCTGACTGAGAATCGAACGGCTTAGCCGGGGCCTGGCCCTCGTCGCTCACTTGGATTCCCCACCCACCGGACGCCGACTCGGTTGTCTCCAGGCGATATCCGGTAGTAGCGCACAGCCCAGTCGCGACGAGGGGAGTTACCAGCGCCGATGTCTTCTGCCAGGCTCAGCCCCGTGTACCTGACGTACCCGCGTCTGCGGGAAGGTCGTCGAGTTCACCGCATGGCAGGAACGCTACACAGCACCGTCCTCTTGGGTAGAATATGCCTAGAGACTCTCTATCGGATACCCACAGTAGGTCGGGCACGCTAATGAGCGAAACGTTGCTACATTCGGGTGCCATGAGTGGAGCAGCCGAAGACACACCGTCTGCGCTCCCTGCTGGTTCGTCGGCGAAGCGTCAAGACAACCCGATGGTTCTCCGGATGGTTGACTGGCGGGGTTGTCCCGCCCTCGAATACGTTCCCGGGCGGAAAGGCGGACAGGCAACCTTTATCGGGCGTCGTATCCCAGCGCAAACCCTGGCCGACTGGCTTACCACAGGCGGCACCCTCGAAACCTTCCCCAACGCGTTCAGGGTAGACATGGGTTCTGTCAGGGCTGTCCACGAGTACATGACCAGCGGCCCACCGGTGGGCACGGTCGACCTGACAGGTTGCCGCTTCGTGGAACTCACCTGCCTGAGCAACGTGCCAGGCGTCCACTTCGTGGGGCCACCCCCACCGCCGCTGCCCACGTTCGCGGGCACCCGGCGCCGTGTAGAAGCGTTGTTCGACTTCTTGAAAGCAGGGAGAACAGCCCGCGAGTTCAGCGACACATACGACGTGGACTACGAACACGTTGAGGCTGTGCTGCGCCACGCCGCGGATCAGGGCTACCAGGGACCGTTGGGATAACCCCTGTGAAGATCCTGATAGACGAAGACCTGGATATTCGCCTGCGTCACCTGTTCCCTGACTACGAAACCTACACGGTCGAGTACATGGGTTGGAAGAGTTTGTCCAACGGCGCGATGTTGGACAAAGCCGACGGTGCCGGGTTCGCGTTGTTGATCACCGGGGACGGGTCGATGGACGACGAGCAGACCCCGCGCGGCAGGCCAATACAGATACTGACAATTGCCAGGAACCGTCTCATGGACGATGCCCACGTAGCGGAGATTCGCAGGGACGTTGACCGGATGCTCCGATGACCCGACTCTAGGGCGGTAACATCCCCGGACTCGCCGCGCTCACCCCCATGAACCAACCCCCTACCGCTCCTCTTTGACGGAACCCCACCCGTCGGACCAACCGCCGTCCAGAAACCGACCGTCGCGGCCAGCACCACCCGTAACCACTGACACACACCCCCACGCCCCGGCCAAACACACCCGAACACCCCCGAAACAGGCCAGAACCCCCACCAACACCCCATAACACGCGAAGACCCCTGCGTTGTTGTGGGCCCGGCAGGACTCGAACCTGCAACCAACGGATTATGAGTCCGCTGCTCTGACCACTTGAGCTACGGGCCCGGGTGTTTGTTCCCCGGTTGACCGGACCTTATAGGATAATTGAAACGAAGCGAATCGAGACGCTCCCGGAGGTATTGACTTGGTCACGGTCGCGGTCGCCCGAGTTGCCGGCACCCTCACTGTGGCACGGTTGCTCCTGGCGGTGCTGATCTCGGTGGCGCTGGCAGCGGACCGGCTGCTGCTCGGAGCCGTCACGCTCGTCTGCGGGTGGACCACCGACACGGTCGATGGTTTCTTCGCACGCAAGGCGCCGGGCGTGACCAGGCTGGGGCAATGGGACGCCACCATCGACGGCATGGTGGGCGTCGGTCTCATGGTGGGGCTGGTTCTGAGTGGGTCCGTCCCTGTTGCGTGGCTGATCGTCGTGCTGGCCCTCGCAGGGCTATTGGTCTTCGCCGGCAGTGCGGCATCCGGGATGCTGCTTCAGGGAATCTCGTACGGATGGCTTCTGTGGATCCTGGCGGAGCGCGACACGGGGGCCCTGATCCTGGTCCTCACCGCCATCGCTCTCGTTGCGATTGTCCACGGCCGGCGGGTCCCGAGAGTGCTACTTCCCAAGTTCTTCGCCGATGTGGCCCGCCTCAAGGGCATCCGGCGTGGTTGAGTCCACAACGGTGATCCGGACCGGGTTTTTGGGAAGATGACGATCAGGAGACCTGCTGGCGAGCGCTACACGCACGGCTATCACAAGGCCATCGTGGGTTCGTACTCGCAACGCACGGCCGAGGAGTGTGCCGCGTTTCTACTCCCCCGTCTGAGCTCTGCAACGTTCCTGCTGGACTTGGGATCGGGACCGGGGACCATCACGGCCGGCTTGGCTCGCAGAGTCGGGCAGGTTATCGGGCTGGACATTTCCGCCGGCATGGTGGAATCGGCCCGGAGACATGTGGCCCGCGAAGGCATTAACAATGCCAGTTTCCGGACCGGCTCCGCCTACGACCTACCCTGGGATGACAACCACTTCGACGTCGTCTACGCCCACCAGATCCTGCAGCATCTCGCCGATCCCGTGCGTGCTCTGCGGGAAGCGGGGCGGGTCCTGAAACCCGGAGGCTTGCTCGCGGTCCGCGACGCCGACTACGGAACGATGGTCCACGGACCCACGGAGCCGGCCCTCCACCGGTGGCGCCGCCTGTACCACCAGGTAACCGCAGCGAACGGCGGTGAGGCCGACGCCGGGCGCTTCCTTCTCTCATGGGTTCTGGAGGCCGGGTTCGTGGACCCTGCCGTCACCACCAGGACCACTACCTACGCCACGCCGGAGGAGCGCGTCGCGTGGGGTGGGCTCTGGGCGGTGAGGGTGATCGACAGCGACTTCGCCGACCACGCGATCAGGGGTGGGTTCGTCACCCGGGAAGAACTGGCCGAGATATCGGAGGCGTTCCGGCGCTGGACCGACCGACCCGACGGTTTCTGGGCCTTCCTCCATGCCGAGGTGCTCGCTGTTCGCCCTTGATGTCGACGGCAGACCCATTCGGGTGCGCACCCTGTGGGTGTGCGACAACGAGACTGCGGATTGCCAACCGGCGGACTCCGCCAGCCCCGATTCTCTCTGCGGGGGTTTTTACTGGGAGAACAGAGGTGTGGGATACGAGCTTCTGACCAGGCACTACGGGTGTTTCTACAGTCCTGTCTCGGCCCGGCGGGACCTTCACCCGTCGGGTGAGGCCGGCCCAGTCGCGGTCATGCGGTTGATATGGCGTTCTGCCGTGGGTGTGTCTGGAAACATGAAGAATCAGGGATAGTCGTGTCCGGAACACCCTTCTACGGTCTGCGGAACCTTCCAGGCACTCTGGCTATCGCTACGTCGCAGGGAACGGTCCACATAGTGGCCTCGGCGACGCTACCCAGGAGGACCATGCTCGAGTTGGCGGCTCCACGGCTGGACAGCACCACCAGGTCGGCGTTGCGGCGGCGGGCGAACTCGGCGACGGTTTCGGCCGGAGGGCCGTCCAGGACCCTCGTGCGGACCAAGCCTCCCCAGCCGGCCACGAACTTCTCCAAGCGCTCCTCGAGTAACGAGATTCGCTTGCGCCTGACCAGGTCGAGTTGCTCGGGAACCACGCCGGCCTCCGAGAGGATCATCTCGTCTTGCGAAGGCAGCGACACCACCGCGGTGACGGCCTCCGACTCGCTGGCCAACTCCAAGGCCAGGTCCACCGCCCTCGCGCTGGAATCCGACAGGTCGACTGCAGCTATGGCCCTCCGGTAGGGAGAGTTCAAGCGCCTCCTCACGCTCAGGACCGAGGAGTGCGACTTGCGCGCCAACCTCGTGGTGAGGGGTCCGACCCTGGTCTGGTCCACCGACGAGGTCCCCGTCACCAGCAGATCGGCCCGGCGCGACATCCGCGTCAGGTCCATGCCCACGTTGCCGGAACGCACGTCCAACTCGACCGGACATCGGGCACGGGCGTTGATCCAGGTCAGGAGGTCTTCGGCCTGGCTCTGGCGGTGCAGGTACAGCCGTTCCAGCATGTCGTCGGGGAGCGGGACGTCCGGCTGCTCCCACACATGAACGAGCCTGAGTTTGGTGCGGTGCCCCTCGGCCAGTCTCCGGGCCCGGTCCGCCACCCTCCGTGACATGGGGCTCAGGTCAACAGCAGCCAAGATACGATTCATTCCGCCCTTTCGCCCAGCCCGGATGGGATCCGTGCCGCAGGAAAGACCTTAACCCGATCCACGGTTATCTGGCCAGAGTGGGAATCTTCACCCAAGGACAGCAGGGATTCGCGCCCGGGCCGGATCCGATCGCTCGCCTGAAGGAGTCCGATGCATCCGCTGCTCGACAACCGGGGTTCTCTGACCCTTCCGTGCCTAAGCACCGGCGGCGTCCTCCCCTCGAACCCAGATCGTGCGCTGCGGGAACGGTATCTCTATTCCGGCCTCGTCAAGGGCGTCCTTGAGCCGAGCGCGCAGTTCACGGGAAGCGGCCCAATGCTCTCCGGGCTCTGTCTTGGCCATCAGCCGTATGGTTATCGCGCTCTCGCCGAAGCTCTGGACACCGGCGATGGCCGGCTCCTCGATGATGGTGGCGCCCGGTAGCTGGTCGTGCCAGACGGAGTCGGCGACCTGTTTGATCACATCCATCGCCTCCGTGATATGGGTGTCGTAGGCGACCTCCACGTCGAGAACGGCCCGCCCCCAGTCCTGCGACATGTTGGCCACGCGGCGGATCGAACCGTTGGGAATGTGCCACAGCGTCCCGTTGATGTCCCGCACCTGGGTGCTGCGAAGCTTGACCTCCTCGACCACCCCGGCCGTGTCACCCACGTCTATCACGTCCCCGACACCGTACTGGTCCTCCAGCAGCATGAAGACGCCGGACAGGAAATCCTTGACCAGGCTCTGGGCGCCGAATCCGACCGCCACTCCCACGATGCCGGCACCCGCGATCAGCGGGCCCAGGTTCACGTCGAACTCGCCGAGGGCCATCATGACCGCCACGCCGTACACGGTGAACGAGGCAATCGAACGGAGCACAGCTCCGAGCGTCCTGGTCCGCTGGCTGGTCCTTTCCTGCTGTTCGATGAGCAATCTGGCCCGCCGGAGCGCCGCCTCGCGAAGGTCGTCGATGGGTCCCGACGCCTCCGCCGACTGCCGGCGGACCTCGTCCGCCTTGGTGGAGGTGCGCTCCAACCAGCTCTCCACGGCGTGATCGACCCATCGCCGGACTATCCGGTTGATGAGCCACGCCGCCAGGAGGATGAGCGCAACCTTCACGGGTCGGGCGGCGAGGTCTGAGATACGGGCCGCTTGCGAGTTGGCGGTCAAGTCGAACACGAGGGCGCATACGCCCCCCGGATCGGCCCCGCACGCATCGGCCAGCGTTTGTGCAATCGGAAAGTGAGCCATGCCGCCACGGTACCGATCAGGCGATCCCACTTCAATGTGAGCCGCTCGGCGAGCCGGACCGGGCGTCGAGAGGACGCAGAACCGGTTGGTGCATGGCAGAATCCGTCGAGTCAGCAGGAGGGAGTTGTGAGATTCGTGAACCGCTCCCATGCCGGCCGCCAACTGGCCAATCTCCTCGTGCACCTGCGCACAGAACCCGCCGTGGTTCTGGGACTCCCTCGCGGAGGGGTCCCGGTGGGATTCGAGGTCGCCCGCGAATTGTCGTTGCCGCTAGAGGTGTTGCTCGTGAGGAAGCTCGGCGTTCCGTTCCAACCGGAACTGGCTATGGGGGCGATCGGCGAAGGGGGAGTGAGGATCGTCGACGAAGGTCGCATACGACGGCTCGGTATCCCGGCCCGCCAACTGGAGCGGGTGGAACGTCGCGAGCGCAAGGAACTCGTCCGCCAAGCGGATACGTTCCGGCAAGGCCGCCCGCCCGTGAACCTGGACGGGAGAACGGCGGTGATCGTCGACGACGGCATCGCCACCGGTTCGACGGCGCTTGCCGCCTGCCCTATCGCCCGCCGGCTGGGTGCGGATCGCATCGTCATGGCGGCGCCGGTCGCTCCCCGCGAAGCGGCTGCCATCTTCGAGGATGCTGCCGACGACTTCGTGGTCGCCTCCACGCCTCAACGGTTCGCCGCGATCGGATTCTTCTACGACGACTTCGGGCCGACACCGGACAGCGAGGTGATCGATCTGCTTGAGCGCGCCCGTGGGTGGGATTCCTGACCGGCCGGTTAGCACTTGACCAAGGCGCTCAAGGCGGATCCTTCAGGGTCTCCGGTTGGCGGACCACCGGGCCCGAGCGTTGTGAACCGGCGTCCTTATTCCCAGATTCGCTCAAGATGCCCGTAGCCACCACCGGACGAGCGCCCGGGTCCCGAGAACGCGAAAAACACGGGGACCTGTTGCCTCCGGCGGGCCCCACCCCCGGCCGCCGCCTCCTCGGCGCCGAAACGCGTCCCGCCATCCCCTACCAGGGGTCGTACGGTCTGCATGATCCCAGCCCGGCCCGGTCGGTACCCAAAACGGACCGCTTGGTGCTATACGGTTACCCACCAGTATGCAATGGGCATATGACATAACCAATCCTCGTGCCACGACACCCTCCCTCCACACGCAGCACAAACAAAGATCCAGGACACTGGAAGGGCCATGCTCCCAGTCCGGAGCCTCAGCACCTCTCAGCTGCCCTGGGCTTCCAGGAGGGTGCTGAGCAATCCACCAGCGGCCTGCCAACCGCCAGCAAAATGCCTGGGCTGGCGGGCGGCAGGCCCGAGCAATCGTCATTGTTCAGCACCCTCCTAGGAGTTCGACCAGATGGTCCACGAGCTTGGCCGGTTCCTTGCGCATCGAATGTATGAGTCCGGCGTCGGCGGCCCTCCGCCACGTGCCTTCCTCCCCGATCAGCACCGCCGGCAGGGTAATCGCGGCTGCCATCTGCGACTCAGTCGCCTCGTCACGGTGGATCATCTCGAGGGGGACCGGACTGGACCGGCAGGCGTCACGCCAGGAACGCTTACCGAACGCGTTCCAGCCGTGGGTGAGTTCGCACAGAGCGCAGTCGCTCCGGCCCATCATCTTGTCCCGGACGTAACGGAGCTCACCCGACAGGCCGCCGTCCGCGTTGTAGATGCCAACCACTCTCATGGCCTTCCCCTTCCCGGGCACCGTCCTGTCCTACGGACCCCCCGATTGCCCAGCCCGTAGCATCGGATACTCCGTCAGAATCCGAAGGGCTCCAACAGGTCAGAAGTGACGGTGGTCCCCATCTTGGCCTGCTGCGCGCGTTAAGTAGCGGACATCCGGACGCAAGCGCGCGAGACGGCCCTCCCCCGTAACGGACACCGGGCCGCCCGGCTATCTTCCGGGTCTACGGAAACGCCACGACGCGGCTCGTCCGCCGCTTGAGAGCCCACGGAACCCGTCTGTGCTCCATCACTCCTGATAGGAAGCGGCCGGACATCTCGACGCTCGCTAACTGCAACCCGGTTGCGGGTCGACGCAACGACACACCGGCCTACCACTCGGGCGGCGGCAGATGACATTCAGGTAGGGGCAGCCGCATTTCGATCAGGGATTGCTACCGCGGGCGCCGACACCAGGATGCCACCCACCGTCACGAGCCAGATCAGGTAGGCAGCGCCGCTGACCCTATGGGGCGCGGTGGCAGCGTCCACCCAGATGAACTGCATCCCTAACCCGAGAGCCGCAGTCAACAGGGCAAGCCCTCGGAGAACCCCGCCCGCCCGCCACAAAGTTCCGCAGAGTGCCACCAACCCCAGCCCGGCGAGGGCGAAGCTGACCGTACCCGTGAGTGAGTGCAGATCCGCGACGGTCCGGACACCCGGGGGCATGCCGAAACTGGAATCCAGGGGAAGGATTGTTGACGCAACCCGCGCCGGCACTATCGCCAGACCTCCCGACACGGCATTCGCGATGCCGGACAGAGTGAGCAGGGGGAAAACGAAACGAGAAACCCGATCCCGGTTGGCGAGCCCCCTTCCTCTCAGGTAGTGGGCCGCCAGTAGCAGGGTGATTCCCGAAGCGAGGCGACCCGCGCCTGCTAGCACGTACGGAAACATGTTCGAGGCGATCGCTGCCAGCGACTCGTCCAAACCAGAGCGATCAGTGTCGGAAGCGAGCCGACCGAGGACAGACATGGCCGTCGCCAGGGCCGTCAGGAGCAGGAAGACCCCTGCCATCCTGGCATTCAACACCTTCCGTCCGTCAACCAGGGCTGGTCTCCGGCGGTTCGTGGTCTGCAAGAGCGGACCCTCCTCCCATCGATCATGCTCGCAAGACGGCCCTCGCGAGGCGATCGGTGGCCGGCGAAGGCGTGGCGATCGTACCCGCAGCCCTGGACCAACCCAAGCAGGCGACCCCTACGGAGATGCGCAGGACTTCTTCGAACCTTGGAGCCTGGAAGGGATTAGAACGGTCTGCTGCCGCCTCCTCAGGGGATGCAGTCCGCCCGACCGTCCCCGAGACCGGTCACGTCGAATCGGCCCTCGGTGCATAGGGAAAGCCTCGGGTGGTACGGCGACCCGGTCCGGAACCGGATGCGTCGCGCTCCCGACCCCATAGGGCGAGCATTCACGCCGGTGGCCCGCCGGCCCGGACGCGCCTTCGGGCTCGCCACCGCCGAAACCCGGCGCGGACGACGGGCCGCTCGACGATGAGTTCGAGCACCACCACGACGATCAGGACTGCTCCTGTGGCCAGGGTCAGCACGTAGAACGGCGCCCCTCCCAGGCTCAGCCCGCTGGTGATGAAGCGCAGGGTGAGGGTGCCGACTGCGATCCCGGCGACCGAGCCTTTGCCGCCCAGCAGGCTGACACCGCCGATCAGCGCCGCGGTTGCCGCCGGGAGGAGCAGTTGCTCGAAGGCGGCCGGACCCGCGCTTCCCGACTTGATGGACGTGAGCGCGCCGGCCAGTGCCGCCATCGAACCCGACAGCGCGAAGGTCAGGACCAGGGGACGGACCAGCGGTACGCCGGCTGCGGCCGCCTCCTGGCGCCCCCCGCCGATGGCGTATATCTCGCGGCCCCACCTGGTGTACACGAGGAACAGGCCGACCAGGGTGAACACAAGGATCGTGACCAGGCTGAACGGCGAGAATATCCACAGCTGGTGCCGTACCGTGTCGGCGATGTCGAGGTTCTTCATCACCACGGTGTTCTCCCCCGAGATCATGAAGGCGAGGCCCCGCAGCCCGATCAGCGTTCCGAGGGTGAAGACCAGGGAGTGGATCTTCAGCCGGTGGACCAGGTAACCCTGGGCGGCGCCGTAGACGAGTCCGCAGAGGGTGGAAACGAGCACCGCCCCCACCAGACCGACGTCCTCCACGACCGACACCGCGATGATGCCTGACACCGCCGCCACCGATCCCACCGAGAGGTCGAGTTCCCCGGCGATGATCGTGAGGCCCACGGCGAGCGCGGCCAGTCCTAGCCAGGCGAAGCCTTCGAAGATGGTGAAGATGTTGTTGGGCGTGGCGTAACGATGGTCCGAGATCGCAAATACGACGAACACGCCCACGAACAGGGCTAGACGGGCCCAGACGATCGCCTCCATCCGCTCCGCGAGCCGGTTCATGCCAGCCGCCTCCGGTTGCGGATCAGGGTGAAGGCGCTCACGCTGACCAGGATCGCCAGCCCGACGAAGAATACCCGGACCCCGTAGCTGAAGCCTCGCAGGACCATCAGGTTCTGCAGGGCGGCGATGAAGACCGCCCCCAGCGCGGTTCGGGTGGCCGACCCCTCTCCGCCCTGGATCGCTGCCCCGCCCACGAGGACTGCGGCGATGGCGTCGATGTCGACCCCGTCGAAGTGGTCGAGGCGTCCCTGGCTGAACTGGGCAGCGGTGAATATCCCCGCCAGAGCGGCGCCCAGCGACGAGACCAGGAAGACGTAGACCGCGACCCTTCCCGGCCGGAGACCGGTTGTGGTAGCGGCGAACCGGTTGGCTCCCACGAGCGTGACCTCACGCCCGAAGCGGGTCCTGGTGAGTACGACCGCGGTGATGATCGTGATGAGAATGAAAGCCCAGGTCTGGTTGGGTATCTCCAGGGGACGGGACGTACCGATCCACTCGGCCGCGTCGGTGCCCGTTCGCACCGTCTTGTTGTCGGTGAGCCAGGCCACCAGCCCGAATATGACCGCTCCGACGGCCAGGGTCACGATGATCGGGTTGCCACCGAGGGCCACCGCACCTCCCTGGAGCACGCCCACGGCCGAGGCGAGCAGGATCACCGCCAGGAAGGCTATCCAGACGGGGAAACCCCAACTCAGGAAGGCAGCGAAGGATATCGCCGACATGGCGGCGGTCTGGGAAACGGAGAGGGAGAAGAAGCTTCCGGCGATCGTGATGAGCGTCATCGTGACCGCGACTATGCCGATCAGGGCCGCAGCCCGGACGATGGTCTGGAAGTTCCGGTAGGTGACGAACTCGGGGGTGGTGATCCATCCGACCACTCCGAGGACCAGCACCGCGCCGACCACGGACAGCGGGACGACCATCGAGCGCGCAGGACCGGCTCGGCCGCGGACGGACCCGTCACGCCCGGTCACGCTTCGCCTCCCTTGGGATGGGTGATCTCGCGGGTGAGGAGCCTCGAATCGGTTCCGGCCCAGTCCCGAACGCTAACCTGCGCGCCCCGGAAATAGGTCACCACCGTATCGGCGATACCCAGCACCTCCTGGGTGTCGGACGATGCGAACACGATGCCCATACCGCCTGAGGCTATGGAGCGCAGGTGGCTGTAGATCTCGGCCCGGGCACCTACGTCTACCCCGCGGGTCGGTTCGTCGACCAGTAGCACCCTAGGACGGGCGCCCGTCCACTTCCCTACCGCCACCTTCTGCTGGTTGCCTCCGCTCAAGGCCCCGGCGAGGGATCCCAGCCGGGCCCGGTCGATGGTGAAGGTCCGGGCGATCCGGTCGCTCATCGCCCGCTCGGCCCGCCTGCGCAACCACCCTCGGCGGGAAATCAGTCCGAGGCTGGGGGAGGTGAGGTTCTCGACCACGGTCCGTTGCAGGAATATCCCGTCGCGCTTGCGGTCGGCCGAGCTGTAGCCGATACCGCTCCGGATAGCGGCGGCCGGTGAATCGGGTGGAACCGGCTGTCCTGCCACCGTCACCGAACCCGACACCCGTGTTTCGTGACCGGCGATCGCTCTGAGGGTGTCGCTGGCGCCGCTGCCCAGCTGGCCGGCCAGCCCGACAATCTCCCCGGCCCTTACCTCGAGACGGACCGGGGAGGCCAGCCTCTCGGTCCGCAGGTCGCTCACCTCCAGCACCACCTCTCCGGGCTCCCCGTCCCCTCGCTCGGGAAACAACGCTGCCAGGCTGCCTCCGAGCATCATCGAGATCAGCTCATCGAGCGTGATGTCGGCGGTGGCGACCGGAAGGTTGGAACGTCCGTCCCGGAACACGGTCACCCGATCCGCCAGCTCGAAGACCTCGTCGAGGCGGTGCGTGACGTAGATGATCGACCTTCCTCGATACTGGAGGGCACGCACGACCGACTTCACCCTCTCGATCTCCCGGTCGGCCAGAGCTGCGGTCGGCTCGTCGAAGATCAGGACGCGGGCGTTCCTGGCCAGCAGGCGGGCCACTTCGATGAGCTGGCGTTCCGCGACGGTCAGGAGCTCTACGCGGCTCAGAGGATCCATATCCCCCAGACCTACTTGGAAGAGGTAGGGAGCTGATGCCTCTGCCAAGACTCTCGGTGCGGCGTTCCACCCCCGTCTCGTGTCTCCCAGGAAGATGTTGTCGGCCACCGACAGGGTCGGAACCAGAGACAGCTCCTGCTGGACCACCGCTATGCCGGCCTGCTCCGACCGCGTGGCCCCGCTGAACTCCACGCGCTCGCCCGCCAGGTCGATAGTCCCCGCGTCGGGGGTGTACATGCCGGCGAGGATCTTCACCAGGGTGCTCTTGCCGGCCCCGTTCTCGCCGACCAGGGCCATCACCTCACCGGAACGAACCTCGAAGTCAATCGCGTCGAGAGCCTTGATCGATCCGAAGGACTTCGAAACGCCCTCGACCAGGAGCAGGGGAACCTCGGTGGTCATTCCGATCCTCCCGGCCAGCCCGCTCGCAACAAGACCTTGCTGGCGGCGTCGAAGGACACCCGGGCCGCCTCCGACGGATGCAGCGCCGTCTGGCGGTCTGACAGCACCTCCACCCCCATCAGCGGGCGGGCCCCCGTGGCGGCCAGATCGGTGAGGAACCCGTCGAGATCGAAAGTCCCCTCTCCCGGGAGGAGACGGCGCCGGCTGGTGTCCAGGATCACATCCTGCAGCGGGGGACCGGCATCGTTCAATGCAACCGCCAGGATGAGGGAGGGATCGACGCGGGAGAGTTGGCCGAGGTGCGACGGCCCGCGGAAGTAGTGCCAGGTGTCAAGATCTATCCCCGCGTTGTCCCGTCCTGCCCGCTCGATGATCTCGCATGCCGTGTCCAGATCGGGGATCGACGTCCACGGCATGAACTCTATCGCCGCCTTCACTCCGAACGGCGCCAACCGGTCGCACACGGCTCCGAAACGTTCGGCTACCAACTCCAGGGGACGTCCCGGCGGGAAGCGAACGTCGCCCATGTTCACATGGTGCGGGCGGAACACGTCTGCCATGTGGTAGAGGGTCTCCGCTATCGCCGCCGGTATCTCGGCGTCCTCGTCGTCGTGCATCCAGTCGAACAGGAACTCGATCTCCGCCACCCGGATCCCGTGCCGGTCGAGGGTGTCCACCAACTCCTCGTCGGTCACCCCCGAGGCACGCATGCCCGAGTAGTCCGCCTCGCCCAGCCCGATCGACCGGTATCCGGCCGCGGCGGCCGCCTCCACCCTCACTTCGAAGGTCCAGGGCGACTTGGTCCCGTACCCCGCACCCACCGGCGAACCGGCGATCGTGAAGTGACCGGCGGTCAGATCGAAGCGAGGAACCGGATCAGAGGGAGTCATGGGGCCTCCTGTCCCGGTCTGCCGGCCGGCCGGGCGCCGCCCGGAGCCTCAGGGACAGTGCAGAGCGGGTACGGCCCGCGACAATCGAGCCACCGACGGGGAGGAATCAGTCCAGCCATTCCTCCCCGGCGAGCCAGGCCTCCATTCCGGGACGGCGACCGGCCTCGATGAACTCGAGGCGGGGGCCGTACAGTTCCTGGGGCGCGGTGTAGGTGGCCAGAATCCGGTCGTCCGGCATGTACTGGGTGCCTTCGTTCTTCAAACCGAGATTCACCAGGCGCTCGATCAGAGTCTCCGGATCCGGTTCCCACAACCCGATGTGGTGCAGGCCTTCGCGCTCGCGGCCGTAGAGGCCGTCGTTGTCCTGCGACTCGAGTATTTCGAGGTAGGGAGGACCCTCGATCGACCATGTGATGCGGAGGTCGAGTTGCTCGACTCTCGACTTCTGTTCGAACCGGTCGACATGGGCGACCGCCGGGTCCTTGAAGGTGAGTCCCAACACCTCGGTGAACCGAGCCACCGCATCGTCGAGGTCGGGAACCAGAACGCCTACGTGGAAAAGGTTGGTGGCCGTCATCGCCTGCTGCTGCCCGTCATGACATCCTTCCTGCGCTTCCGCTCGTCATCTCGGGGGAGCCGAGAGCCCCCCTTGGGTAGATGGTGGGACGGCCACGGTCGATGACGTGGCCGTCCCACCATCCGTCAGGATCGGCTAGTTCGATCGTCTATACCGAAACGACTGTGCATAGCGTGAACGCGCCCTAGTAGACGCAGAGCTCCGCGACGCTCAAGCCTTCCACCGTTACGCTCTCGATCTCGTTCGCCCCTGGCGTGTAGACCGGGCTGCGCACGGGCGGGTTGGGAATGAAGTTGTTGAAGCTCTCCAGGCTGCCGTTGCTCAGGTACTCGTGCAGCGTGTTGACGCTGAAGACCCCTTCGAGCCGGGCGGCCTGCAGGCCGGTGGCGAACTCCGTTCCGTCCAGCAGGTGATCAAGGTTCCCGTGGCAGGTACCACCGACGACCATCACGTCGTCACCCGGGCTATAACCCTCCTCCTCGAGGGCCTGGATGACGCCTTCGGCCAGAGCAGAGTTGTGGGCGTAGACCAGGTCGATGCCGACGTTGCGGTGGGCTGCGATCAACTGCTTGGTCCCGTCGTACCCTTCTGCGGGACCGAAACCGACGTCAACCTCGCCGAGCACGCTGATGTTGGAACGGGCCAGAATCGGCAGGGCCGCCCCGGACCGATCGATACCGGCCTGGTAACCGGCCACGAACCCGATGACTATGGCATGCCCGCCGGCGCCGTGGAGGTCAACCCCGTTGGCAACCATCTGATCGCGGGCTTCGATGAGCAGATTGGCGGCCACCTCGCCGTTGAGCCTGTCGTTGACCCCGGCGTAGCCCACCACGTAGTTCTCCGACCCGGGGAACGGGAGCTGGTTGGTCTGGATGACCGGAACCCCGGTGTCGGCCAGAGCCCTCAGCGAAGCCACCCCGGCCTCGTTGTCGGATGGCCACCACGCGTAGGCCACAACATCCTCGTCCGCCGCCCCCAGCTGTTGCTGGACCTGGGTGTCCTGTTCCGCCTGATCGAAGTTGTTCTCGATGACCAGCAGGTTGTAACCCAGCGACGTGGCAGTTTCCTGGGCGCCACGGGCCCATTCAGCGATGTACGTATTGGTCGTGGTGGGAATGAAGGCGACTATGGTCCCGCCTTCCGTGCCCTCGTCCTCGCTCGCGCAACCGGACGCTACGAGCGCCAGCGCCACCAGCCCGACCAATACACTCCACTTCCGCTTACCTCGCATGTTCTCCCTTCCCTTTCGTGGGGGTTCTGCTCCGCTGTCCATCCACTGCCGTCCGCACGGCACAGGCTGCACAGATAATGTGAACAGCTTACGGAATCCTAACGATCACCAGGTTGGCGCGGACGGGTTAGCTGATCTAATCCTGCCTCCCGCCCCAGAGGGCCCGCAGGTGTTCGGCGACCGCCGACATATCATGCTCCCCGAAGCCGGCCTCTATGGTCTCCACCAACTGCGACCGGTTGAGGGCGGCCTGGGGCATCGAAGCCCCGACGGAGGCGGCGAGATCGAGGGCCAGATCCAGGTCCTTCTTGGCGAGAACGGTCCGGAAGGCGACCGGTACCTCGCCCGGGTTGAGGTAGGTGTCCCGGCGGTAGTGGACGAACGGCGCCGCGACGGCGCTGCCGGCGAATACCTCGTAGGCGGTCTCGCGCTCGATCCCGGCTGCCTCGGCCAGCACCAGGCCCTCGGCCACAGCTTGGCCGAGGCCGTACACGATCGAGTTGACCGCCAGCTTGATCGTGGCGCCGGATCCGGCGGGACCCATGTGGAATATGCGGGAGCCCATAGCCTCCAATACCGGTCGTACGGTTTCGACGTCCTCGACTCGGCCTCCTGCGATGATGGTGAGGGTTCCGGCCTCGGCCGGCGCGGTGCTTCCCGACACCGGTGCGTCCACGAACCTTGCGCCTGCCGTCTCGACGGACGCAGCCACTTGGAGAGACTCGACCGGGCTCACCGTGCTCATATCCATGCACAGCGTCCCGGCCCGCAGGGATCCGCAAATGTCACCCTCGCCTGTGTAGAGGTCTTCCAGCACCGGGCCGTCGGCCACCATGGTGATCAGAACATCCACCGTTCCCGCCAACCCTGCCGGTGATATCGCTATCCGGGCTCCGGTCTCGGCGGCCAGCCGTTCGGACTTCGAGACGGTGCGGTTCCAGACGGTGAGGGGGAATCCAGCCGACGCGATGTTGGACGCCATGGGGAATCCCATCCTGCCCAGGCCGATGAAACCCACCCGAAGATCGGTCGGGGCGCTCACAGGACCGGCTCCGCAGCGGCGGCTCTGCACCGGCCAGGATGGCCGCATCCGGGTCGTCCACCGGTGTCCCGGGGGTCGAACTCTGTCATTCGAAGGTCCTTTCGACGGTGTCGACGATGCGCTCGGCAGACGGGATTGCGGCGTCCTCCAGAACGTCGGCCGACGGGAGAGGGACATGGTCGGTAGTGATCCGCACAACGGGCTGATCCAGGTCGTAGAACGCCTCTTCGGCGATTATCGACACCACCTCAGCGCCCCAGCCACACAGCCTGGGGTTCTCCTCGACCGTGTAGACACGGCCTGTTGCAGCGACCGCGTCGAGGATGGTCTGCATGTCCAGGGGCACCAGGGAGCGAACATCCACCACGGTCGCGTCGATCCCCCGCCCGGCGAGTTCGTCTGCGGCTGCAAGCGCCTTGGGAACCATTGCCGCCAGGGCGAGGATGGTGGCGTCGGATCCCTCCCGCAGGACGGATGCCTTGCCGAGTTCTCCCACCAGCTCCCCGTCGGGGATCGGTCCCCGGTTGGCGAACAGGGCCTTGTGCTCGAAGAAGACCACGGGGTCCGGGTCGCGGATCGACGCCGCCATCAACTCAACCACATCACGTGGGGTTGAGGGCGCCACCACTTTGAGGCCCGGCACCGCCATCGCCCAGTTCTCGACGCTCTGCGAGTGCTGGGCGCCGAAGCGGACACCGCCACCGTTGGCGGTCCTGATCACGAGAGGCAGGGTCACCTGCCCGTCGGTCATGTAGCGGGTCTTGGCGATCTGGTTGGCGACGAGATCCCAGCAGGTGGCGAGAAAGTCCGAGAACATGATCTCGGCCACCGGTCGCAAGCCGTTCATGGCCGCGCCCATGACTGCTCCGATGATCGCCTCCTCGGAAATCGGGGTGTCCCTTACCCGTCTCGGGCCGAAACGCTCGAAGAGACCTGGTGTCGTCTTGAACACGCCCCCGGCCGCCGCCACGTCCTCCCCTATCAGGTACACGGTGCTGTCGCGCTCCATCTCCTGGGCGAGGGCGTACGCCACCGCCTCCCGGTAGGTGATCAATTCCGCCACCGTGAACCTCCATCCGCCCACACCTGGGTGCTGATCGACGACGCGGGCGGGATCGGCGCCGACCGTGCCTCGTCCACTGCGGCCCGCATTGCTGTCTCCACCGACTCCTCGATTGCGGCGAGCCGCCGGCCGGGTACACCGTCGGAGGCCAGCCTCTCCCGGTACATGGGGATCGGATCGCGGGCCTTCCACATCTCCACTTCCTCGTCCGGCCGGTACGTACCGGGATCAGCCCGGGAGTGCCCCCCGTGCCGGTAGGTTACGGCCTCGATCAGGCTGGGTCCTCCCCCGCTCCTGGCCTTCCCGATGGCAGCGGTCGCGACCGCGAAGGTCTCGTCAGGATCGTTGCCGTCCAGCAGGATTCCTTCGAGGCCGTAGGCAGCCGCCCGGCCGGCAGCGGGATGATCGACCGCGGTGACCGACCCGATGGGCGTGTACTCCATGTAGAGGTTGTTCTCGCACACGAACACCACCGGCAGGCGCCATACTGCTGCCAGGTTGAGCGCCTCGTGGAAGGCGCCGATGTTGGTGGCCCCGTCACCGAAGAAGCAGACCGCTACCTGCCCGGTACCCCGCTCCGCCGCCGCCCAGGCCGCCCCGGCCGCGATGGGGAGGTGGGCCCCCACGATGGCGTATGAACCCATCGCTCCGGCCGGCGCCCAGGTGAGGTGCATGGACCCACCCTTGCCGCCGCATACCCCCGTCGCCCGGCCGAGCAGTTCTGCCATGAGGGGGCCGGGTGGCGTTCCCCGCAGGAGGGTGTGGATGTGCCCCCGGTAGGTACAGAATGTGAGGTCGGACGTGTTCATGGCCGCCGCGAACCCGGCTGCTATCGCTTCCTGCCCGTTGGCCAGGTGCGAGGTGCCCTTCACGAGGCCCTCCAAGAACATCTGGTAGGCGTAGTCCTCGAACCGGCGCGCTTCGAGCATCATCCGGTAGATGCCAAGCCGGGACTCGACGTCCTGGACCGTTCCGGCTCCGGCTCCGGCTTCCGTTTCAGTACTCATTGGCCACCATCAGTTCCTCGGCCGGGAAGAGGGTAACCACCTTGGGGCCTTCCGCCGAACACACCACCTGTTCCTCGATCCGGGCTGCCGACCGGCCGTCCGCCGCCGGGCAGAACGTCTCGAGAGCGAAGAACATGCCTTCCTTCAACTCGATGGGGGTGTCGATGGAGTTGAGGCGGCTGATCACGGGCCGTTCGTGCACGGCCAGGCCGACCCCGTGGCCGAACTGGAGCCCGAAGGCCTCCATCTCGTCGGGAAATCCGAACTCCTCGGCTTCGGGCCACGATCGTGCTATCTCGTCGGTGGTGGTTCCCGGCTTCACGAGGGCGATGGCCGCGTCGATCCACTCCCGGGCCTTCTTGTACGCATCGCGCTGGGCCTGGGTCGCCCTGCCCACCACGAAGGTGCGGTAGTAACACGTGCGGTAGCCGTTGTGGGCCTGGATGATGTCGAAGTAGGCCGTGTCACCGGGCCGGATCAGCCGGTCGGAGAAGACGTGGGGATGCGGGCTGCACCGTTCTCCGGCAATGGAGTTTACGGCTTCCACGTGCTCCGAGCCCATCTCGTACAGCCGCTTGTTGGCAAGCGCCACGATGTCCGACTCCCGCACGCCGGGCTTGAGAGCCTCGAATATGTCCTGGTACACACCATCCACCATCGCCGACGCCTGGGTCAGGAGTACGATCTCGTCCTGGCTCTTGATCTCTCGCGCCGCCAGCATGGTCTGCTGCCCGTTCCGCACTTCGACCCCCGCCCGAGCCAGTTCGATGAACATCTCCGCCTCGGCCATGTCCACCCCGACGGGCAGGCCGGCCACGCCTTCGTCGTGTAGAACATCCTTTATCTCACGGACCGCCCGGGCCACCAGCCCGGTCTCAGGGCCGATCGACCCGGCCAGACCGGTGTTCCCCCCCACCGACTGTTCTGGAACCAGCCAGGGGGCCTGCATCTTGTGAACCCGCGCAGCTGATCCGAAGTCCCAGATCCATGGTTCGCCCGTCCGGGTAAGGAGCGCCCAACGCTCCATCTTGTTGAAGGCCCAGTAACCGATGTGGGTGGCGGTCAGATAGCGGATGTTCGCCGTGTCGAAGACCAGGAGCGCCCCGAGATCAGACTCTTCGAGGGCCTGGCGGGCTCGTGACAACCGGTACTTCCGGAGCCGATCGAAGTCGACTCGCTGCTCCCAGTCCACCCCCATGACACCGGGGGAAGGCGTGGTAGCAACCGGAAACTCGGATGCTCGCTCGGTGATAACCATTCGGGGCCTCTCGATCTGAGCTTCCGCCGATCCTAGCCCTGATTCTTGATGCCCCAGTCACACCGACGCCGCAAGGGCCACGTCAGGTTCACTCTCGTGAAGTGTCCGGCGTTCACCTTTCGGGTGATGATCTCGCCCAGGCCCGGCGGGACCGCCGAGCACCCGTTTTCGTAGGTCAGTAAGGTGACCGCGGTTTCTCCGTCGCCGGGCAAACCCCGACTGTCAAGACTGGGGCTAACGGACGCCTGACCCAGACGCGGGGCGGGCTGTGACCGACGAAGGGTCGACCAGCGTCTTTATCCGCCGGGGCCGCCCCCTGGCCATCGGCGCCAGCCCTTCCTCCACCACCGCCTCGAGCGGTAGGGCCACCGGTGCGACGTCGGACCATCCCCCGGAACGCGAGGCGACGAGACGGGCGGCGTCGGCGAAGTCCTGCTCGAAGACGTGGGCACTCGTACCAACCAGCCGCAATTCCCGGAGGGTCAGGGAGCGGACGTCGATCGGCACCGGCGCCGTTCCCAGCCCGATCGCCACCACCCGACCTCTCGGCGCCACTGCTTCGAGAGCTGCCGTCAATACCGACGGCACCCCGGTCACCTCGTAGACCACCGTGGCCGGACCCCCCAGAGCATCCACGATCCGGGGGACCAATGGCTCCTCCCGGTGAACGGCGAGCGTGGCGGCTGCCCCCAACGCGCCGGCGACCGACAGGCGATGCGGATCGAGATCGACGGCCAGCACCCGCGCGCCGGAGCTGGCGGCGGCGTGGACGAGGAATGCACCCACCCCTCCCACTCCGATGACCACCACCGGGTCGCCCGGGTTGGCTCCGCCCTGGCGGTAGGAGTGGAGCCCGATGGACATGGGTTGCACCAGAGCGGCAAGGTCGTCGTCCAACCCGAGACTTCCCACGTCCAGGCAGATGTCAGCAGGTGCCGCGACGTATTCGGCGAGCGCCCCGTGCCGTTGCAGGCCGAGCGTGAAGTACCGGTCGCAGAAGTTGGTGATCCCGGCCCGGCACGGCCTGCACGATCCGCAGGACACTCCGGCACCGCTGGCAACGAGTGTCCCGTCCGGGAATCCGTCAACCCCCGGACCCCGACCCACCACCCGGCCGCCGAACTCGTGACCGGGAACGATGGGCCCTCCGTGTCCGGACCACTCGTTCGGCGCCGCCAGCGGGAACATCATCGGTCCGTGGTCCCACTCCGAGGCGTCCGTTCCACAGACACCCGCGGCATGCACTTCGAGGAGCAACTCGCCAGGAGCCGGACGGGGTGTTTCCATATCCTGGACCCTGATGTCGCGGGTGCCGTGATAGACGGCCGCGCGCATGGTGCTCACCACTTGGCGGATGAGGGAAGAAAGGGAGACCTGCTCAGAAGAAGACCTGCTCCCCGCCGGTCAGGTTGAGACTCGCCCCGGTAGTGAACTTCGCGTCGTCCGACGCCAGAAAGGCGGCCATCGCCCCGATGTCGTCGCCCGTGCCGAGCCGCTTCATGGGAATGGTGGCGATGTGGTCGGCGAGCAGGTCGTCACGCTCCCGTCCGGCCATTTCGGCGGCCATCCCGAACCCGGTCTTGGTCATGTCGGTGAACATGGTGCCCGGACAGATGGCGTTCACGGTGATGTTGTAGGGTGCCAACTCGAGGGCCATCGCCTGGGTGAGCCCCACCACCGCGAACTTGGAGACCGAGTAGATCCCCCACCCCGGCCAGGCAACCTTGCCGGTCTGCGATGCCGTGTTGATGATCCGCCCCCAGTTGGTCTCCTTCATTATGTGGGCGGCGGCTCGGGAACAGTTGATCACACCCCTTACGTTCACGGCGAATACGCGGTCTATGACCTCTTCTGACGTGTCGATGACCTCGGCTATCGGTTGGGCCACCCCTGCGTTGTTGGCGAGGATGTCGATCCGGCCGTAGTCCTGAGCTATGGCACCCATCACCTCGTCGACCTGGCCGGGGTCGGTGACATCGAGGTGGACCGCTTTGGGGGCAGCTCCGGATGGCGCGGCGGGAAGCGAGCCGGCCACCGCGGAGGCGTCCAAGACGTCGGCACATATCACCGCGGCGCCTTCGGCGGCGAGCCTGCGTGCGATGCCTTCTCCGAGCCCACGAGAGGACCCGGTCACCACCGCCACTTTGTCGTCGAGCCGGCCCATATCCAAACCTCCTTGTCACATCCTGTGCCGCCGGGGCAACCTGCGGGCCACGTTCCCGGGGCAGCCACGACATTCTATCCCTCCGCGCCTTGGAGGTTGAACTCCGGGAATGCTGTGGCGGCGCCGGAATGTCCGGTGCTGAGAGTCTCAGTCCGGTCCGCGGGCGGAGGAGACAGCGGTAGCCAACTGTTCGAGAGTGGGAGAAGGAGCGGAGCCTCCCGGCGTGCGGTAGATACGGCATGCCAGGCCCACCTTGGAGTCGGATTCGGCAAACGGGTCGACCCCGTCGACCAGGATCGTCGGCGAGCCGTGGAAACCCAGCTCCTCTGCCTGCTCGACCGTGTCGATCCGTTGGTACCGGACTTTCACGCCCAGGTAGTCGAGGTGCCGCCTCACGACCTGCCAGTTTGGACAGTGATCGAAGTACTGCAGGACGACTTGCGTCCCCTCGCTCGTAGGACGGAGGTCGGCGTCCTCATCCAACACATCGCAGACACAGTGAGCAGGCCAGTGGTCGACCGTACTGTCCGCATGGAGCTTCAATCTCAGGAGTTCTTCCTGGACGCGCCTCAGGTATCCGATTTGCTGATCGATCACCAGCACCTCACGGTCGAGCGCTTCGCGTACCGGACCGCAGGGCGCTTCACCGTGCGTGCGCAGGGACACTATCCCTCGGATTTCGTCGAGCGGGATCCCGAGCGAGCGGAGGCGCTTGACGAATCTGAGGAGTACCACCTCTTCGTCGCTGTAGTCTCGGTATCCTCCCGGAGTCCGCTCCGCAGCGGGGGGAACGATCCCTCTGGCTTCGTAGTAGCGGATCGCCGACGCACTCAAGCCGATTGCCTGTGCGACTTCGCCTATGAACACGATGACAGCCCTCCTCGCCCGAACCTTGCCGTGAGGCGAGAACTGCTGCCAGCCAACGGACCACAGCACACTACGGATCCGAACGATCGGTATGGGTCGAATCTTAGACCTTCGACCCGCTAGAAGGTCAAGGACCGAAGGGGGTGTGACGATCATCAATGACCAACGCCGAATACCTTCAAACATACGGTAGACGTGTCTACTTCGATCTGGGAGGGTGCTGAGCTATCCACGAGCGGCAATCGTCATTGTTCAGCACGTCCTGGGAATAGAGAGACCCACCACCTATCACGACTGCTCGTCCGCTTCAGTCATCGGGATGGACCGCCCGTTGAATCAGGTAGTCGCGGGTCCCGAGAGAGACCCGAGTTCATCTGCCGAAGACACCGCTACCGCTGATCAGGAGGCCGTCTCGGAAACCTGAAGCACTTTCAAGATCGAGCTCCGCTTCGTGTGCGAGCCTTGTGGCGATCCATGCCTAAGAGGCCCCATGAGATGGCCCGTTCCGGATGCGTCCCGGTCGAAAATCACCCTCGCGCGGCGGCCGGGCTTGCCGCAACGCGCTCAGCCCGGCAAACTCGCGGCCATGAAGCCCGAGGAACCGCTCGATGTCAGCATCGTGCTACCAGTTTTCAACGAGGCCGGACACCTGGCGCAGGAAGTGCAGCGGATCCGGGAAGCGATGGAGGCCTCGTCCTATGCCTACGAACTTCTGGTGGTGGATGATGGCTCGACCGACGGCGGCCTCGACGAACTCCGCGACATGGAAGGCATCAGACTCGTTGCCTTCGACCAGAACAGGGGATCGGGCGCGGCTCGCCGGGCGGGCACCGCGCTGGCGCGGGGGGACGTGGTGGTGTGGACCGATGCCGACATGTCGTACCCCAACGACCTGATCCCCTGGCTGGTTGATCACCTACCCGGATGGGACATGGTGGTCGGAGCGAGGATAACCGAAGGAGGCTCCTTGAAGGTGATCCGTGTACCCGCCAAGTGGACGATTCGCATGCTCGCGTCCTTCCTGACGATGACCAGGATCCCGGACCTGAACTCCGGCTTCCGGGCCTTCCGCCGGGTCGTGGCCGGTCAGTACCTGCACCTGCTTCCCGCCGGGTTCAGCTGTGTGACCACCCTGACCATGAGCTTCCTATCAAACGGATACTCGGTGCGCTACATGCCCATCGACTACTCCACCAGGGCAGGCAAGTCGAAGTTCCACTGGTGGAGGGACACCGTCCTCTACATCAGGCAGGTGATCCGGATGGTGCTGCTGTGGAACCCGCTGCGCTTCTTCGCCCCGATCGGAGTTACGCTCGGCCTCGCCGGCTTCGCGAAGTTGCTCTACGACCTGATCACCAAGGACTTCCGCGTCGCCACCAACACGGTGGTGCTGCTGATCGCCGCCGCGGCGGTCCTCCTCCTGGCCTTGGGGGCAGACCTCCTGGTGCAGTTGAACCGGTCCCGCGACACGGTGCTGCCGGCCACATCGGCCCGCCGGGACCCCCCCGACTGACCGGGGAGCAGGATGTTGGCGACAGTGACACGTATCCGGGTCGGAATGCCCACAACCCTGGCCACGTCACCGGTGCTCCCGTGATGAGACAGGGCTGCGGCGGCATGACCCGATGACCCGCTGCGTCGCGATCACCGGTTGGTTCGGCTCGGACAACCTGGGGGACGAACTGATTCTCAGGGCAGTCGTTCGCGAGCTGCGCAGACGGGGTGCGGATCCGGTGGCCGTCTCCATCGACACGTCCGCCACCGAACGGATCCACCGGATCGGTGCGGTGAATCACCGGTCCCCCCTCGACACGATCCGCCTCCAACGTTCCTTGCGAAGCATGCACGGGCTGGTGGTCACCGGAGGTCTGATCCAGACGGAGACATCCATGTGGAACGTACCCTTCCACTCTCTGCGCATGCGCTCGGCGCGGCTGATACCCGGATGTGCCGTAGGTTTGGGCGTCGGACGGGTCACTAGCCCCATAGCGGTCTCCATCGCCCGGAGAGCTCTGGGTCGTCTTTCGCCGATCGTCGTTCGGGACCATGACTCGGCCGAGCGTCTCCTCGGATGGGGACTCGACGGCGTCCGCGTGGGTAGCGACGCCGTCATGGGAGAGCGGGTCGACCCTGTGGAACCCGAGGACACGCTGTGCGTGATCCTCAGGCCACCGAACCGGAAAGGGGTCGGAACTGCGGCCACCAAGGCTTCCGCCCCTCCGGCAGCATCCCGGGTGGCCGCCTTGGCGGCGACGCTCGCTGCCGTCTCGGACGCCACCGGGCTCTCCATCCGTATGGTGGCCTTCCAGGAAAGCCGTGACATGCCGATCCATCGAGCCGTGGCGGATCATCTCGGATCAGGTGTCGAGCTCCTGGCGCCAGAACTGGACGACGTACTCACCGAGGTAGGCCGAAGCCGGTTGGTGATAACGATGCGGTATCACGGTGCCATCGCCGCCCTCCTGCACGGGAGGCCCGCGGTGGTGCTCGACTACTCACCCAAGATGGGGTCCCTGGCCTCCGAGGGTGGCCGATGGGCACCGGTCGTGAGCCTCCTCCAATCCGAGCCCGACCGGATGGTGAGAGCCGCCGAAGCCGCCATGGCGGTGACCGCACGGGTCGCCGAGGCGAGAGAGTTGCTCAGGAGCCGCCTGGTCGAGAACGATCGGGCACTGGACCTGGTGGCCGGGTGAGTCGCCTGGAGCGCCTCAAACCCTTCCTGAAGGTGCTCAGGATCGCCTACCTCGTAGGTCTGGCGGTCCTGATCGGGTGGATCGTACGATCGGAGTGGTCGGACGTGGTCCAACTGGTAGTGGGAGCGAGGCCGGGACTGATCGCGGCTTCGCTGGCAGCGAGCTTCGGGCTCATCCTGGTGGGTGCCTGGTTCTGGGTGGTCAGCCTCCGTACCCAGGGCTACCGGGCTCCTCCACTGCAGGTTCTCAACAAGGCCACCCACGCCACCTCCCGCTCCCTGCTGGCACGGTACGTACCGGGATCGGTGTGGTTCGCGGTGGGCCGTGTCGGCCTGCTCCGAGCCGCCGGACTGCCGATCGGACCCCTCAGCGCCACCGCCGTCCTCGAGATGGCCACCAGCCTGACAGTGGTTCTCATCTGCGGTCTCGGAGTTCTGAGTCTCTCCGGCGGAATCCCCGGCGGCGCCACCTGGATGATCGTGCTGGCACTCGCTCTGATCGCCGCCACCTCCCCGGCGATAGGGGGTCGGGTAGTCGCCTGGTGGGCGGCTCGGAAGGGAGTGGTGTTCTCCCTCACCTGGCGTGGATACCTGCAACTGGTGGGGATCAACCTGGTGTTCTGGGGATGGTCTGCCCTGACCTTCCTCCTCTACCTGCGCTCATTCCCGGTTGCGGATCCGTACCGGACCACCCTCGTGGTTGGTGGTTTCCTCCTTACCTGGGGCATCGGGTTCCTCGCCCCCTTCGCGCCGCAGGGCATCGGAGTGTTCGAGGTGGGAATGGCCACCGTGCTGCGGGCGGAGGAGGTGGTCGGTATGGCGGTCGTCCTGGGGGGCTACCGGCTGGTCCTGCTCGCCCGTGACCTGATCGCCACCTCGGTGGCCGAGTTCATAGCCACCCGGACAACTCTTCGAGGATCCGCACGGAAGGAGTGGCAGCAGGCACTCGGGCCGGTCGGCGGAACCGATCCGGATCCGTGATGAAGTCCTGCGCGGTGGAAGCGTCGTAGCAGCCCAGCACCACGTTCTCGCCCACACCGTCGGGACGGTCAGTGCGCTTGCGCCACAAGAGGGTGGGAACCCCGAGCATCGCGCACTCCTCCTGGATCGAACCCCCGTCGGTGATCACGAACGGGGCTGCGGCGAGCATGCCTAGGAACTCGGAGTGTCCAACCAGATCAGTCATCCGGACCCCCGCCGTCGCCAACCTGTCGATGGTCGCCCCACCCAGTGCGCCCCTGGTCGGCTGGTGGAGCAGCCAGCGCACTTCATGGGTGGCGACCAGTTGCTCGGCCAGTGCCGCCAGGCCCTCCCGCCTGGCCCTGCGGTGGAGATTCTCCACCCGGTGCATCGTGATGATCACGGGCCCGTCACCGGCTCCGACGGGTTCCGCTCGGCGAAGCGCTTCGATAACCGTATTGCCGGGCAGGGGAACAACCCGGCCCCTGACCTTCATGGCTTCGAGGTTGCGAACCGCTCGGCGGTCCGGCGCGAACAGGAGATCGGCCTTCCGCGCGACCAGGTGGCGGATCAACTCCTCGGGGAACGGATGCAGCCAGCGACCGGAACTCAGGCCGGCTTCGAGGTGGCCTACCGCCAGCCCGGCCCGCCGGGCCATCAACGAGCTCAGAAGGGTCGACGGTGTGTCTCCGTGTACGAGGCAGATCCCGCCGCGATCGCCGAACACCTCCCGGCGGATCCGGCCCTTGGACAGGAGCCGTCCGGCTAGGCGGAGAGTCCAGACGACAGCTTGGGGAACAGAAACAACGTCCTCCCGCCTGCCCAATTGAACGTCCGGTGCCCGGATAGCCATCTGTTCCCTGAAGCCGGCGGCCAGAACCGCGTGCTGGCCGGAGTCGATGAGCCGGTAGCCGACCCCCCTCTCGTCCATCAACCACAGCAGCGGGGCAGTCTTTATGTACTGGGCCTTGGTGCCGATGAAGACATGAATCATGTTCTCAGCCCGATCCTGGTTCTGACCCGATCAGCCGGCCGCAACCGGAGGGGCCCGCCTGTATGCCTCGATCACCGGCGCCGCCGGACCCAACCCGCGGATCTTGCCACGCTCCAGCCACAACACCCGATCACACATCTCCACCACCATCTGGAGGGAGTGGCTGGCAACGATCACCGTGCCCCCCCTCACGAGGAGATCACGCATCGCTCCCAGACTCTTCTCCCTGAAGCCGGCGTCGCCCACCGCCAGTACCTCGTCGAGGAGCAGGATGTCGGGCAGCAGGTGCATCGAGATCGAAAAGGCCAGCCGGGAGAGCATCCCGGAGGAGTAAGACTTGAGCGGCCGGTCGATGGCCTCCGCGAGCCCCGCATAGTCGACTATGTCGTCGAACAACCGCGTGATCTCCGCCCTTCTCAGCCCGTGCGCCAACCCGCTCAAATACACGTTGCGGCGACCTGAGAGTTCCAGGTTGAATCCTGCACCTAGCTGGAGCAGCGTGGAGGTCTCGCCCCGGACGGTGACGGTCCCGTTGTCAGGCCGCATGGTCCGGGCGATCACCCGAAGCAGCGTACTCTTGCCCGCCCCGTTGTCACCGACGAGACCGAACGTCTCACCCCTGTCCACATCGAAGGACACATCGTCGAGGGCTACGACCGAGGTGCTCCTCCGCAGCCGCCCGCGGGCGACCATCCTGCGCATGGTCGGGACCTGCTCGACGTAGGACCGGAAGGTGACTCCGACCCCGTTGACCGAGACAGCCGGCAGCTTCACAGGTGCCTGACCATGTTGCCCTCGTGACGGACGAAGCTGACGATCCCCCCGGCGCCGACCAGCAGGACCCACACCAGGGCCGTCAGGAAGGCGGAGACGTCCAGTTCACGACCCATCAACGCCATCCGGTAGAAGGAGAGCAGCCCGAACATCGGGTTGAGTGGGGCTAGTTGCTCCAACCACCCACCCCGTCCCTCTATGAGGCTGAGCGGCCAGATGATCGGTGACAGGTACAGCCACAGACGGTTGATGTGGGGGATCAGGTTGTTGATATCACGGAACGGTATGGCGAGGCGGGCGGTCAAGGCCGCCAACCCGAGGTTGAACACCGTGTGGAGGGCGATCGCCAACGGAAGCCATACGATCGAGGCGCCCGGGACGACGCCGTTGGCCGGCCAGGCGATCATGTAGTAGACCGCGATCGACAGGATGAAACCTACCCCCGTTTCGGTGACGGCTGAGATCGGCAGCACCAGTCTCGGGAAGCGGATGTTCACCAGGAGCCTCCGGTTGGCCAGGATGCTGTTGGCCCCCGAAGTCATGGTGGTCGCCGTGAAGTTGAAGACGAACACGCCGGACAGCAGCCAGGCTAGGAAGTCCGCGTCGCCCCTCCTGCCCTCGAAGATAACCCCGAAGACGAGGAAATAGACCGCGGCCATGATCAACGGATTGAGCACCCACCAGAACAAACCGAGCGAAGTCGAGGCGTTGCGCGCCTTGAGGTTCCCCATCGCCAGGAACCACCCGAACTCCCGCCAGCGCCACAGGTTGCGTAGATACGTACGCCACCCGGACAGGCTCGGAGCTTGGCTAGCGGTTACCGTGGACACTTCGGACAATTCTATGACCGCTCTCCACTCCTGCTAGTCCTTTCGGTCAGATCACTCCCACTCCACCCCGCCGAGCCAGATTCTTCTGGTAGGCATCTGAGCGATGGCCGGCGCCGTAAGCAGATGAAGCGGGCTCAGAACAGATCCGGCTCGTATGTTGGCGACATCGTTAGCTCCCGCCGTAGCAGGGCCAGCCTACGCCCCTACCGTTCCCTCCGCAGAGACGAAGCCGATTCCTGCGGCTCTCCCTGACCGGAGACGGGCTGACGGTCGAGCGGCCGATAGCCACTCGCCTGGTGCGCGAGCCGTCCCAACCAGTAGCCTGGCTCCTTCCTTCACGCTCCGGTTTGGAACAGCATCTCGTTGAGCCGCGCCTTCCACTCGTCTTGGTCCACGACCTCGAAGCGCATCACCTTGCTCCGCATGGCGGGCACGAACTCGGCCCAATCGGCCTTGCGGGCGTGCTCGCCGCAAATGTCGAAGACGGATCGCTTGTATTCGGTGTCCTCCGACTTCTTCAGGTGAACGCCCTTGGTCTCGACCACGAAGACACGATGGAAGCCATCGTCCGACCGGTCCTGGTCGTCGCGGAGCGTGACGATGAAGTCGGCGTAGATCCGCCGCGGTTTCCACCCTTGCACGTAGTAATCCTTACGGGAGCGGTTTCGATACCAGAAGAAGAGCCGCGCCTGTTGGTCAAGGTACGTCGCTACCTTGTTCTCGAAGTCGTTGAGATCGTCTACCGTCGTGATGTCGAAGAGATTCTGCTGGTAGGGGCTTCCATCCTCTCGGTTTGCCCGGTTCGCCGCCGCGACCTCGATCTTCTCGGGCAGCCGATTGAAGTCAAGATCTTCCGCGACGACGAGAAAGCGCATCCTTTCCGACTCCAAGAGGGAGCAGAAGACCTCCCGCGAAAGCCGGTCGCGTTCCCTCTCGACATGTCGGCGCAGCTCTTCCAAGACGAAGACGTGATTGGCCGCCACCCGCTTGGCCGGATAACGCTGGAGCAATGCCTCGACGGCGCGTCGGGTGAGGTCGCGCCCGCGCCACGGGTTGGGGACCAAGTCCAGTAGGTGGCTGGCCGCAAAGAAGTAATCCACCGGATCCTGCCCGCCTCCCGGCTCGCCATCGTGAAGAGCTTCTGTGTGACCGGAATCGCCGCCGTCGGTACCACCCGGATCCCAAACATGCTCTTCTTCAAGATTCGTCCTTAGCCGCTCGTTCCCCTCCTTCCCCTGGTCCAGTACTAGCTGGGCGAAGGCCGATAGGTCGATCTCGTCCCAAGACAATCGCGAGAGGATGTCCGCCTCGTATGAAACCAGACGCCACCCTTCCACGTCCCGGATCATGAAGGCGGGCAGAACGAGATCGCGCGCCGCTGCCCCATATGGCCCCCGCTGAAACGTCGTGATCTTCTCCGGCGGGCGGGCCGGACCACCATCGGAGACCACGCGCCCCTCGAGACCCTACAACCCCTCCATTCCGAATCCCTTTCTCACCTCTTTCAACAACTCGTTCCCGCGGCGGCTGAAGCAGAACACGTAGCTTTCGTCCAGCAGAGCCACGCCCGTCTTGCTCGCGTTCGGCTGACGCAGGATCCTGCCGACAAGCTGGGTGATACCCGTCTTCGACATCGGGTTGGTGAGGATGGTGAGGATGTATGCGAACGGGCAGTCCCAGCCCTCCTGAAGCGCGTGCTTGGTGATGATGAAGCGGATCGGGCAGGCGCGGGAGAGCAGGCCGCCGATGTCGTCCGCTTCCTTCAACTCGTCCTTCGCGCTGGTCTTGACCGCGATGTGCTCGGGCGCGATTCCGGGGTACTGTAGGAGGTAGTCACGCACATCGTCCGTATGGACGTACCCCGGCTTCCTCTGCTGCCTACCGGTTCGCTCCACCTGGATCACGCAGATTGGCCTGATGTAGGTTCCGGACTCCGCCTCGTGCAGTTGGGCAGCGGACTCAAGGACCTCGCGGTGTTCGACCGACTCCAACAGCGTGCTCTGCCAGTCGCCGCTCGCCTTGTTGCGGATGTGCAGATCGAGCTTGATCATCTCCTCCGCATTGAGTTCCCGGCCCAGAATCTCGACCAGCACGTTCGCGCCCTTGGCCGGAGTGGCCGAAAGCTCGACGATCATGCAGGGGTTGAAGCCTTCGAGCGTCGCCCTCGCGTTGGCGCTGTAAGCCTTGTGTCCCTCATCCAAGATCATCAGCGGGCGCAGCAGCCGCACCGTATTCCCAAGGGAGGTCTTGATGTAGCGGCCCCAGAAGCCCGTAGTCTCCTCGAAGGTATCGAGATTCGGATGTTCCTCCAGCATCCTGGCATGCGCTGTGGGATCGTCCTCCAGGGGGAAAAATCGATCGAAGCCTCCGCTGTCCCGAAAGATTCGGAGTGTCTCCTTCGTACGCCGGTTGGCGGACGGGAGCATGAGTAGGAGAACACAGAGGTTCTCGGCGACATCGCTCGGGCCGAAGGGCGTGGTCTTCTCAAGGATCCGCGTGCGCCGGCCCGACGACAGGTCGAGTTGCTGTCGGTAGGGGTGGTCGCGGTCCTTGAGCGCCCTGAGCGTCTGATTGTAGATCTGAGTCGTGGGCACGATCCATAGCACCAACCCGCGCCGGCTCCGCCGGAAGTGCGCGTTCACGAGATCGATCACCCGCGTCGCAAGTAGCGTCTTGCCGCCGCCGGTCGGGATCTTGAGGCAGAAGGCGGGAAGGTGTTCGCCGAGTCCGTTACGGCGGGGAAAGTAGGGTCGCCCGGATACGGTTCTGGTCCAGGCCCGCTTGACCCAGTCGAATCCCCAGTCGGGATCCTGGCTTCGCGCCGCCGCGTCCTTCTCCAGCCACACTGCGAGTTCTTGGACGAAGCCGCGGACCGTCGCGAGCGTCCGCCTCTGGTACTCCTTCAGGATCACGGTTCCAGCCTGTCGATCGCTTCGTAGATCTGGAACGGCAACTGCTGGAAGTCGATCCGGTACCGGTGCAGGAACTGGCGGTCGAGGTACTTGGTGGGCGCGAAGACCAGCTTCCTTCTCGATCCGCTGGGTAGCGCGCGGGCCATGGGGAGCGACAGCGCGAGATTCTTGAGTCTCTCGACATCGGGCTCGTAGAACAGGAAGACATCGTGGGTCTCGGTGCACCCCACAAACCCGGTGCCCGTGTCGATCTCGGCCGGATCGAACTCCTGCCCGGTCGCTGTGAAGAATATGTACGAGGCAAGTTTCTCCCACGACGGCAGGTTGGAGCCATCGAGGAGCGACTCCTGACGCATGGGACGCCCAAGCTCGAAGTAACTGAACGTGCCGCCGAGGCCGGCCTTGAGGTAATCATCCTTGGCACTCGGGACACCCTTGATGACACGGCGGACACGCTCGGCGGTGATCGTGTCAGCATAGTCCTCACACTCTACGAGTATGAAACGCCGGTTGCCCCCGTCTTCCCGATTCTGGGCGAGGACGGCGTGGGCCGTGGTGCCAGAGCCGGCGAAGGAATCGAGCACGATGGAGTCGGGGTCTGTGGCAATTTGGAGGATGCGGCGAACGAGGCGAGACGGCTTGACGGTGTTAAATACGTCTTCTGATCGCTCGAATTGGAGCGTGGAGACCAGTTCCTTCTTCGCCTCCTGCGTGTTGCCGACATCGGTGTGAAGCCAAAGGGTTTGCGGGACGACTCCCTTCTTCACCTCCGCTAGAAACCGCTTGAGGCGGGGCATGTTGTTGCCACTTTTTCCCCACCAGACTCGCCCGTCCGCATCCAACTCGGCGAACTTTTCGGGAGATACGCGAAAATAGTTGCCGACCGATGGCCTAAACTCCTTGCCGGACGGGCTGGTGACCTTATAGGTACCTTGACTGTAGAAGTTCCGGGCCGTCAAGTCGCTGGAGGACCACGGCCCCCGGGGGTCATCATCGGGGTTCTTGTATCGCTTGACCGCCCGCTCACCGCGCTTGATCAGATTGGGTCGCCATGCCTTGATCCGCCGTCCGTACGCCATCACGTAGTCGTGATCCTCCGAGAAGTACTTCGCGGTGTTCTTCGGGGAAAAGACTTTTTGCCAGATGGCGGTGGCCAGGAAGTTTGACTCCCCGAACACTTCGTCCATCAGACAGCGCAGATGATGCACCTCGTTGTCGTCGATCGAAACAAAGATCACGCCGTCTTCGCGGAGCAACTCGCGCAGGAGCTTGAGGCGCGGCAACATCATGCAGCACCACTTGTCGTGGCGGGTTAGATCGTCGCGGTCTACAACGCGCCCCAGCCATTCCCGCATTAGGGGTGAGTTCACCTTGTCGTTATAGGCCCAGCCCTCTTTGCCGGTGTTGTAGGGTGGATCAATGTAGATGCACTTCACCTTGCCGTGATAGGTCGGCAGCAGGGACTTCAGGGCCGCGAGGTTGTCGCCGTGAACGATCAAGTTGTCGTGCAGGCTCGCCTTCTCGCTCAGCCCCTTCTCTCGCACCGGTAGTAGTTCGTGAAAGGGCACGGCAAGGTGGTGATTCTCGACGAAGACCCTACCCTTGAAATCCAGCCGTGGCATGAAGCTCTCCTCTGGCGCGTTCGAAGCATCTCCAGCGCTCCGTCACCCTTCAACGAAGGCTTACGCTCAAACTAAGAGGATTATACGTACCGGGGTGTGACACTCTCAGGCGCCTTCGAGCCAGTTAGCCAGGCGTTCGGCCACCTTCCGACCCGTTAAGCCGAGTTCCTCGGCTATACGGCCGGCGGGTGCGGAGGCTCCGAAACGGTCTATGCCGATAGTCAGGCCGTCCGGACCTGCGAACCTCGCCCATCCGAAGGTGGCGCCGGCTTCCACGGTGGCAACGGGCAGACCTTCGGGAAGCACCGCGCGGCGGTACTCCTCGAGCTGATCGAGAAAGAGTTCCGCGCACGGCATGCTCACTACCCGGATCGAATAGGTATCGGACAGCAGATCGGCCGCCTCCATCGCCACCGACACTTCGGACCCCGTGGCTATGACAGCGGCGGCGCTCCCATCCCGGAGCACGTAGCCGCCCCTCGCCACTCCTCCCTCCAGGCCGGCGCGATCCAGCACCGGAACCCCCTGGCGGGTCCCGAGGATGATGGCCGGGTGCCGCTGGTTCAGGACGGTTTCCCATGCTTCCACCATCTCACCCGCGTCAGCGGGGCGGAATACCGCCATGTTGGGCATGGCCCGCATCGAAGCGAGGTGCTCGATGGGCTGGTGGGTGGGACCATCCTCACCGAGGAACACCGACTCGTGTGTGAACACCCAGATGGAAGGAATGTCCATGATCGCGGAGAGACGCATAGCTGGACGCATGTAGTCGCTGAACACGAAGAACGTGGCGCCGTAGGGCCGCAGCCCACCGTGGAGGGCCATGCCGTTGACCACGGTGCCCATGGCGTGTTCCCGCACTCCGAAGTGCAGGTTCCGGCCGGAACGATCGGTGCGGGAGAAGCTACCCCCGGCCGACAGGATGGTCTTGGTCGACCCGACCAGGTCGGCGGAGCCTCCGATGAGCCCCGGAACCTTGTCCCCGATCTCGTCGAAGATAGCCCCTATCGCTCTCCTGGTGGCCAGCTCTGATCCCGCCTGGAAGCCGGGTCCTTGCAACTCGACAGGTCCGGGGTCGTGGTACGACGACCAGCGCGGGCGGAGGTCGGGATCCGCCTCGGCGGCCTCCTCGAAACGCTGCTGCCAGGCGGCGCGGGCCTCGCGGCCCCGGTCCATCCCGGCACCGAAGTACTCGCGCACCCCGTCGGGAATGTGGAAATCCTCGTCCGGCCATCCGACCCCGGCACGCCATCCGGCGATCTCGTCCCGTCCCAGGGGAGCGCCGTGGGCGGAGGGGGTGTCCTGCTTGCCTGGAGCGCCCTTGCCGATGTGGGTGCGGGCGGCGACCAGCGACGGGCGCTCATTCTCGCCGGCCGCCTCCGAGAGGGCCGCGTCGATGGCTTCCGGGTCATGCCCGTCCACCGTGACGGTGTGCCAGCCGACCGCCTCGAATCGGGCCACCACGTCTTCGCTGAATGTGATGTCGGTGGGTCCGTCGATCGATATGCGGTTGTCGTCGTATACATAGTTGAGCTTGCCCAATCCCAGGTGACCGGCCAGCGAGGCGGTCTCGGACGAGATCCCCTCCATGAGGTCACCGTCGGAGACGAAGACCCAGGTCCGGTGGTCGACCAGATCGTCGCCGAACACCGAGTTGAGATGGGCTTCTGCGATGGCCATCCCCACTGCGGTGCCGAAGCCCTGCCCGAGCGGCCCGGTGGTCATCTCGATTCCCAGATGGGGCTCGTACTCGGGGTGGCCGGCCGTTGGTGACCCCCACTGCCGGAAGCTCTTGATGTCGTCCAGGGTCACCGGGAATCCGCACAGGTGGAGCAGCGCGTAGAGGAGCATGGAGCCGTGTCCGTTGGACAGCACGAAGCGGTCCCGGTCGCTCCACCTTGGATGCTCGGGATGCACTACCAGGTGGCGGCTCCAGAGCACAGTTGCCAGGTCAGCCATTCCCATCGGCATGCCCGGATGGCCTGAGTTGGCCTTCTGGACCGCATCCATGGCGAGAGCGCTGATGGTGAGGGCGGCAGCCCGGTGCCGGTCGAGGTCAATTGGGGTACTGCCGTGAGTCATCGCCTACCCTCCGGTCGCGAGGGACTGGAGGAAGGTGCCGGCCAGATCGGCCGGCACGCCACCGCTGATTCGCCGGACGACGTTGCCTCCTCCGTCGACCATCACGTAGTACGGGAATGCATTCAAGCCGTAGGCCCGCGAGATACTGTTGGCGGCATCGTCCACCACCACCCGTGGAGTCCAGCCTTCCCTGCGAAGCCAGGCGTCCGGTGGGTAGTTAGGCCGGATCTCGCTGATCGAGGTGGCTACCGAAACCAGGTCCACTCCGGCGGGTATGCCGTTCTGGTCGATCCACGCCTGCAGAGCCGGTACCTCCTGCTGGCAGAACTGGCACCAGTGAGCTAGGAAGACGATCATCTTCGGCGTGCCGTCGTTCACAATCGAAGCGGGCAACCCCGAGAAGTCAGAAGAGGTCACCTCCGGCGCCGGTAGTCCGATGGCCGTATCGGGGGAATCATTGCCGGCATGCGGGGGGAGGGAACTCCCGCTGACGCTCACGTCGGGTAGCAGCAGAGCCTCGCGCTCGGGCTCGCTCGCCTCCTCGCTCGCCAGCCCTATCCCGATCACCACCAGCACCGCCAGAGCCACCAGACCGGCTCCGATCAGCAGGATCCTCTTTCCGAGGCCGGATGGCTGCTCCTCGGTGGTGGGAAGCGTCGGCTTGACGGGTGCGGGTCGGGCCGACGGCCGGGTCCTCGGGTCGTTGCGCTTTCCCCCGGTTCTTGCCATGAAGTGCTCCTATTCACCTGCTTCGTGTGCCGGGTTCCCGAGCATCCTCAAACCCGCCAGAAGGGCGATGAGCAGGAACCCGGAGAACGCCATGAAGGGTATCGACATGAAACCGAATTGCTCAACCCACACGTAGGTGCAGGGCACCGCCGCGTCGCAGAACTCCTCCGAACCGCCCACCCAGCCCCGCTGCTCCCCGTAGTGGTAGGCCGCGACGAGGCCGCCCAGCCCGGCCACGAGCAAGGCGACGGGAGCCGCCCACCTAGCAGGACGGAAGGAGACCACGATGAGGAAGGCGGCCAGCGGGTACATGACACCGCGCTGCACCCAGCACAGCAGGCAGGGGACGAAGCCCTCCACCTCCGACAGGTAGATCGAGCCGAGTGTTGCGACCGTCGCCACGGTGGCCGCTACCGGAAGGGCGTAGGGTCCGAGTTCGATCACAGCAGTGGTCCGAGAGCCCGACCGGACGAGCATCAGTACCAGCCCCAGCGAGGCGGCCAGGGCGAGGAGACTGAGCAGCGAGAAGAGTAGGACCATTCAGCGTTACCACCGGTCGAGACGACGGGATGAGTCTAGGAGGGTGCTGAGCAATCCACCAGCGGCATGCCAACCGCCGGCATTATTCCTGGGCCGGCGGGCGGTAGGCCCGAGCAATCGTCATTGTTCAGCACCGTCCTAGACCGACCCTCGGAGTACCGACTCCGGTACGAGGCCGCCGATCACCCCGTCTCGTCGAGTGCGGCTCGATCCCTCGGTCTTACGGCTGGGATGGAGCCCGGTGAGCCTCAAGTTCCGCCAGGCTGGCCCATTCGAGCGTGCGGGCGTGGGTAGCCTCGAGCACCACGTCGGGCGCCATGCCCGCCTCCTTTGCCTCGACCCAGCGGGCCGCGCACAGGCACCAGCGGTCCCCCTCCTTGAGGCCGGGGAAACGGAAGGCGGGAAGGGGCGTCGTGAGGTCGTTGCCGACCGACCGGGAGAACTCGAGGAATTCGTCCGTTACCACCACACAGACCGTATGCACTCCGTAATCACGCCCATCGGTGTTGCAGCATCCGTCCCGCAGCCAACCGGTCAACGGGTCATACGAGCACCCTTGGAGCTCTCCTCCTAGAACGTTTTGCGCCATGGAGAGGATTGAACCATATCCTGGTGGAAGGAGCCAACAGGAAGCCCGATACTCAGCTCCGATTCTTGGTGGGGGTTTGTCCGAGCGAACGGGGAGCCGTTGGAAGCTCACGACCCCGGGAGGGCGGCGGACCCGCGTTCACGCCATGCGCAGTCGTTCCAATACCCGCCGGTCCCGGCTAGAAGCTTTGACCGAAGTTCGATATGCCCCGCAGGCCGAGACCCATCAGGAACAGCAGGACCAGCCCCCAATAGAGTGCCGGACGTCGCTCGAACTGCACCCGGTATATGTACACGAAGGTGAGGGTCAGCAGGATTACGAATCCGTAGAACATGTGGATGCTGCCCGGTTCGTAGTCCTGGGCGAAGAGCAGCAGGCCCAACCCCACCTGGACGACCATGGCGACCACCGACACACCGGCCGCCGCCTTGAACAGCCGGTCTGGGCCCCGCCCTACGAAGTGGTAGACCAGTCCCAACACTCCGGAGGCACCGCAGACACCCATGGCCGCCCAACCGAGCCACGTATGCAAGGTGACCACAATCGGTCCTCAGCCCGGAAGCAGCGCCGACCTACAGCCGGTCATCGGCCGACGCACAGTTCAGCCATAAGGTTCCTGGTCGCTACGGCCAGAACCTCTGTGAGGTCTTCCATCAGGCGCTGGTCCCGTCGGAGTTCCCGTCCGATCTCCATCTGCACGCCCCGGTCCCGCGGAAGGTTCACGGGATTGTCCGGATGAGTACCACGCAGGTAGGTGGGTATGTCCTCGAGATCGTCGATCGCGTCGAATCCGGCGGCTCTCAGGACCGAGCCAATCCGGGCCGCCAGCTGACGGTTGCCTCCACCCAACGCGATCTTGTCGTTCATGCCGCGGCGGTTCATACCGTGAACCGACACCGCCACCACGACACGGTCCAGGAACGCGTCGAGCAGTCGAGACTCGGACCTGCTGTACAGCGTCGAGGTCAGGTGGCCGTCGTTGTTCCTGGCTTCAGACTGCACGACCGCGTAGAGACTCGCATCCGTGGCGGCGGCGACTTGGCGGGCGATCGCGTAAGTGGGCGGTTCTATTCCCCCGTGCAGCGCCATGAGACCCATCGGCCCTTGGATCATCGTCACCTCTCGTACGTCCGGATGCCGGAGAAGCCCGCGAAGTGACGCAGCCATGGGATCACCTTTGGAGAAGGTCCGAGTAGGCGTCCCGGATGACCTTCTTGTCGAACTTGCCGGTGCTGGTCTTGGGTACTTCGTCCACGAACACGTACTCGTCGGGAAGCCACCATCGGGCTACCTTGCCGGATAGATAGGAAGCCATGTCCTCTCCGGTGACCTGCACGCCTGCCTGGACGACCACGAGGGCTACCGGCCTCTCCTGCCACTTCGGGTGCGCAAGCCCGACGACTGCGGCCTCCGTTACCTTGGGATGGCCCATTATGACGTTCTCGACGTCGATCGATGAGATCCACTCCCCACCTGACTTGATGACATCCTTGGAACGGTCCGTGATGCGCACGTACCCCTCCGGAGTGATCTTGCAGACGTCGCCCGTCCTCAGCCAGCCGTCGACCATCGTCTCGGCGCTGCGGGGATCCCTCAAGTACTCGGCCGCGATCCAGGGGCCCTGGATGAGCAGTTCGCCGAACGCTTCGCCGTCGTGGGGAAGTTCCTCCCCCTCGTCGTCCACGATCTTGACCCGCAGGCCCGGGGCCGGCAGGCCCTGCGTCTCGAGGAAGTCCAGCTGGCGCTCCCAGTCCCAGGACTCCATCTCGGGACGGAGGTTGGCCATCGTCGCCAGCGGGTTGGTCTCCGTCATCCCCCAGGCATGCACGACCCGGATCCCCCGATTGCGCCAGAACCAATCGATCATGGCCCTGGGAACGGCTGAGCCACCGCACAGGAAGGAGTGGATCGAGGACGTGTCGCGGTCCGGATTGGCGTCCAGGTAGTGCTGTATCGCCAACCAGACGGTCGGGACCCCGGCCGAGAAGGTCACTTGCTCCCCCTCGATGAGATCGACCAGCGCAACGGCGGACAGATCCTCCCCCGGATAGGTCAGCTTGGCGCCCGCGGCCGTTCCCGTGAACGGCAGGCCCCAAGCCGCCGCGTGGAACATGGGGACAACGGGCATGACGTTGTCCGGCGGGCCGACCGGTCTGTAGGCGATCGCCGTGAGGGTGTGGAGGTAGGTGGAACGCTGCGTGTAGGCCACCCCTTTGGGATTCCCGGTGGTGCCGGAGGTGTAGCAGTACATGTGAGGGGACCGCTCATCCAGCTGGGGCCATTCGCCGGCCGGGGCCGCATCCGCTATCAGGTCCTCGTAGCCGATGGCGCCCGGGAGGGACGTTTCGGAAGGTTCGCAGTCCATCAGCACCCAGTTGGCAACCCCCGGAAGGTCGGCGGCCAGGGGCTCGACCGTGGGGAGCTGGCTTCGTTCGACGAACACCACCCGGTCGCGGGCGTGGTCCACTATGTAACGGATCTGCTCGGGGAAGAGACGGATGTTGACCGTGTGGCAGATCCTTCCGGTGTTGGCGGTGGCCCAGTAGACCTCATGGTGGCGATGAGTGTTGAAGGCAAGGGTCCCAACCGGATCCCCGGGCTCGATCCCGAGACCTGCCAGGGCGCTTACCAGCTTCCTGATCCGCAGGTCGGTTTCCCCGTAGTCGGTCCGGTGCACAGACCCGTCGGGGTTGACCGAAACGATCTCCTGATGTGGGTATATTCGGACGGCCCGCTCGTATAGGGTGGACAGCAGGAGCGGGTAGTCGAGCATGTGCGGTGGCATGGGCTCCTTCCCGTAACTATCCGGAAGGGTAGCGAGCAAACCGGGTAGAACCTCCTGCTGCCTTGCCAGCCCGTCCATCCCATCCGCCCCATCCGCTCCCGCGCCGGTGTCCATTAGCCTCCGGTACATGACCACCGTCTACCGAACCGAACTGACCCCGCTCTCCTTCCTGGAACGCTCCGCGCTGGTATTCCCCCGGAAGACGGCAATCGTGGACGGGGACCGCCGGATCACATACCGGGAAATGGCTCGCGAGGCCACCCGCCTGGCCAACGCGCTGGCACAGTCCGGCATCGGGCCGGGCGACCGCGTGGCGTTCCTGTGCTCGAACATTCCGGAGATGCTGCTGGCCCACTTCGCGGTGCCACTCCTCGGGGCAGTCCTGGTCGCGGTCAACACCCGTCTCTCCCCGGAGGAGATCCGCTACATACTCGACCACTCCGGCTCGACGATCCTGGTGGGCGAGTCGCACCTGCTGGCCGGGCTCGCAGGTGTGGCAGGTGAGTTGCGCACTGTCGGAGAAACGGTCTCCATCGATCGCAGCCACGCCGACGCCGGGTACGCCACCGTCCCGTACGGCCGGTTTCTGGACCGGGGTTCGGATCGTCCCCTCCCGTGGACCGTCGACGACGAGGAACGCACCATCTCGATCAACTACACGTCCGGGACTACCGGTCGTCCCAAGGGAGTCATGTACACGCACCGGGGCGCCTATCTCAACTCCTTGGGAGAGGTCATCCACTCCGGGTTCTCGCCCGACTCCGTCTACCTGTGGACCCTTCCCATGTTCCACTGCAACGGCTGGTGCACCCCGTGGGGCGTGACCGCGGTAGGAGCGACGCACGTCTGCCTGCGGCGCGTCGACCCCGGCGAGATCTGGTCGCTGATCGATGAGCAGGGTGTCACCCACTTCAACGCAGCACCCACGATCCTGATAGCCCTGGCGAACGCGCCGGAGGCCCACCGCTTTTCTCAGCCGGTGACGATCACCACTGCGGGGGCGCCGCCGAGCCCGACCATCATCGAGACGATGGAAGGTCTGGGGGCCCGGATCGTTCATGTGTACGGCCTCACCGAGACGTACGGCCCCCATACGGTGTGCGAATTGCAGGAAGGACTCGGGAACATCCCGGTTGCGGAACGGGCCGCTTTCCTGGCGCGCCAAGGCGTGTCGTACATCATCGCCGATCCGACCCGCGTTGTGGACGAGGACATGATGGACATCCCGATGGACGCCACCACCATGGGCGAGGTGGTAATGCGGGGCAACAACGTCATGAAGGGTTACTTCGACAATCCCGAGGCAACCGACGAAGCCTTCCGTGGTGGCTACTTCCATTCGGGGGACATAGCGGTATGGCATCCCGACAACTACATCGACCTTCGGGACCGCTCCAAGGACATCATCATCTCCGGAGGGGAGAACATCTCCACGATCGAGGTGGAGCGGGCGATCGCCAACCATCCGTCGGTCCTGGAGTGCGCGGTGGTCGCGGTTCCGCACGAGCGCTGGGGAGAACGGCCAAAGGCATTCGTGGTGCTGAAGCCGGGCCTCAGCGCGACGGGGCAGGAGATCATCGACCATGTCAGGGCAAGGCTGGCCCGTTTCAAGGCCCCTGACGAGGTGGAACTGGTCGAGGGCCTCCCCAAGACCTCGACCGGGAAGATCCAAAAGTTCGTACTGCGTGACAAGGAATGGGAAGGCCGCGGACGCCGCATCAACTAGCCGTGGCTTTATGTTCCTGGCAGACCCACCCATGAAGGGCCTGCTCAAGCCTGCTTTCGCGGGTTCTCTCGCATACACGCGGCCGGTGAAGGTCGAGCTCGAGGCGACGGGCTTGTCGAGTCCGCTGCTTTTCGAGGTCAGGAATCTGCCAATGGCTACGCATTCGCTCCAACAAGACCCGCGCATGACGAAACGGGGCCGGCTTACAGGCGCCTTCAGCCCTCGCATGCAAGCTCAGCGCCATGGCAGCAGACGACGGGCGGCACGTAAGGTTCGCTCGATCGTCCGCCAACCCGTATAGTTACAGTCATGTCATTAGTAGCGGTGAGGGCCCCGAAGAGCCGACCGGCGGCGCCGGCGAACGGTTCCGTCGACGACAAAGAACAATCTGCCGCCGAGCCGGCAGCACCCATCCTGGCGACCCTTTCACCAAGCCGTGCCTCCAACTTCAAACAATGCCCCCGCCTGTTCCGCTACCGGGCTATCGATCGCATTCCCGAGGTGCCGTCCGCAGCCCAGGCCCGGGGCACGACGGCCCACCTCGCTCTCGAGCGACTTTTCGGACTGCCCGCGGATCAGCGGACTGCGGAGCGCCTCTTCGACCTGTTCCGCGAAGCTTGGACGGGTTTGCGCACCGAGCCGGACTACTCGCAGTTGTTCGATTCGGTCGAGGACGAGAGGGCATGGGGCATCGAGAGCCTGGGAGTGATCGCCAACTACCTCACCTTGGAGGACCCCGCATCCTTCAGTCCCGTCGGGAACGAACTCGACATGTCCGAGGATCTGGGCGCTGTCACCGTCCGGGGCATTCTCGATCGGTTGGACGAGCGGCCGGATGGACGGCTCGTCATCACCGACTACAAGACAGGCTCCGCTCCACCGGAACGCTACGCGCTCCCTGCGTTCTTCGCCCTGAAGGTGTACGCTCTGCTCGTCAGACGCAGGTATGGAAGGACCCCAGCGGAACTCCGTCTTCTGTATCTCGGCAATTCGACGGTCTATTCGCTGCCGGTCGACGATCGGGTGCTCGACGGGATCGAACGGCAACTGCTGGCGCTGGCCAGAACGATCAAGCGGGCCATGGAACGGAACCACTTCCCTCCCCGCCCGTCGGTCCTGTGCAAATGGTGCTCCTTCCAAGGCATCTGTCCTGGCTTCACGAGCCCACCCACGAACGGAGGGTGACAAGAACACACCACCCGCCCTGTGCGCGGATAGCTGCTCGCCTTGGGAAGCAATGACTGCGACGGTTGACGAGTTTAGGGCTGTGACCAGCGGTTCTCTGTGGTCGAACGGTGTTTGGTCTTGCAGATGACGGCAGTCGTGCCGCCTATCCGCGGCACCCTGAGAGGCTCGCACCTGCCTTTGGACCTTGTTTCACGCAGTCTGGCGGGCAGCGAATCCTGATGGATAGGTCTTCAGACCCTCCGCGAGCGTTCGCCATGCGTCGGGGACAGGCATCGTCGGCGGGCTGAAGCTACGGGTAGACGCCTCTTACGAGCTTGGCGCCCGCGACCCTCTGGATGCCGATCATCAGGGCCGCGGTTCGCATGTCGAGTTTCTTGCGCATGGAGAGATCCAAAACCTCCTCGAAGGCCCGGATCATGATCTCCCGCAACCTGCTCACTATCTCGTTCTCCGACCAGAAGTAGTTCTGGAGATCCTGGACCCACTCGAAATAGGACACCGTCACACCCCCTGCGTTGCAGAGGATGTCCGGGACCACAAGCACTCCCTTGTCCTTGAGGACTCGGTCGGCCTCCAGCGTGGTCGGGTTGTTGGCGCCTTCCAGCACCAGTTTCGCCTCGATCGAATGGACGTTCTCGCCCGTGATGACACTCCCGACCGCCGCCGGTATCAGCACGTCGCATTCCAGGGCGAACAACTCGTCGTGACTGATGGAGTCCGCCCCCGAAAACCCTCTCACACCGCCGGTGAGGTCGACATGCCTGGCCAGCCGGCCGACCTCCAAGCCCTGACCGTTGTGGATGGCGCCGCTCAGGTCCTCCACAGCTATCACCCGGCATCCCACTTCGGCTGCCGCGATAGCTGCGTAACGGCCTACGTTCCCGAACCCCTGGATGACAACCCGGGCACCGTCGACCCCCACCCCGCATCGGAGAGCAGCCGAGGGAAGCAGGCTGATGATGCCCCGCCCGGTGGCCTCCCGGCGAGCGACGGATCCGCCGAGTTCCGGAGGCTTTCCGGTCACGACCGCCGGGACCGCGTAGCCCTGGTTCTGGCTGTACGTGTCCATGATCCAGGCCATTACCTGCTCGTCGGTCCCGAGATCGGGCGCCGGTATGTCCTTCTGGGGTCCGATCATGTTGATCACCTCGGCGGTGTACCGCCTCGTGACCCGTTGCAACTCGGTCCGGGACAGTCCGTGAGGATCGATCCTGACGCCACCCTTTGCACCCCCGAACGGGAGCCCCACCAGGGCGCATTTCCAGGTCATGAGCATGGCGAGCGCGGCCACCTCACCGAGATTGACATCCGGGGCGTACCTGATCCCCCCCTTCGTGGGTCCCATGGTCAATACATGCTGGACGCGGTAACCGAAGGCGGTCCGGACCTTCGAGTACTCGTCGGTCCGGTAGGGGAAGGTGACCACCAGCGACCGCTGCGGCATGATCAGCCTTTCCCGGACGTTGTCGTCGAGGTTCATCAACTCGGCCACGTTCTCGAACTGGTTGGCCGCTTCCCGGTACATGGGTGAGTCCCACTCCATCTCGTCAGTTAGCATCATTTACCGGGGTAGATAGTCATTTGGCTAACTCTCGTTGTCACTAACGGTGTCCCATCGTGTCGCGGTGTCACAGGGATATGGCCAGCGTTTCGCTGAAGGTCGGCTACGCCGTTCGCAAAGCAGCTCAAGCCGGGCCTCAACTTTGCCCGCCGCGAGTATAGGGGGTAGGAGTTCCAAGATGATGCCGGTAATCAGGCCGAGAAGCAACGCCGAGGCTATGTCGGCCACGGTCCATAGGTGACTGCTCAGTCCGAGATCGCCAGCCCGGACACATCCAACACTTCAGACAGGTCCATGCCACCGCCGGCAAGTTTCTGGAAGGCTTGGGCGCGTCCGGCAAGTTCGTGAGCGAAGCTCGGCCACCAAGTCTAAGACGCCACCCCGGCTGGGGGCAGCGACGAGGCCGATCTGCCGGACAGCGTTTCGGGCCTTGCCGCGGTGCTGCCGTCACTGCGTACGGGCGAAGTGATCGTCACGGGTGAGTCCCTAGTACTCCCATCAAGGACGTTCTGGGGCAGCGTCAGGCGGGCACCGATACGTGGTGTGGGTGCCCGGCCCAGAACCGCTACAGCGTCGCGATGGGCCAGGTCCCCGAACGTTTCCAGCGCTGCCGGGTAGTACTCACTCAGCGCGTTTCGCAGCTGGTTGGTAAGCCGAACCCGCGCCCAGATCAGGTTCTGATGTGTGCGGGCCATGATCCTGATGCCTTCCGCCTGGGGGCTGTCACCAGCCACCCGACGATGGTTGTGCCGGTCGGTGCGTACCAGGTCGGCTAACACCTTGGCGTCCCCGCGGTCGGACTTGGCGCCCCCCAGGCTGTGACGGTCCCGGTAACGGGACACAGCCAGAGGATTGATCGCATACACTTGATAGCCGGCGCCCACCACCGCAGCTACCCACAGACCACGATCAGTCTCGATGCCTACCACCACTTCAGCTGGGTCGGATACGTCCTCGGCGACCATTTCGTGGAATCGGGCCACACCCGCCAAGCCTTCGGGTAGACGAGCGTACCCCAGCCGGGTTCCCTCCTCGTCCATCACACACACATCGTGATGGCCCTCAGCCCAATCGCTACCCACCAAGATCATCCTTCGTCTCCTTCCGCGCAGATTCTGCTCTCTCTCTGAGCTGTGGAGAAACCCTGGCGGCGACCTAACCGATCAGTGCTCTGACGGCACGCCACCCCATGAGCGCTACAAGAGGCTCTCGCTAACCGGCCGGGGCACGCTCTAGCCCCAGGAATCAACGTTCCAAGAGAGTGAAGTACTCACCGGCCGGCTCGCTCAACCACCACACCCACCCAGAAGAACCGGCAGAAGTGGTGGACCCCCATTAGGAGGGTGGTGCTAAATGCGGGTTTTTGGGGGTGTGTGTTTCGTGTTGGGGTCTGTGTTGTCTGTCGGGGTGGGTGATGTTGGTACGCCGGTAGGTTCCGGGGGCGGATATGCAGACCGACTCCCCGTGCTATGCGCGATCCGGGTCGGCCTGAAGAGAGGTGGCAGGGGGTTCACGAGTCGAACCATCCGGTGACTTCCGGACACTGAGACCATCCATTCAGGGTACGATTCGGCGAGTGAAGAAACGGCTGGTAATCGAGGCTGGTCTTGTTGTGGCCTTGGTGGTCGCGGCTGTGATGGTCAGCAGTGCTACCGCCCCTGTGGGCGGACCGGACATGTCTGCTAGTGATGTTTGCGGGTCGTCGGAACGGTTCGTGGTCGAGTCCAATTACATCGGATGTACCCGAGGTGGGACGGTTCCGTGGAGTGGTGGTGGCTCCACTCACGGGATTGACGAGCGGGGCCGTGCGGTGGTCTACTACTCAACGGGGGATGATTCCTGGTGGGAGAGAATCAAGTGTACGGTCGGGGCCGGGTCGTGCTCCATCTGGGTTGGGGAGTTGACGCCGGAGGAAGTCGCCGAAGCCAGAAGGTACTTCGGGCTGCCCAGCGGCTAGCCGACACGGCGCACACAAGGCGTGAACCGAACCGGCGTGCCCGACCCGCCAGGCCCGGGCTGAGACGGAACCCTGCCACCGATTGTTGCAGGTCTCGGGCGTATACCTGCAATCCCCGCCCCACCGAAACCCCCCGACCAGGCGTTACGCGGACTGCCCCGACGCGTAAACCCTGCGGAACGCCTGGTCAGAGGTCCTAGCCCTCAACGTGGAAGACCTCGACCCGGGCCCGGCGGAGGGTCCGGATCCGCTCCAAAGGCGGCAACGTCGACACGGTGGTCTGGGCGGCGCCCACCGCCCGCCTCCTCGGCCGCTACCTCACCGACCGCACCCACGGTCCCGTTTTTCCAACCCGCTGGCGCACCCGCACCGAACCTGCGGCCCGTGACCTGTACGCAGCGACCGTCCAAGCCCGGCTCACCTACCGCACAGCCGCCTCCCAGTTCAAAAGCACCCCGGAGGGTGGACCCTCCACCAACTCCGCCACTCCTCTCTCACCCACCTCGCCGAAGCAGGAGCGTCCGCCGTCATGCTGCAAGCCAAAGCCGACACCGGGACCTCCGCACCCTGTCCGTATACACGAACCCGGTGTCGAAGCCGTCGCGCAGTTCACCGCCGACCAGTTCGACCGTCCGGCCCGCTAGCCTTGATTCTTCATGTTTCCAGACACACCCACGGCAACAGGCCACATCAACCACATGATCGTGACTGGGCCTGGCTTCACCCGACGGGTGAAGGTCCCGCCGGGCCGAGACGGGATTGTGGAAATGGCCGTAGTCCC
>JAPOQZ010000232.1 GCA_026710435.1 bacterium | reverse complement strand
TACATCGCGTAGCGGTTAGACGCCGGATAGTCGTCGGGCAGGTTCTTGAGGATCCTCGCCACCTTCTTGGATGCCGACAGCGTGATCGGGAGTCGCCCGTCTAACTGGCTCTGGTTCCAGTTCATCTTCGATAGAGCCAGTATCTCCTCGGCGAGTTCTTCGACGCCTTGTTCGGTTACTGCCGGTCGTATGCCCAAAGGGGCTGGGATGTACATGCCTGGATAGAGCCGGTAGAGGTCTACGCTGCCTCGGGTGTAGAGGATATGGCGTCGCTCTGCAATCGTTGCGAATGTTCCCCGTAGCACCGGGTATTCGCCGTTGCGGAAGAGCCGGGTTCCCTCGCTCGCGCCAACGATCCAGAGGAATTCAAGGTGATAGATGTGTCGCTGATCAGCGGCTGCTTCAAAGCCTGACACTTCTTCGTCATCGAAATCCGAGGTCTTGTGGATCACCACACGCGCCGGGAAGTGACCATGCTCCCGCTGGTAGGTGTCTAGTGCCGTGCCCAGCAGATCGTCGGCGTCGGCTCGTCGCAGGTGGGGCTGGCGATCCGATTTCTTACGGGCCGCTGGCCCGCCGCGAACCACGACACCTTCGCCACGCTCGTCGAATACCTGAGCCACCGACGTATGGACCTCAGCCCGATCCGTCAAGTGGAAGAAGGACACTCCGACGTAGAGAGAGTTGAGGTCGGCGGGCTGGCGCCGCATCCGCCATGGCACGCCACCGGCCTTGTAGTACAGCGCAGTGTGGAGGTTCCATGCCCGCGTCGCCTCGTCTTGAAGGGACGAGGATCGCCGTGCCTGGCTCTTTGCTGTCTGACGGGTGGGATCCCAGGTGGTCGACCTCATCACCTGCAGAGGGATACCCCAGCCCAGCGTGCACGCCTTCAGCAGGTCGTGGAAGTCGATGTGGGCTGAGGAGACCTTTGTGCTTGTCTCAACCTTCGTGGCTGCAAATCGCGTGGTTTCGGGAATGTCGTCTTGGAGATCGTCGGGGCGTGCCACCGCGATGAGATCTACGATGCCTTTCTGGTAGAGATCAGCGATCTCGCGCTGATAGAGGTCGACACACTCAGCAGTAGCCAGGTTGACCGGCTTGGCGAGAATGATTCGATCTAGCTGCCGACTCGGGATCGCTCTCATCCAGGTGTCGTCGAACACAAGCTCAGAGCGGAAGCAGCGGTCGGTCGCGAATCCGGGGAACCTCGGGAACAGGCGCGGGTGACGGTTGTTCGCTTTCGCCTCGATCGGCATGCGGCATCGTTCCAGCCAGGCACGAGCACCTGAGATACCTTCGGCCGGGCCGACAAGACCGACGCGGATTCGCGTCGGAGCACCCAGTGTCCCAAGATCAACCGGTCCGTAGTCGGTGATCCCCGAGCGGGGATCCTCGTGTGACCCTCCGTGAGCGAAGTCGAGCTTCGGTTCGTCAAGGACCCTCGCCTTCATGACCACAACTCCTGTTGGCCAGAGTCAGTGACACGGTCGCCGGTGCCGCCGACGGTCGCTTGCCAGTCCCTGTCATCGATTCCAGTATCGACGCCCAGAGTGACCAGATTGCTGAAGAGCAGGGGCCGATAGGGATCTCCGAGTTCAGGAGGCCTGCCAAGATACTCAGCCCAGAACTGCACGAGACCACGCACTGCGGGGTTTTTCTCGATCTTCTTCATGCCCTTCACCCTGTCCTCGCCCCAAGGAAGTTCGCGGTACCCGTCGAAGGTGAAGTAGTAGGTCGGGTTGATCTCAGCGACCCAACCCTCGTCGGTGCGTACGAAGTGGATAGCTGCCGCGTAGTGGCGGCAGTCCTTGAATTCTGTACGTTCGTCGTCTTTGAAGTAGCGCTGAAACACGGTGCGGCCAGGCTTGTTCGGCTTCACTTTGACCCTCACCGCGTTTCGGTTGTCTTGCGGACCGCGGAACACGAACAGACGCTTCGTCGGGTGAAACCATAGCTGCCGGTGTTCCTGATCCCGCAGCGCTTGGCGAAGCAGATCAGCGAACATCGACAGCGTGTCGAGATCCTTGCTCTCTGCCCATTCGGTGGTGTCGATGGTCTCGTATCCGTCATCGAGGAAGTCTCCGAGCCCATCGCGCTCGGGCCGAGCGAAGCTGTATACCACTCCACCGCGGATGATCCAATCACTGCGGCGGTAGCCCCGCTTCCGAAGGGCCGGACCGAGTTCACGAGGACTCGGTTTCCATGTCGGTCCGAAGAACACCTCTCGGGGTAGCTCCTTGATTCGCAGGAGATTGGTCTGGAGCGTCTCGGCCCGACGCCTGCGTCCAGAGACCGCTCCTCCCGGCGTGCCCTCCGTGGCCCACGACACCAGTCGACCGACCGAGTTCTCGTCCAAGCGGTCGGAGTCCTTGTCGAAGTCCAGCCGCCACGACTTACGCCCCGGTGCTGGTGGCTTCGCCCGTTCCACGGGTGCCCACCAGATCTCGCCGGTGCTCGGCCGCGAGCACACGACGATCACTCTGTTGGACCCGCCGCGCCAATACGCGATATCAACTGCCTTGAGAAGGAAGTGAAACGAGGTCGCGGTCTCGGCCGCGAAGCGTCCCTCTGTTGTCTTGTTCTGCACCATCAAATGCACATTCGATACAGATCGCACAACCGGATCCACCAACTCGATCGAACCGTCCACGCCATGATCGATACGCCGGTCATGCCAGATGTGGCCCAGCCGCGTCACGTTCAGCGCGACGAATCGCTGGCCTTCTTCGCCGATCTGGTCACTGCGGGAGTAGGTCTTCTGTGGAGCCATGGTTGTCCTTGTGTCATGCGAGCGGGTACTGAACATAGGTATAACGCAAGGGTGTGACACACAGGATGCTCTGTGATGCCGATCTGAATCGTCCACGACAAGGCCGTCGGTGGATTCAGGTTGAAGCCTCAATCACATCTAGCCCCGGGCTGTGACAGCCGATAGCGGCTCGGGCGGCAGCAGCCGTTCGCCTACAGTATGGCGGATGACGGCCACCTCATCGTCTTCAAGCCCTCTGTGGGAGAGTTCGCCAGCATTACGGGAGTGCCTAGCAGAGGCGATGCGACTTGAGCTGGCGGGACCCGGGAGGGACTCTAGTCTTGCCGAGGAACGGTTGCCCGGGTGGGTGAAGCCGCCCAGCTGGTACCTGGCGGGATTCCTGATCCCTTCGGAGACGCCGTTCGAGGATTGAGGCGATGACAACAAGGAGCGAGTCTCCGAAATGGGGTTCTACGTGTCTGTCGTGCGCACTGGCCCCTTCGAGCTTGTGGGATTAGGCTTCGTGGTTGGGCGGTCGCCGGACGGTGAGATGACGTATCCGAGCTTCTTCAACACGCTGGCCGATAGTTCCGGATACTTCTTCACCGTCGCCGCGGCCTGTCGGTCCTGCCACTCACGAAGTGAGCGCATTACCTCTGGCTTCCAGTTCGGCTTGAAATCGGTGTAGAGCTTCTCGCGATTCAAGAAGAGCAGGAAGTCCTCCAGCGTCGGTCGGAACTGCTGCCCCCCTACGGGGAAGTGCAGCGCGTGGAGATCAGGCGCCGCCTGACCGCTCGACCCGTATACCCATGCCATCTCCGGGGAGTTGGCATGGAGATGAACATGCGCTGCCGGTCTATCCGATGAGCGCGGATATCTGTCGTACTCCAGCCGAACCAAAGGCCGATGTTTCTTGCGCCCTCCCGTGACGTCCACCCACAACCCCACGGTGGATGTGATCACCCGGAGGTACTCGCTTCCTCGCGCGAGTTTGACTAGGTACTTGGCCTTTAGCAGTAGTGCCGGTCTGGCAGGATCATCGTTCGCACGAACGAGTGGAAACCCCTCCGACCGTTCCCCCATCCTCGAGGACTCGATTGAGGCTCGCTGACCGTCGGCTATCCGCTCCGGCACGAACGTGACATCAGTGTCAATGGCTGCGGCTACCACGCGGTTCAGGACTGCTACGAAGGTCGCTGTGGCGGCCTCGAGTGTTCCTTCCGTCACTCGTCGAAGAGAAGAGGTCGGTAGTGCAGCCAGAGATCGCGGAGGTGGGCGTCGGTGAGAGTATCCGCTTCGCCCTCGGCGCGAAACTCCTCCACAGTCATCCGCTCCTCCTCCAGTTCTTTCTCAAGTCGCCGCAGGAACTCTTCACGAGTCACCACCCTGATGGTGGTCATTTTCTCACCTCCTGCGAGCCCCTCTGATCAGACATCGAAGCGGTAGCCTCGCTACTCACGTCGAACGTAGTCTACGCCCGGGCTATGACAACCGAGGCTCGGCCGCGTGTGTCGGTTCGCCGTTCGACCTGCAGCAAGCGCCGTAATGCCTACAGTACGGCAGATGACGGCTGACTTATCCTCCTCAGGCTCACCGTGGGACGACTCACCGGCTGTGCGCGACTATCTGGTCGACGCGCTACGGCTGGACTTGGTGGGACCCGGCCGGGACTCTGATCTTGCTGATGAACGGTTGCCCGGGTGGGTGAGGCCGTCGAACTGGTATTTGACCGGGTTCCTGATCCCGTCGGACACGCCGTTCGAGGACCGTAGCGACTTGGACGAGGACGAGTCGCTCGACGAGGTTCCGGAGATGGCCGGGTTGGCGGAGGAGTCCGCCGAGGAACGCCGGGCGGCGAAGAAGGGCTTCTTCCCGTCTTCGATAGGTTTGAGCTTCCTCGTGTCCGAGCAGACCGAGAGCCTCGACGTGACGGTTCGTTGGGGTGACTACGAGGCGGGTGAGGTGGAGGGCGCCGACGGCAAACCGGTAGCTGTCTGGCAGAGAAGGGCCGAGGAGCGGACCTTGAGCGTTGCCCTCTCGGATCCTCCTGACCGGAAGGTCCCGCAGTCCGGTGGTCTCAGGCTGCATGTGGTCTCCAGGCAGATCGATGGCCAGCGTGTCGCAGGTCTTCCCCGTGGCACAAGGTCGGTCTCGGTGTTCCTCGTGAACAATCGGCCGCCAGTCCCCGGCAATCCGGGTGGTGTCGGAGTCGCCGACCGGGCCTACGCCTTCCAGGCGGAACTCGAAATCGCGTGCAACGAATCCTTCGTTCCCCGGCCTGACCCCCGCGGGACGGTGGCTGCGGAGTGGGACGACCGAGTCGCCGACCTCCACTACGCCGACACACCCGAGTACGCCGTCGGTCACGGCGTGTCCGCCGAATGGGAGGTAGTCGATGGTGACTGCCACCTGCTGCGTACGGCATGGATCCCGACCGCCACCGTTGCTAAGACCGAGCCTGTGAAGATTCCGGATGTTGGGTTGTCGATGGAGTCCCTCGGCGCCCTGGCCGACGGCGAGGCAGCCTCCGCAGCGCTGAAGCCACTCGTGGGCCACTACCGGTCCTGGATCGGCGCTCAGCGCGACGGGCTCGGAGCTCAAGATGGCGACCGTCGGGCGACCGCAGAGGAGTTGCTGCGTCAGGCTGGCATCGCTGCCACTCGCATCGAGAGCGGCATCGAGTTTCTCGCTAACGATCCTGATGCCCTCGACGCCTTCAGGATGGCCAACCGGGCTGTGGCCCGAGCCCTGCGGCAGCGGCTAGGGCCCGACGAAGCGGCCCCTCGATGGCGGGCGTTCCAGCTGGCGTTCATCCTGCTGAACCTTCCCGGCCTCGGCGACCCGCACCATCCCCATCGCAAGATTGTCGACCTTCTCTTCTTCCCGACCGGCGGCGGCAAGACCGAGGCATACCTGGGTCTGGCCGCCTTCGCCATGGTGTTGAGGCGCCTACGCAACCCAGGCCAGAACGGTAGGCATGGCGCCGGGGTCACCGTGATTATGCGCTACACGTTGCGTCTTCTCACGCTGGACCAACTGGCCCGCGCGGCCGGCCTTGTCTGCGCGCTCGAGCTTGAACGCGAGGCCGAGCTCGAACGCTACGGCGCTTGGCCGTTCGAGATCGGCCTGTGGGTCGGCAAGGCGGCTACCCCGAACATCATGGGTCGCAAGGGGGATGGGAAATCGGGCTCGGCCCGGTCAAAGACCATCCAATTCAAGGCCAACCCGACAGGGAAGCCGTTGCCGATCCCCTTGGAGAGTTGTCCTTGGTGCGACACCCGGTTCCAGCCGGCTTCCTTCGACCTACGGCCCGATGATGACGCCCCGTCCGAGCTTCGTATCGTCTGCACTGACTTCGAGTGTGATTTCAGCGGTGATCGTCCTCTGCCGATCCTGGGCGTGGACGAGCCTATCTACCGGCGCCTGCCGGCCTTTCTGATCGCCACCGTGGACAAGTTCGCCTCGCTGCCGTGGACAGCCCAGACCGGGGCACTGCTCGGCGGGGCGGATCGCTATGACGAAGCCGGGTTCTACGGCGCCGCCGACCCGAGGCGGGGCCGGCCCCTCGGGCGGTCGCTTCCTGGGCCCGACCTTGTGATCCAAGACGAGCTGCACCTGATATCCGGACCGCTTGGCACCATGGCCGGGTTGTACGAGACTGTCATCGAATCTCTGTGTGTGCGGGCCGCAGGTACCGATGACCAGGGAGACGCCTCCACCCCGGACGTACTGCCCAAGATCGTGGCTTCCACCGCCACGGTGCGCCAGGCTCAGGACCAGATCCAAGCCCTGTTCGCACGATCCAATACCCGGATCTTCCCGCCCCCGGGGCCTGGCCGGCGCGACTCGTTCTTCGCCGAGATCGTGCCGAACGATCAGGCACCGGGCCGGCGCTATCTCGGCATCGCGTCACCGGGCCGGAACCCGAAGACCTTGATGCGCCGCGTCTGGCTGGCGCTGATGGGGGCAGCCGAGCGCGCCTACCGGGATTCCGGCGGGCACAAGAACGTAGACAATCCGGCCGACCCGTACATGACCGTGCTGGGCTACTTCAACAGCCTGCGCGAGCTGGGCGGGGCGAGACGCATCCTCGAAGAGGAGGTCCGTAACACCATCAAGGGCTACGGACGGAGAAGGCGCATCGGCCAGCCGTACGCCGACGTCCTGTTCCGGAATCGCAAGACCTTCTCGGAGGTGGTGGAACTGACGTCGCGGGTCCCGACCGGCAAGGTGGCCGAGGCGCGGCGTCGATTGGGATGCGGGGCGCACGAGCGCGACCGGGTTGACAGCGCCATAGCCACCAACATGATCTCGGTGGGTCTCGACATTCCCCGGCTGGGACTGATGGTGGTGCTCGGCCAGCCCAAGACCCACGCCGAGTACATCCAGGCCACCAGCCGCGTGGGCCGCGACGATCGAAAGCCCGGACTGGTGGTCACGCTGCTCAACATCCACAAGCCCCGCGACCGGTCCCACTACGAACGGTTCCGCCACTACCACGAGACCTTCTACCGGTCCGTCGAGGCATCGAGCGTCACTCCGTTCTCCGCACGCGCCCTCGACCGGGGCATGGCCGGCGCGCTGGTTGGATACGCCCGCCACGCCGAACCGGTCCTGACCCCGCCAAGCGGTGTCAACTCGCTCGGAACCGTGCGGGCCGCGGTCGAGCGTCGGCTGCGGGAACTGTTCCAGGAGCGCGTGGACAGCCAACCGTTGGACGATGAGGCGGAGCGCGAGGAGCGCCGCCAGAGCGTGGCTGCCCGGGTGGTCGATCTGCTCGACTCGTGGCTGGCGGTCGTGGACCATTACCAGAGCGTCAACAGCGCTGTGAAGTACCAGAAGTACGAGCCGGGCAGGGCACCCGGACGCCTGCTGCGGGAGATGCTCGAGGAGGAGTTCGATTCACCCCACCAGCGCAAGTTCCGCGCCAACCGCTCGCTGCGGGACGTGGAGCCGGACGTGAACCTCTACATCAAGCCGCTCACCGCTTCGCTTCCCGACTCCGAACCATGAGTCCCAGAGCCCACGGGCAGATCCGCCAGAGCCAGGTGATCACCACCTACGGGCCGGGCGCGCTGATCGACCTGCCCGACCATGCCGCCATCGTCGGCGGGCTCGAGACCTGGCCGAGCACGGCCAACCTCAACGAGGTGGTGGACGAGCGGCTCACCGGCTTTCTGCGGATCATCACCGGTGTCCAGGCGCCGAAGATGTATGCTCCCCCGCCCGAGCCGTCGGAACCCTGGGCATCGGGACAGGGCATCGGCGCGTGGCGGTTCCCCGAGTGGTTCGTCGTGCAAGAGACCAACCCGTCCGGCGATGCCGGCACCGGACCCCCCTCAGAGAAGCGGCAGACCCGCTCCCGAAGGCTCGTGCATCGGAGGACGCTCGATGATCGGATGCGCTACGAGCGTCGGTCCGTGGTTCCTACCCGTTTCGTGCGCGCCTGTCCGAGGGGCCATGTGGACGATCTGGATTGGGTCGGGTTCGTACACGGACGTGGACAACGCTGCGGACGCCAACTCTGGCTCGACGAGCAGGGAACCACCGGCGACCTGGCCGACCTTGTCGTTCGGTGCGAGTGTCGCAAGTCGCGACGCCTCTACGAGACTACGGACATCGGTACCCGCCCACTCGGCGGTTGTCGAGGCAAGCGGCCGTGGCTTGGCCTAAACACTGATGAGGACTGCGACCAACCGAGCCGGCTCCTGATCAGGACTGCGTCTAACGCCTACTTTCCACAGGTCGTGGGCATCCTTTCCCTACCTGACCGGGGCAGCGCCGTCGAGCGGACGGTCAACGAACTCTGGGACGACCTCCAGATCGTGCAGGAACTTGCCCATCTCGGCTTCATTAAGGGGAAACCC
>JAPOQZ010000231.1 GCA_026710435.1 bacterium | reverse complement strand
GTTCGTTTCCGACGTCGAGCGGACCGTGGCAGGGTTCATACTGTCCGGAACCGGCCCGCACAGGGGATAGAAGGTCGCGTCCGTGACCCTCGGGGGTGGGATCCCAAGGGAAGAGGCACGTTCGGGCGGTTTTCGCGTTCTCGGGGTTCGGTGGGGTGGAGGTGTAGCCCGCTCTTCTGTGACGAACCTCCGACTCGGGACACTAGGAGGGTGCTGAACAATGACGATTGCTCGGGTCTGCCGCCCGCCGGCCCAGGCATTTTGCGGGCGGTTGGCAGGCCGCTGGTGGATTGCTCAGCACCCTCCTAGGACAGTCGTTCGGGCGGTTCTTTTGAGCCGTTCAGTGCTCTCCCAGGATATCCGTAGAAGCGGCTTGGAACTACCACCGCACGGTGTTTCCTGCCGACCCGATGGGCCCTGATAGGGACATGAGTCCGGTATCAGTGCGAGGGCACCCTGACGGTCGACTCGCGTAGGACGAGAGATGTCGGCAGCACCACCTTGCGTGGAGCTGCGTCGGGGTCGGACAGGCGCTCCAGAGCGAGCCGGGCGCCGGCCCGGCCGAACTCCTCGATGTCCCGGTCGATGACGGTGATCGGCGGGGTGTGGAGTTCAGACAGGGGGACGTCGTCGCAGGAGATGAGGGCCAGGTCCCTGCCAGCTTCGATGCCAAGACCCCGAAGGCTCCGCAGAACCCCCGTCAGCAACTGGTTGCCGCCCGCGATCAGGGCGGTTGGGGGACGGTCGGCCTGCAGGAGTTCCGATGTGGACCCCTCGCCGAAGCCAGGCTCGAAGCTCCCGGTCCTCACGAGATCCTCGGGATACTCGAGCCCGTTCTCCCGGTGCACATCAAGGAACGCCTTGACCCGCTGAGCGGAAGGCCGAGCCTCCAGGGGTCCTGTGATCAGGGCGATCCGCTCGTGACCCAGTTCCATCAAGTGCCGGGTGGCCCTCTTCATGCCGGTGCCGTGGTCGGTTTCCACCGTGGAGGCGTTTCTCAGGTCCGGCACTTGGCGGTCCAGCAGCACGACCGGACCGTCGAACCGGGCCAGTTCTTCGATGACGCCGGGGTGGGTCTCGTCGGTCAGCGATACGATCAGGGCATCTACCTGCCGGAGGCGTAACCCCCGGGCCATCTCCTCGTCCCGCTCGGCCTCGCTGTTCGAGCTGGTGATCACCACCGCGTAGCCCGCCCCGCCGAGTTCCCTCTGGGCGGCGGTGACGATCGAGGCGTACAGCGGGTTCCGGAGATCGGCCACGATGAACCCCACCGTGCGACTGCTACCCCTGCGTAGCCCGGCCGCCAGCAGGTTGGGTTCGTAGCCCAGCGCGGTGATGGACTCGTGGACCCGCGCCCGCATGCTCTCGCTCACATCGGGGTGGTCATTCAGCACACGCGATACAGATGAGAGGGCCACACCGGCTCGCCGGGCGACCTCCTTTATGGTGGGCCTCCCTCCGGCTTCACTCATAGCGACTCCTGTGCTAACGGTGCTTGCACGGGTATCGGGGGAACGACTTCAAGCCAGGACACATGAACATAACGCCAGGCATTCTACGGTCCGGCTGGACGAAACGGAATAACTTGTCGACTGATCGAACCGGCGGTGTCGATGTCGGTTCATGTCCGGGTTGCGCTGGAGGCTCGCGTGGTTCCCCTCTAGCGGTGGAGCAGTTGCTTGAGGCGGCGGGCGGCGGACGTCCACAGCCACTCGGGTTCGGTGAACCGGCTGTGGTTCTCGCCGGGCAACCCCATGGGATCGTAGAAGCTCTTGCTGGAATTCTTGCGCAGGTACTTCGTTCGCTTCAGCACCTTCAAGTTGGCATAGAGCGTACCCTTGTGGGTCCAGCCCTGCCGTAGATAGTTCCAGTTGTCGGGCGCCAAGTGCTGCGCCGCTGTGAAGTGGAGCCAGGCACGCTCGCTGTCGCCGACTGCCTCGAAGTGCAAAGCCAGCTTGAACGTTGCCTCTGCCAGCAGCGTGTCGCCGTCGACGGGCTTGAGCCGCTCGGACAGCTCCTCGCTCGACCAGACATGCTCGCTGTCGGCTCCTCGCTCGATCCAGTCCCGAGTCGCCCGGGCAAACGCGTTACCGCCGAGGCGAACCTTGCCGAGGCCGAACCTGACGGTCGCCTCACCCGGGTACACGCCTTCGTTGCTGCGAACGATGCGCCCGTCCTCGTCGATCCACGCGGCGGACGGCACGTTCACCCAACCGAACAGCGAGCTGATCTCATGTGTCGGGTCGACGACGCAGCGGTAGGTCGGCGAGGCCCGGTCGAACCACTTGTCCGCAGCCTCGGGACCCCCCGAGTCCTGCGCCACGCTGACCAACTCGAACCGGTCCGGGCCGATCGATTCGTACAGTTCCTGCCAGACCGGCAGGCTGAAGCGGCACCCTCACCACGATGACCAGGTGAACAGCACCACCTTTCGACCCCGCAAGTCCGAGAGCCTCAACGTGTGGCCGTTGCGTTCGGTCACCTCGAAGTCGGGGGCTATGGCGGATTCCAGCCCTGACCGACGGACTTCGGGCACCGAGCCGAGGCTCCAAACGTCGCCGTCGCGCACGTACTTCTGGCCGATCATGTCAGCGAAGCCCGAGTAGCAGAACCACGCCCAACCTTCGGCGTCAGCGATCCAAGCTGTACGCTTGTCCGCCGGCAGCGGCACGCACAGCTCATCGAGGCACGCACCCTCCGGCTTGAGTTGCCAGCCGGTGGCGCCGGGAAGCTCGTCGATTCGCACCCAAAGACCCCCGTTGGCGTCGGTCCGCTGGGTGACCTCCTTCGTCCTGCCGTTTGCGAGGATGATCATCACTGCTCCACAAGAGCCGACTTGCCCGACCGGGTAGCGCATCGCGGTGCGTCCTGCCCCGGCGGTACTGACCGTAGCTCTCGCAGGCGACTAAGGCCAGCAAGCGACGGACCACGCAAGACAACAGCATGGGCTGGAGCCGGAATGATCGCATCCCGAGGCCGGAGTCGGTGCGCGGATACCTGCTCATCCGGTGGATCCTCCGGGTTACCGGTCACTTGGGGTTGGAGCCGGCGAACGCTGAGTGCTCCGAGTGGGAACCGGGTACGTCATGAAGAGGAAGGTCGGGTCCGTCTACTCGTACACCCTCTCAAGTCATGACCCAGCCGCCATTGATGTCGATGGTGGCCCCCGTGACGAAGGAGGCACCGTCGCCGGCCAGGAAGGCCACCACGTCTGCTACCTCCTCCGGCTGGGAGGAGCGGCGCACCGGTATCTGGCTCAGGTACAGGGCCCTGTCCTCTTCTGGGACGTGGCTGGTCATGAAGCTGTCCACGAACCCGGGCGCTACTGCGTTGGCGGTCACCCCGTGCTTGCCGTAGTTGCGGGCAAAGTTCTTGGCCAGCGAGATCAGGGCCGCCTTGGTGGCGTTGTACACCGCAGAGTCCGACACCCCGCCGGTGCGGGCGCCGACGCTGGAAATGTTGATGATGCGTCCCCAACCCCGCTCCACCATTCCCTCCACCAGGCCCTGGCAGAGGAGGAAGTTGGCCCTCAGGTTCACGGCGATGGTGTAGTCGAAGTCCTCCACCGTGAATTCCGGGATCGGCTTGTGGAAGAAGATGGCGGCGTTGTTGACGAGAACGTCGACCGGTCCGGCCTCGGTGATCAGTCGCTCGCACTCCGCAGGGTCGGACAGGTCCGCCTCGATCACCCGGTCGACGTTTTCGTGCTCATGGTCGATGACGTCAGTCCCGATGACCGCCATCCCCTCTCTCTTCAGCGCCCTGCATATGGCGGCGCCTATCCCACGGGCCGATCCCGTGACTAGGGCTGTTCTGGCCATTCTTCCTTCACCTCCCATTCGACGGATCCCGATGGACGTTCCAGCCGGAGAGGAGCCGGGCGGAGGATGAACCCGGCTCCCTCCAGGCGCGGTGGGGTCAGATCCGGTAGACCTTCGAAGCGTTGCCCGAGAATAGGGCGGCCTGCTCCGCGTCGCTGTATCCGGAGACCAGTTCCCGGTAGGCGTCGATCAGTTCTCCGTAGGTCGAGTAGTCCTTGTCGACCGGCCAGTTGGTGCCGAAGAAGCTTTGCGCGACGCCGAACACCTCGAGGCACGACTCCACCCACGGCCTGATGGTGTCGATGGTCCACTTGCGGCCGGCCATGTGGTCACCCATTCCCAGGCCCGAGATCTTCATGTAGACGTTGTCCATGCCCTTGAACTCGGCGATGCCCTTCTGCCAGTTGTAGAAGTACTCGACGGTTCTCTCCTGGGGGAACCCGGCATGGTCGACCACCAGGATGATGTTGGGGAACTTGGCGGCCATGGCCGCCGCCTTGTGCATGCTCTCCCAGAAGACATCGAGGTCGTAAACCAGGTTGTACTTCTCCAGCAGTGCGTAGCCCCGGTGGAAGTCCGGGTCCACCAGGTAGTCGCCCTGGGCGAAGTCCCGCATCCCGCGGAAGTTCGCGTACTCCACATGCCGCTCGATGGTGGCCTCCACGTCCGGTTGCTGCATGCGGGCGTCACCCACGATGGCCAGCGGGTAGCCGGTACGGTCCACCATCGCCTGGAGCCACTTGGTCTCCTCCACCGGGTCTTCGCTGCCGATCGCTGCCTGGACATGTACCGCCTTCGAGACGCCGACGCCTTCGGCCTCCGCCCTGAACTCGTCGACGGCGTACCTCTTCATCGACTTCAGGAGCACGGTATCGCCGAGTTGCGGGTGGATGAAGTCGTCCGCCAACCAGACCCATTCCAGCGTGGGATGGGGCCGGTCCCAGAAGTGGACATGGGTATCGACGAAGCTGATGTCACTCACGGGTCCCTCCCTGTGTCACGGTGTACGGCGTCCGAGACTAGCCGGACCCGGCTGCGGCGCTGTTCGAGGCAAGCCTCTCGTGACCTCGCGGGGTCGCTCCGGTCCCACCCCAAGGGACTGTCCGAGCAATGGAGTCTTGACTACCCGTCAGCCTTCCGTATGGCGCACATCGCCTTCTCCGAGCGTTACACCGGTGATCATGTCGACGAGATGGCGGGTGGTAACGCCCGTGAGATCGTCCATCTCGCCGATCTTGGTACCGTGACGCAGAACGACCACCCGGTCACAAGCCTCGAGAACATCGTGCATGTTGTGGCTGATCAGGACGACGGCCACGCCTTCGTCCCGCAACCTCCTGATGAGGGTCAAGACCAGCTCCGTTTGCTCGACTCCCAACGCGGCTGCCGGCTCGTCGAGAAGTACGATATGCCGTCCCCAGGCGACGGCGCGACCGACCGAGACAGCCTGCCGCTGGCCGCCCGACAGCTGGGCTACGACCGATCTGACCGACGGGATATTGATGTGGAGCTTCTCTAGGTTCTGCATGGTCTCGCGCTGCATGCGCCGACGGTCCATCCATCCCATCCATCGCAGCAAAGGCCACCTCCTCTTGGCTTCACGCCCGAGGAACATGTTGGACGTGACGTCGAGCGTCTCAACCAGGGCGAGATCCTGGTAAACGGTTTCGATGCCGAGATCGCGTGCTGACTGAGGATCCTGAATGTCGGCCGGTGTTCCGTCGATGAGTATGGCGCCGGAGTCCGGCTGGTAGGAGCCGGCGATGCAGTTGACGACGGTTGTCTTGCCAGCTCCATTGTCGCCTAGCAGGCCCATCACCTCGCCCCGGTGGACCTTGAAACTGACCGACCGGGCTGCCTTCACCGCGCCGAAAGACTTGGAGAGTTCCTGCAACTCGAGGGCAGGAGTTTCGTTCGTGCGGTCGCCGGATGCAGCGTCTGTCACCTGAGAACCTCCCCGTTCGATGGAGGATGAGCATACACCTGACGATTCGTTGCGTTGCGTGCAGGATGTGCGATGGAAACGATTGGCAGGCCCTGAGCCTAGGTCGTATTCTGTGCGGATCGCTCGACAAGGAGGATTGCGGATGCGGAGACAGCTCATGAGTGTTAGGTGGATTGTGTTGGTCACAGTCCTTGGCGTAGTGGCACTTGCCTGCGGAACCGATGAGAGCGAGACAACCACCACTGCGGCACCGGCCACCACTGCGGCACCCGCTACCACTGCGGCACCCGCTACGACCGAGGCGCCGACAACCACCGCGGCACCCGAGCCCGAAACACGGGCGTACACCGCCGAGGAACTAACCGATGTCGATGCGGTACCCGGAAGCGGGGAAGGACTGAAGATCGGCTACATATCGCTCGGCGAATCGATTCCGTTTGTGAAGCTGGTTTCCGACAGCATCCGGGCGGAGGCAGAGGCCGCCGGGGCGGAGTTCGTATTCTGCGACTCGCAGGTGGATCCGGCTGTGGCCTTGGAGTGCGCCCGCACTCTTCGGGTGCAGGAAGTCGATGTCCTCATCAACTTCCAGCTGTTCGAGGACGCATCTGCGCAGATCTGTGAAGAGGGCCCGCAGGTACCGGTCGTCTCGATCGACATTCACCAACGGCCGTGCGAGTCCACATTCTTCGGCGCCGACAACCATGCTGCCGGGTTCATGACCGGGGCTGCAACCGGTAAACACATCGAAGCCAACTACGAGTGCGAGTATGACGAGTTCATCCTGCTGAACGCGCTAGCCGCCGGCGAAGTGGTTCAGATCCGTGGCGACGGGGCAGTCGAGGGCTTCGAGGCCATCTGCGGTCCGATCCCCGAGGACAAGTACAACCTCATCGATGTTCCGTCCATCGCGGTGGACGAAGCGAGGGAGAACACCACCGACTGGCTGACTGCGAACCCCGATGCCGCAGTGGTTGCACTTGCTTCTACCAACGACGACATGCTGCTGGGGGCTCTGGCCGCCTTCCGCAATGCCGGGCGAGAGGATGCGTTCTGGGGAACGGCCCAGGGAGCGGACGAGAGTTCCTGGATCGAGTTGAACTGCAACCCGCACTGGGTTGCCGACACGGCCTACTTCCCGGAGCGTTACGGCCGCACGGCTGTTCCAGCCGCTATCGCCTTGGCTCGGGGCCACACGGTTCCGAACCCGCTGGCGACGGCTCACTTCGTACTGACCGACAATCCGGCTATCGCCGGGGCAACCGAGTTCCCGACAGCAGCCTTCACCGACTTCTATCCGGCCCAAGACTGCGGTTAGAGCAATTGGACAACCGACGATCCCCCCGGCGCGGCGCTGCGGCTCGGGGGGATCGATCGGTGTTGATGGCGGACGGCCCCGGTTGTGAACCGAGAGGAGTGACGTCTTGGCCAAGATCGAAAAGATGGATGTAGGCGGGGGGTCCGAGCTTGCTAGCCGGCGCCTAAGCGGTCAGCGGCTTGCGCAGATACCGGAAGTCGCTGCTCTTGTCGTGGTTCTGCTCGCCCTGGCCACGTTCTTCACCATCCGGTCCGAGTTCTTCCTGACGACGAACAACCTGGTCAATGTCGCTACCAATGTGGCGGTTCTGGGCATAATCGCGGCGCCGGCCACCATGCTCCTCATCGCCGGACAGTTCGATCTTTCCGTCGGGTCGGCGGCGGTCTTCGTGGGCATGGTCATGGCGAAGGCGGCTCCCGAGATCGGAGTCGAAGTTGCCGCCCTGCTGGCGCTGGCGGCCGGCCTGGCTGTGGGTGCTATAAACGCGGTTGGAGTCGTCATGTTCCGCGTCAACGCCATCATCACGACCCTGGCAACGCTGGCGGCTTTCCGGGGGGCTGCCAAGCTCGTGTCAAACGGGCAGACGCTAATCCTCCCCGGCTTCGGAACGCTGGGTACGCAGAGGATCTTCAGCGTTCCTCTGCCCGCATACATCTTCGCTCTCGTGGCCATCATCTACTTCGTCGTACTCAAGTACACGGTGTTCGGAAAGCACGTCTACGCGATGGGCGGAGGTCCAAGAGCTGCTCGCCTAGCCGGTATCCCCGTGAACCGCTACGTCGTCATCGGGTTCCTGCTCTCCGCCCTCAGCACGGTTCTGGCGGGGCTGATCATCGTTTCCCAGCTCGGTGCATCATCTCCGATCGCGGCCCAGGGCTTGGAACTGCAGGTCGTGACCGCTGTGATCCTGGGCGGTGCAAGCCTGAGCGGAGGGCGTGGTTCGATTCTCGGAACGATGGTGGCCGTTTTCATCATCGGTGTGCTCAACAATGGCCTCAACCTGCTGAGCGTCCCGTCGTTCTGGCAGGAGATCATCCTCGGTGCGCTCTTGCTGAGCGCGGTGGCCTTTGATCAGCTGAGGATCAGGGTCTCCGAGTCGTCGTGAGGATATGGACGGAGCCCTCCCCGACATGAGCGGCAACGTCCGAAGGTGAGCGGACCGATGGTTTCCGGGGACCTCTGGGTGACGATTGGCCCACGGTCATCCTCTGGTTGCTGCCGGGGTCTTTTAGTCGCAGCCGGTGCCGGTGGATATACCTGACTCAGGGAGGTGAAATGGCGAGGCTTATCCCGCTCGATATGGAGACCCCGTCGGGAGTCGAGACCGAGAGTTTCAGGATCCGGCCGATAACGATCCACGACACCATCAAGGACTACGACGCGGTGATGACCAGCGTCGATCACCTCAGGGGCTGCCTCTTCGACTCGCCCGGTTGGCCGAGGCACGACCTGACGCTGACGCAGGACATGATCGATCTGGCCTGGCACCAGAAGGAGGGCCAACGCCGTCGATCCTTCGCCTTCGCGGTGATGAGCCTCGACGAGAGCGTGCAGCTCGGTTGTCTCTACATCGAGCCACCATCCAAACAGGGTTTCGACGCCGAGGTGTCGATGTGGGTTCGAGCGAGCGAGGTGGACACCGGCCTCGATGGGGACCTCTACGAGACGGTCCGCCGCTGGGTCGATGACGAATGGCCGTTCGGCAGGGTGGCCTATCCCGGTCGGGAGTACACACGGGAGGAGTGGGACGCTCTCCCCTGACCCGCTCGAACAACCCTCCGGACGTGCGAGCAGGAGGACGCGGTGCAGCCATGTGTTCACGTGCCCCGGCTGGAACGCGGTCCGTTACGATCACGCATCAGCACGTAGCACCGTACCGGAGTTGCAAGGAGTGCCCCCGCGATGACCTTGATAGTCCAGACGGTTACCGGACCGATTTCACCCGAGGATCTCGGGGTGACGATGGCTCACGATCACCTGCTGTTGCTGAACCCGTCCTTCGTGGAGCCTCTGGAGGCTTCGGAGCGGTACCGAGCCCGCGAGCCGGTTTCGGAGAAGAACATCGAATGGGTGCGCCAGTACTGGACGTCCAACGTCGACAACCTGCAGCTATACGACGAGGAGACGGCCCGTGACGAGGCCGCCTGGTACTACCGGGCGGGGGGTGACTCGATCGTGGATCCCACCACCCGTTACATCGCCCGCGATCCCCGTGCCCTCCTGCGGATCTCACGGGGCAGCGGGGTCCGGATCGTGGTGGGGACCGGGTTCTACGTTGGCGAGACCCATCCCCCGGACATGGGCGCCCGCTCGGTGGAGGATCTTGCAGCTGAGATGGTCACGGAACTCACCGTCGGCATAGACCACACGGGGGTGCGGGCCGGTTTCATCGGCGAGATGGGATGTTTCTGGCCGATGCGCGACGACGAGCGCAAGGCCCTGCGGGGGGCGGCGCAAGCCTCTCTCGCTACGGGAGCCGCGGTCATGGTGCATCCCGGCCGGCATCCCGACGCCCCTGCCGAGATACTGGAGATCCTGACAGACGCCGGCATGAGCACGGACAGGATCATCATCGCCCACGTCGACCGGACCGTTCTGGAGTCCGGGGCCACTCTCGAGCTCGCCGAGACCGGTTGCTACCTGGAGTACGACCTGTTCGGAGTGGAGACCTCCATGTATCCCACGGTGGCGCAGAAGACCGAGGCCGGCATCGTTCCCAGCCGCCCGCCCGGGCTGTCGTTCATCAGTGACGCCCAGCGGCTGGACCGGCTCGACCTGCTGTTCGAGCACGGTCACGCCGAGCGGGTCCTCGTGTCCATGGACATCTGCACCAAGCACCGGCTGCACCGCTACGGCGGGCACGGCTACGACCACATTCTCGAGAACATCGTTCCGTGGATGAGACGGAGGGGAACGTCCGAGGAGGTCCTGCGGACGATCCTGGTGGACAACCCGCGGCGGGTGTTCACCATGATGGGCGACTGATGGCCAGGCTCAGGGCCGGGGTGATCGGCGCCGGTTCGTGGGCGGTGGCCTCCCACATCCCCAACCTGGTCCGCCGGCCCGACGATGTCGAACTCGTGGGGGTGGCCCGTCCCGACCGCGAGTTGCTGGACTGGGTGTGCGGCGAGTTCGGAGTCGAGGTGGCGGCCACCGACTACCGGGAGTTGCTCGCGCATGATCTCGACATCTGCGTCGTCTCCAGCCCCAACCGGTTCCACTACGAGCACGCCAAGGCGGCCATGGAGTCCGGCGCCCACGTGCTGGTCGAGAAACCGTTCACCGTCGACCCTTCAGAGGCATGGGACCTGGTGGAGACTGCCGAGCGGCTCGACCGCCACCTGCTGCTGGCACTGGGATGGAACTACAAGCCGATGGTCCGCCGGGCCAAGGAACTGGTGGAGGAGGGCGGAGGGTTCGGTGAGGTCGAGCACATCATGATCGACATGTCCTCTGCCGCCCGGGAGCTGCTGGCCACCGCGCGACCCTACGACGCCGGCTCCCCGGTGGCGACCGCCCGCCCTGAGACCTATACGGATCCTTCCATATCGGGTGGTGGCTATGCGCAAGCCCAGCTTTCGCATGCTCTCGGGATGGCTTTCTGGCTGGCGGAGGATGTCCATCCGGCCGGCGTCTTCGCCTTCATGTCGGCTCCCCTCCAAGCTCCCGTGGAACTGCACGACGCCATCAGCGTCAGGTTCTCCAACGGAGGTGTCGCCACAGTCTCGGGGAGTTCGTGCCACCTGGGCTACGACGGCAACAAGCACGTCATGTCGGTGCGGATCGTCGGGTCGGCCGGGATGCTGTCGGTGGATGTGGGTCGTGAGATGGTGTACTGGTACGGGAACGGGGGCCATGAGGTGCGGTTGGATCTGGACGACCATGCGGGGGATTACGACTGTGACGGGCCGGTGCATGCCCTGGTGGATCTGGCTCTCGGGACGGATGTTAGGAACTGCTCGCCGGGACATGTGGGGGCACGGGCGGTGGAGGTGACCGAGGCGGCCTACCGCAGTGCCCGGACCGGTCAGTTAGCCCATGTGGGGCGGGTGTGATGTCGCGTACCGCGCTGGTTACCGGTACCGCTCAGGGCATCGGCCGGGCCATAGCCCGGGAGTTGGCAGCCGGCGGGGTACGGGTCTTGGGGGTTGACATAACACCCCATGCGAGCGGGTGGATCGACGAGGTGATCGTGGCCGACCTGAGCCGGGTCGACGAGTGCCGGCGGGTGGTTACGGAGGCCGGCCAGGTGGACATCCTGGTCAACAACGCGGCGATCCTGGTTCAGGAACCGCTCGAGACGTTCGGCATGGGCGACTACGACCGGGTTATGGCGGTCAACCTGCGGGCGCCGTTCCTGCTCGGCCGGCAGTTGGGTCCGGCCATGGCGGAGCGGGGTTGGGGCCGGATCGTCAACATTTCCAGCATCGGGGCTCGCACCGGTGGCCTGGCGGACTCGGCGGTGTACTCGGCGGCGAAGGCCGGTTTGATCTCGTTCACGAAGAACTTCGCCCGCAACCTCGGTCCGCAAGGTGTCACTTCCAACGCCATCGCACCGGGAGCGATCCGCACCCCGATGGCAGCGGGTATCTTCGAGCGCGAACCTCACTTGGAGGCGCTCATAACCGCCGACATTCCCCTCGGACGCTTCGCCCAGCCGGCCGAGGTGGCGACGGTGGTGGCCTTTCTCGCCTCCGACGAGGCCGCCTACATCAACGGCGCCACCATCGACGTCAACGGCGGCTGGGTCACCACCTGAGTCCCTCGACCGCGATCACCCCGCGTGCGGCGTACGCCGGTAGATCTGCGCGTACTGGCTGTGAGCGGTGACGTTGGGCTCCATGTGCTATCATGTAGCACATGGAGAGGATAGGTGTTCGCGAACTCCGACAGCACGCCAGCAGGTGGCTGCGGCGGGTCGCTGACGGTGAGTGCTACGAGATCACGGTTCGGGGAAGTCCGGTAGCGCGGCTGGGGCCTCCTGTCCCGGCCGGCGGGGCCTTGGAGCGACTCGCTTCGGAGGGATTGGCGGACCCTCCTTCGGACGATCTCTCTGCAGCGCTCGACAGGCTTGGTCTGCCGCTTGACGCGAATCCAGTCAGTGACCGCCTTGCCGAACTGCGCCAGGACGAGCGGTGAAGTGTGGTTCCTGGATGCTTCCGCATTCGTGAAGCTGCTGATCGTCGAGGCTGAGTCGGCTGAACTGCGGCGGTGGATACGGGGCCGCGACCTGGTTTCGTCGGATCTGTTGCGTACCGAGGCCCGGCGCGCTGTAGCAGGCGAACCTGACGAGGTTCGTTGGCACTGCGAGAGGTTACTGGAGGAGATTCCAATGATCCGCCTAGTACCTGCTGTTCTCGATCGAGCCGGTGAGCTTCCTGGTCGGAGGCTCCGCTCCCTCGACGCCATATACCTGGCCAGCGCCTTGCGTCTTGGTGACGACCTCTCCGGGATCGTTAGCTACGACATGCGCCAACTGGCCGCCGCCAAAGGGCTCGGCATTCCGACTTGTTCACCGGGAGCTTCTTAGGAACAACTCGTAGCACCGTGTGTAGTGGTTCTCTTGCCGGCTCAACAGATCTGGGGAGGGCCGGCTAGCCGATCCTGAGGTTGCCTCGGGCACCGACCTGTAGCACGTCGGCGAGCACGAATTCGGCTTCTACCTCGTGGAGCCCCGGTTCGATGCCCGTTCCGGAGACTGTGACCACCATCCTCTGGTCCGTCCGGACGTAGAAGCCGGATAGCGGGCCGAGTCGGTCGACGCGGGTGTCCGTGTGGCCCTCGCCGACCGAGAGGTTGGCCAGGGTGGCGCCCGCCAGATCGACCTCCCGTCCGTCGATGCTCAGCGAGCCGACCGCCGTGATGTACTTGGACTGCGGGTGGGGGTTGTACAACTCGAACCGGAGCGGACCACCGTCAAGATCTCCCGAGTCGGTCACCACTTCCAGGTCGCCGGACTGGAGACGGGTCACCAACTCGCGGAGCATCACCCAACTGTCCGCCCGCTCACCAGCGAAGAAGCCTTCGATGATCCCGGCCAGGCGCCCCACGGCATGGTCCGCCATGGCGACACCCCACTCGCGGCTGGCCGTGAACCTGGGATTGGCGGCGTAGACCCCGACGTGGTGGGCCTCCGGGTCGTCCTCCAGGGTGGTCAGATCTACGGTGCGGGGGTGGAACTCCAACAGGTAGGAGGTCTCCACCTTGGCGCCGTGGTCGTGGATGTCGCCCGACATGATGGCGTTGAGCTCGTTCCACACGGTGGTGAGAGCGTTGACATCGGGGAACTCCCCCATCACCCGGTCGGTTTCCTCCCGGAGGACATGCAGATGATCGAGGGCCCCGTGCCCGGAGAACACGATGATCGCCTTGAACCCGCCCTCGGCCAGTTGGCGGAGGATGGGACGCACCGCGGCGCGCAAAACCCCTGTGTCCACCGTGATGCTGTGGGGGAGTGGAAGCACTCCGGACGCTAGCCAAAGGGGTGGAAGGACGACACCGCCGGTCACCTCTGCGGTCCGGTGGCATATGGCGTCGGCGGTGAGCATGTCCACCCCCAGCGGCAGGTGGGGTCCGTGGTACTCCATGCATCCGACCGGTAGGAAGACGATCGGGGTCTCCTCGAGCACCTGACCCATCCGGGCGGGCCGCACGAACTCGTAGGCGGTGGGGTCGAGGGAGTAGTCAGTCACCGGCGTATCGTAGTGACGGGATGGGATCTCCCGGACCTCCCGATCCGAACCGGCGGGCTGATCTCACCATCGTCTACACAACTATACATATACAGGTGTATAGTTGTGTGATGACTCGGACGAACATTGACATAGATGACGCACTCATCGCTCGCGCCATGCGGACCTTTGGATTGCATACCAAGCGGGAAGCGGTTCACTTTGCATTGGATCGTCTCCTGGGTGGCGGCCCCATGAGCCTCGACGAGCAACTAGGCATGGAGGGGGTCGGCTGGGACGGAGACCTCGACACCATGCGCTCCGACCGGTTCGCCGGCTGGGTTAGCGGTGCTCATAGCTGACACATCTGCCTGGATTGAGTTCCTACGGGGGACTGGCTCGATCCCCGCCGGGTGTTTGCGGAGGGCCATTCTCGAACAAGAAGTCGTCGTGATCGACCCGATCCTCTTGGAGGTGATGGCCGGCGCGCGCCGCAGTGCTGTCTCGCGCACGCAGCGACTGCTGGAAGCGCAGCACCATCAAGCCCTGTCCCCGAAGCGCGATTGGCTGGATGCTGCCACGATCTATCGAGAACTCAGATGGCGGGGCGTTACGATTCGCTCGCAGATAGACGTCCTCATCGCCGCGGTTGCCATCCGTCTTGATGTGCCTGTGCTACATCATGACCGCGACTTTGACTACATCGCCGGACACACTCCACTCCGGGTGGTCGGGGTCTGATCAGGGACGGGTCCGGGAGTACTTGTACAAGTCACGTATTGGATGCCGGAACAGGAGGAGTGCAGCATGGGCCCACGACCACGGGCGATGGTGACCGGAGCCGCCAGCGGGATCGGGCAGGCCGCCGCCGGGCGCCTGCTCGACGAGGGTTGCTCGGTGATCGCCGTCGACATCAACGGGGCGGGTCTCGAAACCGTCGAGTCCCTGGGCGCCGAGCCGTTGGTGGCCGACCTGGCCGACCTTGGTGACCGGGCCAGGGTGGTCGAAGCCGGGCAGGGTATCGACTACCTGGTGAATGCTGCGGGGATCATCCGTCTCAAGCCGCTGTCCGATTTCACCGTCGACGACTGGCGGGACATCTTCACGGTCAACGCCGAAGCGATCTTCTTCCTCTGCCAGGGCATCGGGCCCACCATGCCTCCGGGCAGCGCCATCGTCAACCTCTCCTCCAGTTCGGCCAAGCTGGCCAACACGGTGGAAGCGGCCGTATACGCGGCCTCCAAGACGACAATCCTGTCCATCACCCGCTCCTTCGCTTACGGTCTGGCCAGGATCCCGGTGCGGGTCAACGCGGTGTGCCCGGCCATCATCGACACTCCCATGCAGGACAAGGTCCTGGAGCAGGTGGCGCCGATCCGGGGCATGACGATGGAGGAGTTGACGATCGCCCGGAACGCCACCGTGCCGCTCGGCCGGCCCGCCTCCCCCGAGGAGTTGGCCGGGTTGATATGGTTCCTGCTCGGTGAGAAGCCCGGCTACATGACCGGCCAAGCCGTCAACTTCGGAGGAGGGTACGTGACATGGTGACGGTGCTGCGCGCTCATGCGGGACTATCCGTCGGTGCGTAGTGGAAGCCGCGACCAGCCTTCTTGTCACTACTGGGGATGAGGAGTCCCTCTTCTGACAAGGCCTTCAGCGTCCTCCCGGCGGTCGAGGTGTGAACGCCGGTAAGATCGGCTAACTCAGTGGACGACACTCTTGCTCGGGCTCTCGCCCATTGTAGGGCGATATCGCGGTGGGCTTCCCGACCGGAGAGTGGAGCGAGCCGATCAGCGAGCCTGCCTTGGGCCACCGCGCTGAGCCGGTACGCACGGGAAGCCGATGAGGGTATGCCCTTGACCGGTACGACGATCGGATTGCCATCCAGACGCAGGCGGAGAAGCCGGTCGAGCCGGTCGTCCATCTCGCTCGTCCGGCGTTGCAGGGCAGGCGCAGCGGTCGGGCCGTCCACCCAGCCGGAGCGGCAGAGCACGTCGAGTAGCATCAGGATCTCGACATCCCCGGCCAAAGCCGGTGGTTCGATTGACCCGAGGAACTCGATGGTCTCGCGGTCGGGATCGCCCCCGAACAGTGTGACCCGCACATACGGCCCCTTGACCTCGACGATCACCGGTCTGGAAAGCCCGGAGGCGAGCATCGCGCCCACCATCCGGTCGACGCCTATGCCCTCTCGCTCACCCAGGCCCAGAGTCGCCATCGCGCCCGCCAGGCTGCGGTAGCGCGGCTTGGGCGGATGCGTGATGATGTTCTCCGCGGTGATCCCGCCGATGAACCCACCAGGTGACGACACGATCAGCATGTCATCGATGTGTTCCACCAATGTCGGATCGGGAGAGTGCCAATCCCGGTGCACAACGCTATTGACTATGGCCTCGCGTACTGCCGGCATCGGTAGGGTCCGCCGGCGAAGATGCACCACTCCACCCGGGCCGGTAGGGACGTGGGAAACCCGGTTGAATCCGTCGATCGCTCGGATCACTTCGTCTACCTGAGAAACAAGGGGATCGGCGCTTTCGATACGGCGGACACTGCCGCCACCGGCATGGTCGCGGCGGACGTAGTCAACGCCCACGGCGGGGGTGGTGACGAACAGCAGGGCCCCAGCGTTGGTGAGCCGGCCTTCAACGTCAACGAGGTTCAGACGCCGCATCAGATCTTCCAGACCGGCCTCGGCCAACTTGACGACATGGGCGTGCCGGCTGCCTACGGTTTGCGCCTCGCCCAGATAGCGGCGTGCGATCTTGATGGCAGACGGCCTGATGTCCTCCAAGCCGTGGCCGGAGGGCTGTGCAGACCAGTCGACCCCCCGTCGGTGCATGCTGCTGGTATGCCAGGTTAGGGCATCGATCTCCACGCAGTTGTCGCTGACCCGCCACTTGATCCTGCCGTCATAGCGGACCGGCTCGAGTGCCTCGGCTGTGCTCAACACGAGCAGGCGCACGCCGTCCATCTCGAACTCGCGGATGGAGGGAGTCACCATGCGCCCTGTCAGTTCAAAAATCCTGTGGCGTAGCCACTCCACGCTCAGATTGGTGCCGATCCGCCTTCCGCGGTTGGATATGCCCAGGATTATGGCGCCGCCCCCCTCGGTATTGGCAAAGCAGGCCATCTCCTCGGCGAGGTGGGCGGCAGCCGCCTCGTTCTGGTGGATACCCGGCTCGACGGCCCCTGTCTGGTCGCGCCGTCCTGCCTCCTCCTTGACATCCACGAGGCGCTCCTCCACATCGCGAGGAACTTCCCCGGCGGCCAAGCGGCCGAGCACTCTAGTAACGGCTGTTTCGACCGGATCCGGGCCGAGGTACGAGAGAACGATAGCCTTAGATTAGCAAATCACCGCGAGGTTTACTTCCAAAACCTCGCGGTGATTGTGCTTTCGGAGTGGTGCGCGAGTTTTGGTTTTGAAACCTCGCGGTGATTGTGTGTCGGTAGGGTCTGGGGGAAGTAACGGAGGAGGGTACGTGACATGGTGACCGGTGACCTGAGGCGCATGCACCATGTGGGGATCACCGTCCGGGATGTGGACCGCTCATTGGAGTTCTGGCGATCGTTTCTCGGGGTCGAGGAGCGCTGGCACCGGGTCCTCGATGCCCCCTACCTGGGGAGCATCACCGGCTATCCGGGGGTCAACATAGACGCGGCCGTCATCGATCTCCCCGGCGGGATGATCCTCGAGATACTCAACTACCTGGTCGACGGCAAGACACCCAACCCGCCCGACACTGCCAACCCGGGCAACATCCACATCTGCATCGAGGTGGAAGATATCGAGGAGATGTGGGACCGGGCCGTCCGAAGCGGTGCAACCCCGGTCAGTCCCGGTCCGGTGGAGGTCACCGCCGGGCCCAACAGGGGGGTCCGGGCCTGCTACCTGCGCGACCCCGACGGGATCACCCTCGAGCTGTTCAGGCCTGCCCGCGTGAGCACCGGGTCTGACCTCCGGTAGGATCGCCCCGGACGATTGTGGGGAGAGCCATGAAGGTTGCAAGTGTCGAAGCCATACCGGTCAGCTATCCGGAGCCGAACGACTTCGACGCCATCCGGCACCTTTGCCTGGTGAAGCTCACCACCGACGACGGGACCGTGGGTTGGGGGGAGTCGGTGACCATGTGGCCCGAGTCGAGCTTCGCCACCAAGGCGATCATCGAGGGCATGTCCGACCTGGTGATCGGCAGGGACCCTCTTCACAACGATGTCATATTCCGCGCGTTGAAGGATCGGGCGTGGTGGTACGGGTACGAGGGCGGGATCGCCAGCTTCGCCATCGCCGCCCTCGACATCGCCCTCTGGGACCTTAAGGGCAAGGTCCTCGGCGCCAGCGTCCTCGACCTGCTGGGCGGTCCCGTCCACGAGCGGCTGCCCGCCATCGCCTCCTCCCACGCCCACTACGAGTCGATCCCCGACATGGCGGAGGAAGCCATCGAATGGCTGTCGACCGGGCTCCAGGGCATGAAGGTCGGCTTCGGTAAGAGGGGGAAGGCCAACCTGGGCTTCGAGCACGATCGCGATGTCGAGTACGTCCGGCAGATGAGGGAGGCCATCGGTCCGGAGCGGAGCCTGATGATCGATCTGGGCTGGGTCATCAAATGGGATGTCATGACCGCGATCAAGCGTACGCAGGCCTTTGACGAATACGACGTGGACTGGATCGAGGAGCCCCTCGGCGATTGGGATCCGGAGGGTTACGCCAACCTGCGGTCCAAGACGAAGACCCTGATCGCCTACGGCGAGAAGGAATGGACCATGCGAGGGTTCGAGCGGGTCCTGGCCACCGGAACCGTTGATGTGGTGGGATGCGACCCCGGCCGGGCCGAGGGGATCACCGGGTTCAAGAGGATGGCCGACCGGGTAGAGCAGAACCGGCGCCAGGCCAACGCCCACGCCTGGTCGTCGGCGATCGTCACCGCGGCCAGCCTGGCGGTGAGCTTCAGCAGCGGCGCATGCAAGCTGTTCGAGTTCAAACCCCTGGAGAACCCGATGCAGCACGAGATGGTCGCAGAACCGTTCGACCACGTCGCCGGCTGGGTCTACCCGCCGTCCGGTCCGGGGCTCGGAATCGAGGTGGACGAGAAAGTGGTGGACCGGTACCGCACCGAGCGGGTGCTGGCCTGAGCGGTCCGGGCAGGGAAGGAGAGAACATGGCTTGGAGCGTCGCTTCCGGACTCGAAGGGCAAGGGGTGATCGTCACCGGGGCAGCCGGGGGGATCGGTCGGGCCACCGCCGAGGCATTTGCAGCCGCCGGGGCACGTGTGATGGCGGTTGACCTGCACCAAGCGGCCGCCGACGAGGTAGTCGAGGGGATGGAAGGAGAAGGCCACGTGCCCGTGGGCATGGACCTGACCGATCTGGATGCCCACAAGGGTCTGATCGCCCGCGCCTGCGAGGAACTGGGCAGCTTCAAGGCGCTCGCCCATCTGGCCGCAGTGCTGTCCCGCCAGGACTCCGTGGACGACGTGACAGAGGCGGACTGGGACTTCCAGCTGGACACCAACCTGAAGGCCAGCTTCTTCCTGGCCCGCACGGCGGCGGACGCCATGATCGAGGCGGGCGGCGGCGGGAGCATCACCCTGTTCTCCTCCCAGGGATGGTGGACCGGCGGCTTCGGCGGTTCGGTTGTCTACTGTGCTTCCAAGGGTGGCATCGTCTCGATGACCAGGGGCCTGGCCCGCACCTACGGTTCGCACCAGATCCGCGTAAACGCCATCGCGCCCGGGCTCGTCGACACGCCGATGCTCATGGACGATCTGGCCCCGTCAGTGTTCGAGGCCCTCAAGCAGGCGACCCCGCTCAACCGGGTAGCGGAACCGTCGGAACTCGGGGGAGTGGTGGTGTTCCTAGCCTCCGACCACGCTTCCTACGTGAGCGGCGCCACCATCAACGTCAGCGGCGGTTTCTTGATGTACTGAGCGGGTGCGCAGGTAGATGCGCACCTACCGGAGCGGCGACTCCGATGGTTGGCGACAGTATGGCCGCTACCAGCGGTTTTCGGCGTTCGAGGAGGGCACGGCCTTGGACATCGCGGCGGTCGCGATCCGCCTCACCACGCACCCGCCGAGGTTCAACCGGCCGGGTGGTCGAGGAGTACCTTCCCGATCGTGCGGTCGCTCTGAACGGTTCGCAGAGCCTCGTCTGCTTGCGTCCAAGCCAACCGGTGTGTCACGAGCCCGCCGAGCGGCGCCAGCCCATTGGCGATCAACTCCAGCGACCGGGCGAACTGCCCGCGTGACGCCACAGCGCCCCTCACGGTCAACTCGCGGAGGACCACATCGACGGTGTTGGCCGCCAATCGGGCATCCAGACCGATGCCGGTTAGAACCACGGTGGCAGCGGGGGGCGCGATGTCCAAGGCCTGCGCGACCGCGGACGAAACTCCGGTCACTTCGATGATGGCGTCCGGACCGCTCCTCCATCCTGCTTCCGCCAGGACGTCCTGCAGGTGGTCGGGACTCGCGACCGCCTGCGCTCCCATAACCCCACCCAGCGCTCGGCGGGCGGGCTCCGGTTCGGAAAGCGCTACGGTGAGGCCGGCGAGTGTGCCGGCCAGGACGGTGAGCAAGCCGGCCGGTCCACCGCCCAGTACCAGCAGGTGCTGCCCGGCCCCGAGGCCGCTGAGCGTCACGAAGTGGAGCGCGCAGGCGAAGGGCTCGATGAAGATCGCCTCCTCCACGCGGAGCCCGTCCGGCACCTTGGTGGTTCGCCACGCCGGGGCGGTGAACATCTCAGCGAAGCACCCGTCCCGGGTGATGCCCATGTGACGACTGTTGAGACAGACGTTAGGTAGTCCGCGGACGCACGAAGTGCAGGTCCGGCACGGGAACAGTGGTTCGACCACGACCCGGTCTCCCTCGCGAGGTACGGACTCGCCGTAGGCGTTCCATCCGGTCCCCTGGCCGACGCCGATCACCTCCGCCACCGACTCGTGACCGAGGACGACGGGGAGTGCCGGCTCCGCCACCGCCTCCAGATAGACGTGAACGTCGGTGGAGCACACCCCGCTGACGATCGGCCTGAGAAGCAGTTCTCCGCGGCCTGGTTCGGGGTCGGGCAGATCGACCACGCAGCCCGAACCGACTCCGGTCATCTGAAAGGCTCTCATTCAGCGGCCTCCCTTCGGGCGCTGGTCGGCATCACAACCCGGCTCCCCATTCAGACCATGGCGATGGGGCGCATGGCGAATCCACCGGTGATGCCCCGCAGTTTGGGCAAGAGGGCGACGTAGCAGAACTCGTACCTGCGGTCGGCGGCCAACTGCTCGAGATAGTGCAGTTCCGCGATGTGGACTCCGTGCTCCACCAGCAGGTACTCGTGAACCGGATGCCAGCTGTCCCCGTCCACGGCCGGGAACACCTCCAGCATGGAAGTGTCGCTGCCAACGAGAACGGCTCCGTGTTCCTCGATCAACCATCGGGCGGCGGCCAGGTTCAAACCGGAAGTATCCGGGCCTCTCAACTTCTCGTGATCGGCGCCGACCTCACCCCACAGCCCCAGCGAGCCGGTCCGGATCAGCACGACATCACCTACCCGGAGCTCCACCTGTTGCCCGGCGGCCGCGGCCTTCAGATCCTCCGGACCGATCGCGGTACCCGCTGGCAGAACCTCCACACCGTGCAGGGAGGCGATGTCGAGCAGCACCCCCCGGGCGACTATGGGAGGTGTCGTGTCGGCGCTTGCCTTACGCGGGCCGAAGTCCCCACCGTCCTGCGACCACGTGTAGCCGTTGTACCAGCCGTCGTCGGCGCCGCTGGTCAGGTGGCCGAGACCGTCTATATGGGTGCCGATGTGGTCCGAGCAGATGACGAGACCGGAGATGAAGGCCATCTCCTTGGTGTTGGTGGACGGATCGAGCATCGGTATGTCCTGCTGCCGCTTGGCCCGGGCCGGCGTGCGGAACGACGCGATCTCTGTCGACGGATGGACCGGTGAGCGAAACGATGTCCGGTCGACCGGTAGCCCCAAGTCGTAGATCCGACCCTCGGAGACAACGGCCAGCGCCTCCAACACGGACGACGGGGAGATATCGTTGAGGGCCCCCACCTCGTCGCCGTCACCCCACGACCATCCCCATCCGACGCCTTTGCGCCAACCCGGTTCCGTCATGCCAGGGGGGTGCCCCGAAGGCTGTCCATCTGATCCCACCTCCAAACTCGTGGGTCCGTCCTAGGTGTCCGATCCGACGATAGTTCCCACTCTTTCGACAAGCGGGATGTTCCCGCTGGATACATTGGCGATTCCGTCGCGTCGGCCCCCGCGCCGTACGGAACGCGGGGGCCGGGTGGTTGGTTGGGTTCGCCTGCTAGATGGCTTTCATATCCGACACCGGCTAGAAGCCCGGAATCCCGAGGTCTGCACAGGACTGTGCGAATGCGCTGTCCATGGCCTCGGCGATTTCAATGGATGTCTTCTGGCCTACGAAGAGCTCTGACAGGAAGGTGAACAGGTCACCGAACGAGCAAAGCAGCCGCGGATCGAGCGCCGCCGCGGCGGGATACTCGGTGGCGGCTGCCTGGCCCGTCTTCACGGGCGTCGGCAACGCGTCGGGATCCGGCACCGGGTGGTTGGGGTATCTGGACGGCTCGAGTGCGTTCTCGAGGTACAGCGGATATCCCTCACCCGTTATGTAGTCCACGTAGGCGCGCGCTGCGGCCTCACGTTCCGGATCACCGGTCATGGGTAGGAGAACCCCCCAATGGTCCGCTCCGTAGAGCCAGACGGCGGTTTCGGCGTAGGAGATGGGCAGGAAGCCGACCTTCTCCTCCACCGCCTCGGGGCCGAAGGCCCCCAGCAGGTCGGGAATGCAGAAGGATGCACAGGCCCAGATGGCGCCTTCGTCCTCCATGAAGCTGGTCATCGACGACGAGAAGTCGACTGCTTCGGCGTTCTCCTGGAAGCAGTCGGCATCCTTCATGTCTCGCAGCGCCTGGAGCCGCTTGACGAACTCCGGATCCGTGAAGCTCGCCTGGCCACTCTGGAGCCGGTCGACGAGGTCAGGATTGGCCACGAGGTAGTCGGCGATCATGGCCTGCTGGACAACCCAACCCATGAAGGTTGAGGCCTCGCCGATAATCACGGGCGTGGTTCCCGCATCGCGGGCCGTCCCGCAGAAGGACAGCATCTCGTCCAGCGTGCCCGGAAGCTCGAGGCCGAGATCCGCGACCACCTTCTTGTTGTACAGCAACCCGTTCACCGTCGGTGCGGTCAACGGCGCCCAGTAGCGGACCCCGTCGATGACGCCGAAGGGTTCGAGCGCCGGAGTGATGTTGGCCGTGAAGGCCATGCCATCCACCGACTGGAGGTTCTCGGCCGGATTGAGCGTGGCTATAACGCTCGAGAACCCCTCGAGATAGAGAATGTCCGGCCGTTCACCCGCCGCCCATCGCGGCAGGACGTTGTCCGACGCGGTCGGCGGGATCATCGTGACCTCGATCGTTGCCCCGGTCAGTTCCTGGAATCCCTCGGTTATCGCGTCGATACCCGCTTGGTCCCAGTTGGGCCGCCACAGTTGAAGCTCCACACCTTCGAACGGTAAGGCGGACTCGGCTTCGGTCATTGCTGTCGTCTGGGGAGCCGCGGTCGTGGTCGTTGCTTCGGTGGCGGCCACCGTTGCTTGGGTCGTAGCCGCTGTCGTGGCTTCCTCGGCCTCCTCGTCTCCGCACGCGAACGCTACCAAGGCCAGGGTCACCCCCAGAATGATCAGGCGTGTGGTTGATTTCCGTTCCACTTTTTCCTCCTCTCAATTGGTGAGTTGTGTGGTCTGTCCAGCGAATCCCTCTTGCGGACAGACCGCAGATGCGTGAACTCTCCTGGGAAGGCGCTGGCTGATGTCATTCCCCCTACCTTTCCGTCCCGCTCAATCCATGGACCATGTACTTCTGGACGAAATAGAAGATGGCGATCATCGGGATGCTCGTCACCACAACGTCAGCGAACACCAGGTTCCACTTGTACGACGCGGCCGCCGTCGACCCGGTAGCGAACCTGAACAGTGACAGGATGAGGGTGTTGTTGTCCGGATCGTTGAGCAGCATGAAGGGGTTCAGGAAGTCATTCCACACCGCGACCATCACGATCACGGTTGTGGTTATTAGGGCGGGCCGCAGGAGCGGGATGATTATCCGGACGAGAATGTCGATGTTGGAGGCCCCGTCGATCCGGGCCGCCTCCTCGAGGTGGCGGGGGATGGTGCGGATGAACCCGATCATCAGGAAGACGCCGAGCGGGATGAACAGGGCGGAATAGAACAGCGCCAGCCCGAGGAGTCCTCCGTAGATCCCGATGCGCTTGAGCGTAAAGATCGTGGCCACGATCGCCGGCGGGACGACGAGGCCCACCAGCATCGCATAGCGCAGCGGGGTGAGCAGGCGGGAGGAGCTCCGCACCATCGCCCACGACGCGGCCGCGGAGAGCACGAGGATCAGCGGGAGCGCGATCCCCAGGACGATCGCGTTGTTGAGAAAACCTTGGACCAGTTCCCCCTCTGCGAAGACCACGCCGTAGTTCTCGGTGGCCATCCAGGTTTCGGGGAGACGGAGGCTGGGTGACACCGTCTCCTGGTACGGCTTGAGCGAGTTCACTATGACGACCCAGATGGGTGCGCCCACGACCACCAGCGCGACCAGCGCGAGCACGCCTACCCTCGCGCCTCCGGCAAGCCGGTGCAGTGGAAGCCAAGGGGTCGTCACAAGGTCACCTCGCTCCGGCGCAGCCGGGCGACCAGGCCGATAATCATGAGGAAGATCGCCCCGTAAAGAACGGTGCTGAGAGCCGCGGCGGATGCGAACCGGCCCTCACCGAACTCCTGGATGATCAGGAAGTTGAGTACCTCGGTCGTTCGCCCGGGGCCTCCGTCGGTCAGCACGACGATGGTCTCGAAGACGTTTAGCGAGACGATTAGCGACACGACGATAGCGAACGTCATCGCCGGCGCCAGTAGCGGCAACTTGACGTAGCGGATCACGGCAATTGGTCCTGCGCCATCGATCCTGGCCGCGTCGACCGCATCCGTCGGAATCGAGATGAGTCCTGCCAGGAATACGATCAGGATCATCGGGAACCACCGCCATGCCGTGGCAAGGCCGACGACGGCGAGAGTCAGTGTGCCGCTTCCGAGCCATGGGATCGCTATGTCGCTACCGGTGATCGTCGACAGGACCGTGTTCACGGTCCCCTTGAGTCCGAGCAGAGCACGGAACACGAACCCGGCCGCCAGAGGCGACAGAACCAGCGGAACCAGAAACACGGTGCGCAGGATCCGGTTGCTCCGGGTGTTGCGCTCGAGACCCAGGGCGAGCAGGAGCGAACCCACGACCATCGCCCCGGCGCAGATGACGGTGAACTGCAAGGTGCGGAGGATGGTCGGCCAGAGAAGATCGTTCTGGTCGAGTCGCCGGTAGTTCTCCAACCCGATCCACTCGAGGTCCGACCTGAATGCCGTCCAAGAGAAGAGAGACAGTGCCGCGTTGATGAAGAAGGGCAGGAGATACAGGCCGACAACCAGCAGGGATGCGGGGCCTACCAATACCACCAAGTCCCGGATGGTGAAGTCACGCAGGGTCCGTTTGCGCGACCGCCCGGCGTTCCCCTGTCCGGTGTCAGATACCGGACTACGGGTCGCTGAGAGGCGTGTTCTTGAAGAAGCCACGTTCCTCGTCTACCGAGGCATCCCGGCGGTGGGTGCGATTACAAGGGGACCGCTGAACTCGGGTAGCCATCAGATGGGTCGTCGTCTGATCGTGACGTTAACAGGCAACGGGTAGTCGGGTCCGGCCGAAACGTTCTCGGTTCGAGGAACATGGGCGGAAGTCGTGCGGGTCTGTCGGTGATGGATAGCAGAACGGCAAGTTGTTCTTTGAGACGGACCACTAGGCTTTGAGCCCGGCCTTTCGGGGAGCGATTTAGATACTCCTGGTCGGAGACCGGTGACGCTGCGGAGAGGGACTTGGCATGAGGGAGGACTTTTCGGGGCAGGTCGCGATCATCACTGGGGCGTGCGGCGGGATAGGTGAAGCGATCGTCACGTCGTTTGCCTCGGCCGGAGCGAGCGTCGCGTTGTGCGATACGCGGGAAGCCGAACTCGATGCGCTTGCCCAGCAACTGCGGAACGATGGCACGGTGGTCGAGAGCCGCACGGTGGATGTCACCGATAGCGCCGAAGTCGAGAACTTCTGCTCGTCGGTAGCGGCCGGCTTGGGATCGATCGACCACCTGGTCAATACCGTCGGTGTGGTCGACCATGTAGGCGATGTGGTTCAGCTGTCGCTCGATTCCTGGAACAGATGCCTGTCGACCAACCTCACTTCGGCGTTCATAATGGCAAAGCACGCTGTGCCCCACATGGCGTCGGCCGGTGGGGGGTCGATCGTCAATATCGCATCGGTGTCGGCCTTCGGGAACCAGCTCGGCGCCATGGCCTACTCGGTCTCCAAGGCGGGCATGGTGTCTCTCACCAAGAGCGAAGCCATCGATCTGGCCAGGCACAACATCCGGGCGAACGCCGTATGTCCGGGGTCGGTATACACGCCACTGGTCGACTTGGCGGTCGTGCTCACCGCGGCGGACACGGGACGTACGCCAGACGAGACGCGCGCCGACTGGGAGGAGCAATACCCCACCGGTCGCTTCTCCCATCCCCGGGAGGTCGCCGATCTGGTCCTGTTCCTCTGCTCACCGCGGGCGGCGAACATCACCGGTTCCAGCTTCGTGGTCGACGGGGGCCTGACCGCGCTCCTGCCCGAGCGGTAGGAGGGCGAGGGTGGTCCTATCGGACCCGGATTCGTTTCCCGAAGACAAGGTCGCGGTCATCACGGGCGCGGCCGGGGCGATCGGTTCGGAAATAGCGCGGACGTTCACAGCCGGAGGTATCCGGGTGGTGCTGGGGGACGTGAGGGATGCAGAGTTGGATCGGTTGGCGGCCGAACTGGGCGGTCCTCCCGCTGCCGTCGCCTGCCCTGCGGATGTGAGCCGGCCGGACGACGTGCGCAGTTTGGTCGCGATGGCGCCTGAGCTCTATGGCCGGCTAGATGCCTTGGTCAACGTCGCCGGGATCACTCATGTGGACGACATCCTCGAGGTTTCGCTGGATACATGGCACCGGGTTCTCGCCGTCAACCTGGAGGGTCCACTGGTGGCGGCGCAGTATGCGGCCCGGCTCATGTCCTCGCAGGACATCGATCCCGGAACGCACAGACGGGGGATCATCGTCAACATCAGTTCGCAGGCCGCCGAGTTCCCGATCCCGACCTCTGTGGCATACGGGGTCAGCAAGGCGGCGCTCAACTATCTCTCGAGGACCATCGCCACGGCGCTGGAGCAGCGTGCCATCGCCACCACGATCATCTATCCCGGTATGGTCTACGACGGCATGTGGAAGTGGGTCAACCGGCAGCGGAGCCATATGTGGGGCCATGATTTCGAAGAGGTCGTCCGGCGGGATCTTGCCGAGACGCCGACCGGGAGCTTCCAGGATCCCGGCGATCTCGCCCGGATGGTCCTCTACGCGGTAACAACTCCCGGGATGTTGACCAACGGTCGGATCATCTGGTCGGAGGCTCATCTGGAATGGTGAAGTCTCTCCACACACCACTTGCCGTACCCTGCGCGCCGCCGCTTCACAGACAGACCGCCGGATAGATCGGAGAAAACAGTGAGAATCGAGTCCGTAGAACCGCTCCTCTTCTACCAGTGGCTGGTTGTCCGCATCGAGACCGACAGCGGGATCGTCGGCTACGGGCCGGCTGCCCACTGGGGCTTTCCGGAGTCCGTCGAGCGGATCGTCAACTCCTTCCGGGACAAACTCGTCGGTAGCGACCCGCTGCGGATCGAGCAGCACTGGGACCGGCATTTCCACTGGAAGCCCTTCAGAGACGGTGTCCTGACGGCCGCGATCGCGGCGGTGGACCTCGCCCTGTGGGACATCGCCGGCCGTCACTTCGGCGTGCCTGCCTACCAGTTGTTGGGTGGGAAACAGCGTGACCGCGCCCGGCTCCATCTGCTCCTCTTCGACGGTCCGAACTCCACGGTCGAGGAATTGGTAGAAGTGGCCCGCGACGCGATATCGCAGGGTTACACGGCAATCAAGATCGACGCCCTACCCGACGATGTGGTCGAGAAACAGGAAACCTTCAGCGGGATGCTCCAGGTAGTCGTGGACCGGGTGGCTGCTATCCGGGAGACCATCGGCTGGGATCGTGACCTCATCCTCGAGATTCACCGGGATCTCAATCCCGGCGAGGTGGTGGCGCTGACCAAGGAACTCGAACCGTTCCGCCTCTATTACATCGAGGATCCGATCCCGCCCCACAGCGTCGACTCCCATGGAGATGTCATCAACAAGATGACGGTTCCGATAGGCGCCGGCGAGCGCTCGAACACGATCTGGGAGTTCCGGGAACTGTTGACCCGCGGGGTACAGGTTGTCCGGCCCGACGTCGGGCTGGCCGGCGGCCTGACGCACTGCCGGAAGATCGCCACGCTGGCGGAAGCGTTCCATGCCGAGGTTATTGCCCACAACGCGTTCTCCCCGCTGCTCACCGCAGCCACACTCCAGTTGTACGCTTCGATACCGAACTGCGGGACCCTCGAATTCCTTCCATGGGAAGAAGAGCCGCCACGCACCGAGATGCTCAGGACGCCCCTGGTCCGTGAGGGCGGATACATGGTGGTGCCGGACCGTCCCGGGCTCGGCGTCGACCTGGACCCGGCCATCACGGAACTGCCGTATGCGCGATGGAAATACCCGGCAGATGTGCGGATGCGCAACGACGGGTCGGTGTTCCGCAAGTAGTCCCGCGCCGGGATCCGACCTGGTTGGCGTGTCAGATGCGGTAGTAGCGCACCGCGTTCCGCGAGAAGAGCCGGGCCTGTTCATCGGCTGAGAAGTCGGCGATCACGGTTCGGTATGCGTTCAGCAAGGTATCGAAGTCGCCGTACAGGCGGTCGACCGGCCAGTTGGTGCCGAACATGCAGCGGTCCACCCCGAATATGTCGATCGTCTCGAGGATCCACGGACGGATGCTGTCGACCGTCCAGTTCCGGTCCCGCATGCCGAGGCCGGAGATCTTGACGACCATGTTGGGTGCCCGGGCGAACGTCTTCATACCCGAGCGCCAGTGCCGGAAGCATTCGGCGGTCCGCTCGTAGGGCAGGCCTGTGTGCGTGACGACAACCCAGGTATCCGGGAAGGATCGGGCCAGCCGCAACCCGGCATCGGCCCGCTCCCACTCACCGTTGAGATCGAAGGAGAGCCCGCGCTTCGCCAGTTCGGCCACCCCGCGCCGGAAGTCCGGCTCGTCGAGCATGTCGTCGTGGCCCATCATCCTGACGCCCCGCATGTTCGGACTCTCGCAGTGACGGTCGAGTTCCTTACCCGCATCTGGGCTCCGAAAGTCTGTATGGGCCACGATCCCGTGCGGGAAGCCGTGAACATCGGCGATCGCCTGGAGCCATCTGGTCTCGACCGTCGGGTCCGGTCCGCTGAAGTCGGCTTGGACGTGAACGGACTTCACCACGTTCTGGGGTGCGTAATCGGCGAGGAGATCCTGGATTATGTAGTTCTGGCGGATGGCTGCGTAGTCACCCAGGTAGTCCGTCTCCCCCGGAGTACCGTCGCCGGTCAGCCACGCGTAGGGAAGCGTATCGAGATCCCACAGGTGGTGATGTGTGTCTACGAATGCCGGGGTCGGTTGTTCCATGTCAAGAAAGAGTAGTGCTTGGATGCCCGGCGGGCCTTGGTCAGCCAACGGCGCCGACACGTACGAGACCGCTTCCCGAGTTGGCGATGCAACCACTCCCTGGTTTTCTCATTAGTGAGTAGTGGTTGATAATTGGTCATCCATAAGAAGTACTATTAGCCCGCGCACGGCTGCAGTTTGGAGGGGGAATAGCGGTGGGAGCTACTTACGTCGACGTGACGGTTCGCAATCCTGTTGACCTCGTCAGGTCGTGGACCGGCTCGTTCCTGGTGGATACGGGTGCCTACGACTCGATGGCGCCCGGATCCGTTCTGGAGGCGATCGGGATCGAACGGATGACCAGCCGCGAGTACGAACTGGCCGACGGCAGCATCGTCACCTACGACATCGGTGCCGCGGTGCTCGAGTTCGAGGGCGTGCTCATCGGTAACACGGTCATATTCGGCGAGGAGGGAGTCGAGCCGCTGCTCGCGGTGACGGCGCTCGAGTCGGGCGGGTTCGAGGTGGATCCCCGCCGGGAGGAACTGAAGCGGCTACCGACGGCGCGTCTGTAGGGCGGCCATCAACGCGAACCGGGTGGTCCCGGGTCTCGAAGCTGATGCCATGTGGCGTTACCATGCGAGGCGCTCAGGCGATCTCGTACTCCAGAACGTAGGAGTGCTGACCCTGGTCGTTGTCGATTTGTAGCGTCCCGGAGATCCCGGCCAGTTCTCCGCTGCCTGAGTCGGGCACGATCGTGACCGTGAGCCGGGCATCGCCCCTGTTCATCACCCCGCTGTGCTGCAGGACGAAAGAACCGGACTTCCCGCTCACCGAGCCCGTGAAGTGTTCTATAGCCACGTAGCCCGCAGAACCCGGCGTGCTTGTGAAGGCTGCGATCATCTGTGCCTCCGAGGTCCCGACCATGTCACCGGAGAATTCCTTGCGCACGATGTTGCGGTTCAGCTTCAGGCCGTCTCGGTCGAGGAAGGGTGGCTCCCCCTCGATGTCGACATCCATGGGACCGCGGGCCGTGGGCATGACGACCTCCTCCATCTCGTGCGGGCTGGTTCTCCCCACCGACGATAGCCGCGGTAAGCCGAGAGTCCGGGCGGCTCTGTCCGGCGGCCTCGTGGGAGGTGGACTGACCCGACAGATCACTCAGCCTCGGACCCCCCGGTGGATCCGGCTCATCCGATTCGCCATTGCCCATTAATAGACATATATCTATATAGATGATAACCTATATCTCGTTAAGGCCTCGAAGGCTCGACGGATCCGGGATGGTGCACATGAATGCGTTGGCTGATCTCATGCGAGAGGTGGCCGATGATGTGGGGTCGACTCTCGTGTTGACCTGGCCGTTCCTGGTGATCTCCATCCTGGCGGCAGCGACCCTGACCACCTATGTGGGAACGGAACGTCTGGAGAAGTGGTTGAAGAGGCGTTTGTGGGTGGGAATCGTGGGCGCGGTGGCCCTGGCCAGCCTGACGCCCTTCTGTTCGTGCGGAACCACCGCGGTGATCATCGCCGGCATGGCGGCCTCGACCCCGTGGGCGCCGCTGGTGGCGTTCATGGTGTCCTCCCCGCTCACCAGTCCGGCTGAGTTGCTGCTGTCGGCCGGGTTGATGGGATGGCCCTTCGCCCTCACCTTCTTCGTCGGGACCGTAGCCATCGGGCTGGCCGCGGGCGGCCTGACCGCAGTCATCGAGCGGTCCGGGTGGCTTCGGGACCAGGCGCGTGTCCGGGCGCCGGGAGCCCGGTACGAGGAGGCTTGCGATACCCGTGTGGCTTCGGGACCCGGTACCGCATCGGTCCAGGAGTTGGAGCGCGGGACTGTGCGGCTTAAGGAGTTCGGCCGCGAGGTTGTGGTCACCGGGCGACGGCTCCTCGTATTCTTCCTTGTGTTCACGGCGGTCGGGTATCTAGTGATAGGAGCGATCCCGACAGACTGGGTCAGCGGCCTGCTGGGTCGGGGCGCGTCGGGCGCGGTTCCCTTGGCCGCTGTGGTGGGCATACCGGCTTACGTAAACACCGAGGCCTCGCTCCCGTTCGTGGCCGCGCTGGTGGATGGCGGTATGGGTACCGGGGCCGCGCTGGCCTTCCTGGTGACCGGAGCCGGTGCCAGCATCGGGTCCGTCTCCGGCCTGCTGGTCATAGCCCGCCGCAGGGTGGTCGGTCTGGTGGTGACTATCCTGCTGGCAGGTGGGATGCTCCTGGGACTTGCAGGCGAGATGGTCCTGTAGGAGGGTGCTGAACGATGACGATTGCCCGCTGGTGGATCGCTCAGTGCCTTCCTAGCCGAAGGAGGTGTCAGAGTTGTCCAGCATGACAGGGTACGCACCGATCATCGACGAACCGTTAGAAGAGGCACAGGCTAAGCAGTTCGCCCGCTGGTTCGGGGTGCTGGCGGATCCCACCAGACTCCGGCTGCTCAGCCTCATCGGTGCCAAGGGGGAGGCATGCGCGGCATGCGAGATGGTGGAACCACTCGGAGTGTCCCAGCCCACCGTCAGCCATCACCTCAAGGTGCTGCGACGGGCCGGTCTGGTGGTGTCCGAGAAACGCGGTCGATGGGTCTACTACAGGACCGTGCCGGAACGCCTCGCCTCCCTCAGCCACATACTCCAGGCCTGATCCTCGACCACCGGGACGGGTTCCCGGGAGGGTGCTGAACAACGACGATTGCTCGGGCCTGCCGCCCGCCGACCCACGAATCATGCTGGCGATTGGCAGGCCGCTGGTGGATTGCTCAGCACCCTCCTAGAGCAGCAAGCCTTTTTTGGGAGTCATTGAGCACCCAGAGGGTCGCGTCGAGTTTCCCCGCCCAATGCACTGGTCGATCGAGTCACCGACGAACGACGATCGCATCGAGACGTACATGATCCCCGGCGGCGTCTCAAGCGTGCCGGCAGGAGGGGATGGACAGTGTCACAGCCATGTTGTAGTTTGGTAAGCAGCCTTAAACATCACCGGTCCGGTGCGACGTCGACCGGACCGTGGCAAGGATCATGTTGTCGAAGCCGACCCGCACGGGCATAGAGGAACGCGTTTCGACCCCTGGAGGTGGCGGCGGGGGAGGGAACCCAGGCGGGACCCCGTAGGCGGGTTTCGCGTTCTCGGACGTCCTGGGCCCTGCGCGGAGGACAGGGCGGCCCACTCCGAACATCGATGGCGAGTTGCTGAATACCGGGCCCATGGCGAGCGGCTTTTTCAGCCACTGGCAATCAATTCGACCTGGTGGGAGGTGCCGTTACCATGCGCGACCGATGAAGAGACTTTCCCCCCGATATTCCGCCGCCGGACTGCTGGCGAGGGGTGCTCGCAGCAGGAGTTGGCCACGCGTATGGCGGGATGTCCCGCTCCGGAGCAGCTACGACGTCGTGGTCGTCGGCGGCGGCGTCCACGGGCTGTCCGTAGCCTACTACCTGGCTACCAACCACGGCATAACCAACGTAGCGGTGCTCGAAAAGTCCTATCTGGGAAGCGGGGGCTCCGGACGGAACACCGCCATCCTGCGATCCAACTACCTCACGCCGGAGGGCGTCGTCTTCTACGACCGTTCCCTGGATCTCTACAAGAGGCTGGCCACCGACCTCAACATGAACGTCATGTTCTCCCAGCGCGGGCACATAACCCTGGCGCACAGCGACGCCTCGCTCCGGACCATGCATTGGAGGGCCGAGGTCAACAAGCTCCAGGGCGTCAACTCGAGTGTGATCGGGCCGGCAGAGATCAAGAGGCTGGCGCCGGCTCTCGATACTTCCAGCCACCCCCGTTACCCGATACTGGGCGCTCTGTACCACCCGCCGGGAGGCATCATCCGCCACGACGCAGTCGTATGGGGATACGCGAGGGGGGCCGACCACCTGGGCGTCGAGATGCACCAGAAGACCGAGGTTCTCGACATCATGGTCACGGGCGGCGACGGCCCAGGCGGGAAAGGACCCGGAGGCAGGGTCACCGGGGTTCGCACCAACCGCGGCTGTATCTCGGCGCCCGTAGTCGTGAACTGCACCGCGGGATGGGCGACGCTGATCTCCGACATGGCAGGCGTCAACCTGCCCATCACCACCCGCCCCCTCCAAGCGGCGGTTACCGAACCGGTCAAGGTGTTCCTGCCTGTCGTGGTCGTGTCAGGGACGCTTCACGTCTATGTGAGCCAGACCTCCCGGGGCGAGTTGGTGTTCGGCGCGTCCGTCGACCCCTACAACACCTACAGCATGCGCGGATCCCTCGACTTCACCGAGCAGACGGCAGGACACCTGCTGGAACTCATGCCCGGCATCTCGCGCATGCGGCTGCTGCGACAGTGGGCCGGCCTTTGCGACATGACCCCCGACTACTCGCCCGTGATGGGGTTCACCCCCGTGGAAGGATTCCTGTGCGACGTCGGATGGGGCACCTACGGTTTCAAGGCCGGGCCGGTGTCGGGCGAGCAGATGGCCGAGGCCATAGCCACGCAGAGGACCCCCGACCTGATCGCCCCGTTCGCGCTGTCCCGGTTCCGCAGAGACGCCCTCGTAGGGGAAAAGGGCGCCGCGGCGGTCGGCCACTAGTGGGTGGTCTGCCTGTGAAACAACTACTCGTGTCCTGCTTGCCGGCGATGGCAATCGACAGGCACACGGCATGCTGATCGTCCCCTGTCCCAACTGCGGTCCCCGCAACTCTGCCGACCTTCGGTATGTCGGTGAGTCCCGACCCAGGCCCGATCCCAACTCGGCCACGCCCGCCGAGTGGCGCGCCTACCTGTACGAGAGAGCCAACCCGGCCGGGATGCTCCGAGAGACCTGGTACTGCCGCTCCGGATGCCGCCGCTACTTCGCACTGGAGCGCGACACCGTGACCAACGAGTTCAGCAACCCCCCGCTGCCGGTCACCAAGAGGGGAAGGAGGCCATGATCCGCCTCCCTCCGCAGCCGGGCGAGGTGATCGACCGGTCCCGTCCCGTCGAGTTCACCTGGAACGGACGGGTGGTGTCCGGCTTCGAGGGCGACACGATCGCCTCGGCGCTGACCGCGGCAGGAGTCCGGGTGGTGTCCCGGTCGATGAAGTACCGCCGGCCTCGCGGCTACATGAGCAACGACTACTGGGATCCCAACGGTTTGGTTCAGGTGGGCGACGATCCCAACGTCCGCTCGGCGCACATCCTGATCAGCCATGGCATGGCGGTCGAGGCCCAGAACGTCTGGCCCTCGCTGGATCGTGACCTGAGAGCTGTCACCCGGCTGGCGTCCCGGTTCCTGACCGCCGGTTTCTACTACAAGACCTTCATGCGACCGAGGTGGCTATGGCCGACCTACGAGAAGGTGCTGTCCACCTTCTCGCCAGGAGGGAGGATCGATCCCGATACCCCCCTCCAGTACCACGACAAGCGCTACGCCCACCCCGACGTGGTGGTAGCCGGCGGAGGTCCGGCCGGGATGGCCGCCGCCATCGCCGCTGCCGAGGCCGGTGCGCGGGTCCTGCTGGCGGAGCATGGCCACCGCCTGGGCGGCCACCTGCTCTGGGGGGACGGCCCCGACCGGGCGCTGGCTGCGGAACTGGCCGCAGGCGTCGCAGCCGCCGGGGTGGAGGTCCTCACCGACTCGACCGTAACCGGCCGCTACAAGGACAACTGGATCGCCATCGTCCAGCGCAACCACCCGGTCGCGGTCGAGCGGCTTGTGAAGGCCCGGGCCAAGGTCCTGGTAGCCGCGCCGGGGCTGATCGAACGTCCCTACGTGTTCGCCGGCAACGACAAGCCGGGTGTGATGCTCTCAGGTGCGGTGCGAAGGTTCGTGAACCTGTACGCGGTGAGGCCGGGAACCCGAGCGGTGGTGTTCACGGCCACCCCCGACGGCGCCGCGGCCGCCGCCGACCTGGAGCGGGCCGGAGCGGAGGTGACGGTTCTCGATGCCCGGCGGGGCGGGAGCATCGTGCGCGCCCTGGGGGGAGCGAAGTCGGTCAAGGGTGTGGAACTGCCGGGCGGCGGCAAGCTTGCATGCGACCTGCTGGTCACTGCCACCGGCTGGACCGCCCCCACATCCCTGCTGAACATGTCCGGCGACCGACCCGTGTACGACGCTGCGGCCGCTCGCTTCTTCCCGTCGGCGTCGATCGGGAACGTGCTAGCCACCGGCGGCCTGGTCGGCGACGGAAATCACGAACAACTCATCGAGCACGCCCGGGCGACGGGACGGCTCGCCGCGGCCCGGGCTCGGTCGGTGGCCTACTCCCTGCAGGCTGCCACGACGCGGGCGCGGCCACCGAAGGGCGACAAGCCCGCATGGCCGGCGGATACCCGGCCGTCGCTCCCCCGCTACTCCCATCCTCCCCTCTTCCGGTCGAGCACGCACGGAGTCGTCGACTTCTCCGAGGATGTGAGTTCGAAGGACATGGTGGGAGCGGCGGACGAGGGATACGACTCGGTCGAACTGCTGAAGCGGTACACCACCGCAACGATGGGCCCGAGCCAGGGCAAGCTGGAAACCGTCAACACCGTCGCCGTGCTGGCCGAGGCCCGGGGCCAGACGATCGGCGAGGTCGGAACCACCACCTGGCGGCCTCCCTACGCGCCGATCACCATGGGGGCGCTGGGAGGGCGTTTGTTCGAGCCGGTACGGGTCTCGTCGGTGCAGTCCTGGCACGAGGCCAACGGAGCCACGTTCATGCTGGCCGGCCAATGGGTCCGGCCCGACCACTACGGTGACCCGGCCGGCGAGGTGCTCAACACCCGGCAGAACGTCGGCATCATGGATGTCACCCCCCTTGGCAAGCTCGACCTGCGGGGCCCCGACGTGCCGAAGCTGCTCAGCCATCTCTACACCAACAAGTGGATGAAGCTGGCGGTCGGCTCGGTGCGGTACGGCATCATGTGCGCAGAGGACGGGGTGGTCTTCGACGACGGGGTCACCGGGCGGCTCGGTGACCAGCACTACATGATGACCACCACCAGTTCGGGCGCCGCGACCGTGTGGGAGTGGGCCGAGAACTGGCTCCAGACTGAGCATCCCGACTGGCAGGTGCACGTCACGCCGGTCACGTCGGGATTCACTAGCATCAACGTGGCCGGCCCCAAGTCACGGACCCTCATGCGCCGGCTGGTGGAGGACGTGGACCTCGACCCGGAGTCCTTCAAGTACATGCAGGTGCGCACCGGGACGGTTGCCGGTATCCGGGACTGCTTCATGTGGCGCATCGGATTCACCGGGGAGCTCTCCTACGAACTCCACGTACCGGCCGGATACGGCCTTCACGTGTGGGAGGCGCTGCTGGAAGCCGGCGAGGATCTCGGGATCAGGCCGTTCGGGGTGGAGGGCCAGCGCATCATGCGGCTCGAGAAGGGTCACTTCATCGTAGGCCAGGACACCGACGGCCTCACGAAGCTGCCTGCGGTCGGTCTGTCACACCTCGTGAAGCTGGACAAGAGTGACTTCGCCGGCAAGCCGGAGTTGGCCTGGGCCCTCGGAGACACGTCGGCGCCGGTCCTCGTGGCCATCCAGCCGACCGACCCGCGGATCGTTCCCCCCGAGGCCAGCCAGATCGTGCGGCCCGGAACCGGCGAGATCATCGGCCGGATCACGTCCTCACGCATGTCCCCGACCCTCGGCCGCTCCGTCTGCCTCGGCCACGTGCTTCCGGAGGCTTCGGGTCCGGGCTCGGAACTGACCGTCCTCATGATCGACGGCCGCCGCATAACAGCTCGGGTGATCGAGCACCACGCCCACTTCGATCCGGAGGGGGAGAGGGTCCGTGGCTGAACTCGCCGCCTTCGAGAGTCCGGTGCGCACCAGCTTCGTGTCCTATGCCGGCATCCCGATGCAGCCTGCCGGACCGGATGCCCCGCTGACCCTCCGAGATTTGTCTTCCATCACCAAGACCATCGTCAGGGCAGCACCCGGAACGAATGCCTGTCACCAGATGTCCGTCCGCTTCGGCACCAGCCGGACCGAGAACGGCGTGCTGATCGCCGGACAGCGGCCTGACGAGTGGACCCTCCTGGGTCCGGCGGATGCGAGCCGAGCCGTGGTCGACGGACTGGACCGGTCCGGCCACGTCAGCGTCATCGACGGCACCCACAGCCGGGCGCTGTTCCGGTTGACCGGAGCTTGCGCGGCTTCGGTGCTGGAGAAGCTATGCAGCCTCGACTGGCACGATCGCATGACGCCCGATGGTGCCGCCGTATCCGGATCGGTAGCCCACGTGACCTGCGACATAGTCCGCAATGACGAGGAGGGCACCCCCTCCTACCTGATCTCCTGCGACCGGTCTTACGGCCAGTACCTCTTCGAGGTCATCCTCGACGCCGGTCAGGAATTCGATGTCAGTCCCCTCGGAGGATCGGTGGCCTGATCTCCGTCGTGCTGGTTAGCCGGATCACTGCTGCCGCTCCGTGCGTGGTCACGTTGCGAGCTTGCTCCGGCTGCGTGATCGTTGGTCGCAGCCGATCTCTACGCGTATGTGCCGGGCCCCGGGCAGGCCGGGACGAGGTTGATCGCTTGCCGACCTCGGGATCCATTCGACATCGCCCGCTACGCCGGTCAGGTGTCGGCTGTCCCGGCGGTAAGATCGAACGGCAGCGGGGAATGGACGACCGGAGGAAGAGACATGGCACTGCCTGGTATCAGCGAGTTACTGAGCCTCGAGGGTAAGTGCGCCATCGTGACGGGCGCAGCCCAAGGTTTCGGTGCTGCCATATCACGCCGCCTCGGTGAAGCGGGCGCGACAGTCTTCGTAGCTGACCGCAACGTTGAGGGCGCCGAGAAGTCCGCCGAGCGGTTGAGAAGTCACGGATGCGACGCTATCGCGCAGAGCGTCGACATCGCTGACAGGGACAAGGTGCAGGCGCTGGTCGATGCCGCGACGGAGCGAACAGGCCGGGTGGACGTGCTGGTCAACAACGCCGGCATCTACTCCAACTACTACTTCGCGAACATGCCACCGCAGGAGTTCGCCGACACGGTCTCGGTCAACGTGGTCGGCACCTTCCAGATGTCCCAGGCGGTCACCCAGGGCATGATGGCCGACGGCCACGGCGGTTCCATCGTGAACATCGCCTCGGTCGACGCCTTCAACACCTCCGCCGAAGGTCTCGCGCACTACACCACGTCGAAACACGCCATCGGAGGGATGACCAAGTCGATGGCGGTAGAACTCGCCGCCCATGGCATACGGGTCAATGCCGTCTGCCCCGGTGCGGCCATGACCGAGGGTGCCATCGCCCTGGTCACGGCTGGCGCGCCGGAGGGAATCGACGTGGAGGCTCAGTGGGACGGTATCAAGGAGAGAACCCCGCTCCGCCGTCTCTGCGATCCGGACGACGTGGCGAGGGCAGTGCTGTTCCTCGCCTCCGACATGGCAGCCTTCGTCACCGGCGCCTTCCTCGTCGTTGACGGCGGCATCCTCGTCCAGCCTCTCGAAGGCTACGTGCCACCGTCGGGTCATTGAGCTCCTCAGGAATGTTGGCGTCTATCGGACTCACGGGCCACGGGAGTGCCCGTGGTGAGTCTTCCGATCCAGGTCTGGAGGAAGTGCTGTAGGCCTCTCCTCCAGTTGGAATCGGAAGGCGATTGTTGGCTCGCCCCGTCGACTGGCCGATGTACACGGTCGCCGGTCCCGGCCCCTCGGTCTCGTGGGTGGTCTGACCCGGGTTCCAGGGCACATCATCTGTCAGCGTCGGGAGCACATTCCTCGGTGGCGGGGTTGGGCCGCTTCTTGGCCCCCGAACCGGCCATCACGGCTCGCTAGAAGGGTGCTGAACAATGACGATTGGCGGTAGCGGTTGTCCCGTCGTCCGCTGGACAGGCAGTTTCCCATCGGCCGTCGGGCCAACGGGGGTCTCTCAGCCTCTCCTAGAGGCTGGGTAGCTTGGTGTCATCGAATCGACCTGCCTCGACGTCGGCAAGGGCGCGGTCGAAGATACCAAGCGCTTGGTCGGCGTCCTTCCGGGTAATGGTCAGCGGCGGGGTGATCTCCATCACGTTGCCGAACGCCAGCAGTATCAGGCCGAGTTCGAAGCAGCGGTAGGCGAGCCGGTAAGCATCCGTTTCAGCCGGCTCCCGGGTCTGTTGGTCCTTCACCAGCTCGACTCCGATGAGGAGACCCTTGCCGCGCACATCGCCGATGAGCGGGTGGTCGGCTCTCATCTCGTTTAGCTTGTCGCGCAGGTAGGTTCCCATCTCGTCGGCGTTGCGGACGAGCCCCTCCTCCTCGATCACGTCGAGTACCGCCACGGCAGCGGAGCAACTGAGCGGCGAGCCACCCAGCGTGTAGGCCGTATAGAGGTCTACATCGAGGATCTCCTGCCGGCCCACCACCGCTGACAGCGGAAAACCGCCTCCCAAGGGTTTGGCAAGTCCGATGGCGTCCGCTTCGATTCCGAAGTGCTGGAAACCGAACATGCGTCCTGTCCGGCCGAGTCCGACCTTGACCTCGTCGAAAATCAACCAGATTCCCCGCTCGTCGCATAGCTCTCGGAGGGCAGGGAAGTAGTTGTCCGGTGGAACGATCTCGCCACTGTCCGACTGGATACTCTCGGCGAAGATGGCGGCGGTTTCGTCGGAAGGAGAAACATTGACCAGCAGGTCGTTCTTGAGGTAGTCGAGACATCTGAGGGAGCACTCGTTCTTGTCGCACGGACCCCAGGCGCACCGGTAAGGGTTGGGATAGGGCGCCTTTGTGATGTGACCGCCGGGTATTGGCCGAGTAAGGGCTCCGTGGCCCGAGATGGCACCGGAGCCGATCGTCATGCCGTGGAACGCTCCGATGTAGGACACGAGGCGCGGTCTTCCCGAGGCGATGGGCGCCACCTTGGCGAGCACGTCCATGGCGTCGGAACCGGAAACACCGAACCATGCCTTCTTGGTGAACTCCCCCGGGAAGACATCGATCAGCCGCTCAGCCAGTTCGACGGCGGGCTCGTGGATGTAGCAGACGAGCGGACCGCTGAACTCGTTGTTGATAGCGTCCATAGCCGCTTGGCGCACCTTCGGGTGACCGTAACCGGTTGCGGCTGTTCCCCCGGTAGCCATCCAATCGAGGTACTCGTTGCCGTCCTTGTCCCACATGCGGACACCGTCCGACCTGGCAACCACGAAGGGATACAGCCGGTACTTCATCGACGGCGTGATGACCGCCTCGTCGCGGGCGGCGACGGCCCGACTCCGTGTCAGGTCTCGCTCATCTGAAGGATCTCGCATGTTGCTTCCTCCTCACGGCGGCGTGCATAGAGCGTGTCGATCCGGTTGCGGTGGGATCGGCGGCTCGATCCGGCTGGCCGTAGCGGTGGCGGTTCCGAAATCACTCAGGGTGTATCAGTTCCCACACCACGTCGGGCCTGAGCGGGGTCCGTTCGACGCGTACGCCGAACGGAGTTAGTGCGTCGGCCACCGCGTTCGCGATTGCAGGCGGCGACGCAAGCGTTCCTGACTCGCCCACCCCGCGCACGCCGAGAGGCGTGTCCGAGGGCGTCACGATGTTGTCGAGGATCAGCCTGGGCATCTCCACCGTGGAGGGGAGGAGGTAGGCGGCGAAGCTGGCCGACCGCACCTGACCGGACTCGTCATGGCTGACCTGTTCGTAGAGAGCCTGCCCTATTCCCTGGGCGATCCCACCATGGATCTGGCCTTCTACGATGCCCGGGTTGATCCCGACGCCATAGTCGTCCACCGATACGAAATCGAGGATCTTGACTCTTCCGGTTTCCGTGTCCACCTCCACCACTGCCGCGTTGGCGCCGAAGGCGAAGTTGACATCGGGCGGATCGTAGAAGGCCGTGGCTTCGAGCCCCGGTTCGAACATCGGCCCACAGCGCTTGAGGAAGTGCGCTTCCTCGGCTACCTCCTGCCACGAGACCTTGGACTCCGGGCTTCCAGCCACCGTGAAGACCCCGTCTGCGTACACGATGTCCTCCAGAGCCGCCTCGAGCATGGCGCCCGCCACCTGGCGCGCCTTCTCGACGACGCGTTCGGCCGCCACCAGCGCGGCATGGCCACCGACGACTGCGCCGCGGCTGCCGTGCGTGCCACCCCCGAACGGGATGGTCTCGGTGTCGCCGTGCACAACCGTGATGTGGTCGAAGGGGATCTGCAACTGGTCAGAGACGATCTGGGCGACGATCGTGTCGGATCCCTGCCCCTGCGGGGACAGGCCCGAATAGGCGACCGCCTTGCCCTGCGGGTCCACCCGGATCAGAGTCGACTCATGACCGGGGAAGAACTTCATCGGGTTCCAGTCGTGGCCCGAGGGCGAGAAACCGCACAGCAGGTTGTAGGTGGCGAAACCGACTCCGATGTAGCGACCTGACTTCCGCGCTTCCGCCTGACTAGCCCGCACCGACTCGTAATCGACCAGTTCGACCGCTCTCCTCAACAGGGCGGGGTAGTCGCCGCCGGTGTAGGTGAGGCCGAACGGGGTCTGGTAGGGCAACCGGTCGGGGGAGACCAGATTGCGGAGCCGTATCTCGACCGGGTCCATGTCGAGTTCGCGGGCTGCCTCGTCGATCATTCGCTCAAGCACGAAGGTCGCCTCGGCCCGTCCCGAACCGCGTAACGCTTCGATCGACATCTTGTTCGTGAACACCTTCTCCAGCCTGATGTCGACGCTCGGTATGTCGTAGTTGCCGGTGAGGGTGTCGATCGTCAGGTCGGGGACGACGGGTGTGAAGAAGTGGAAGTAGGCGCCGAGATCCCCGACGAAGTGGCTTCGGAGAGCGAGGATCTTGCCTTGGGTGTCGAGAGCCAACTCCGCGTTGTGGATCTGGTCCCTGGCATGGACGCCGGAAGTGAAGTTCTCGGTCCTGGTCTCCACCCACTTCACCGGGACGCCCAACTCCAGCGCGGCCCAGATGACCGCCAACTCGTCGGAGTAGAGGTTGAGTTTGCTGCCGAACCCACCGCCGACATCGGGGGCGACGATCCGCAGTTTGGACTCGTCCAACTCGAATATGTGGGCCAGCCACGTGCGGAGGGTATGGGGTCCCTGGCACGAGAGCCACACCGTGAGATGACCGCTGGCAGGCTCGGGTACCGCCAAAATGGCGCGCGGTTCCATCGGAGAGGCAGAGATCCGCTGCACCGTGAGCCGTCGGGACACCACATGCCCGGCTCTGGCGAACGCACCGTCGGGGTCTCCGATCACCTTGTGTATCTCGCCGATCTTGTTGGTTCCCCGCTCCGGATGTACCAGCGGGGCGTCCGGCGAGAGCGCTTCCCATGGATCGAGGATATGGGGGAGGGGTTCGTATTCGGCATCAACGCGCTCGGCAGCGTTGACCGCGGTCCGCGGATCGCTCGCCAGCACCATCGCCACCGCCTCGCCCGCGTAGTGGACGCGATCACCCGTGAGCGGGTTCCGCGCCGGCGAATCGTCGGCAGCCGCGCTGGGAATGAGTGGCATCCCTCCCGCCGACTCAGGTCCCGAATAGACGGCGACCACGCCTCGCGCCCGCCGTGCCTCCCGCAGGTCGATCGAAGTGATGTCGGCGTGCGCGAGCGGGCTTCGTACGAATGAGGCATGGACCATATGGGGAACGGTGATGTCGTCGACGTAGCGGCCCCCGCCCGAGAGGATTCGAGGATCCTCCTTGCGGGGCAGTCGAGAGCCGATGGCGGTCATCATTGCTCGCTCGGCGCCGAGACTGACAGGATGGCGTCGACGATGTTCTGGTAGCCGGTGCACCGGCACAGGTTGCCTTCCAAGGCTTTGCGAACCTCCGGTTCGGAGGGTTCGGGATTCTGCCGCAGGAAGGCGGTGGCGGCCATCAGGAATCCGGACGTGCAGAATCCGCATTGCAGGGCGAAGTTATCGGCAAATGCCTGCTGCACCGGGGAAAGGCGCCCGCGGTCCGCGAGCCCTTCCACCGTCTCTATTTCCCTGCCATCGGCTTGACCGGCCAGGACGGTGCAGGACTTGACCGCGACCCCGTCCAGAATCACTGTGCACGCGCCGCAACTGCTGGTGTCACAGCCTACGTGGGTTCCGGTCAACTCCAACTCCTCTCGGAGTAGGTGTACCAGCAGCGTCGAGGGATGGCAGTCGACATCGAGCCTGGCGCCGTTGACCACCACGCCCACCTTCATCCGCCGGCGCGCCGTCCAGCGGCGCGCTGGACGGCGCGCCTGGCCAGAACCCTTACGAGTCCGCTCTTGTACCGTGAGCTTCCGCGGTCATCGCCGGGCATCCTGACGGTGGCGGCGGTGGCGGAGGCGACGTGGGCGATTGTCGAAGGATCGGTGTCCGATCCCACCAGGAGGGCCTCGGCTTCTGCCGCTCGGGTGGCAACCTGCTCTCCCCCCGTCACCGCGATCCCGGCGCCGGTGACGCGTCCTGCCCCGTCCATGGTCAGCTGAACGGCTACGCCGGCTACTCCGTAGTCGGCCGCCGCGCGCTTCATCTTCTCGTACGATCCGGCCGCCCCCCCGGGTAGCCGGACCTCGGTGATCAACTCGCCCCGCCCGAGTGAAGTCTCGAAGGGTCCCACGAAGAGATCGTCGCTCTCGATCACCCGCTTGCCGTTCGCTCCCTCGACGACGACCCGTCCCCGGGCGGCCACCAGGGCGGCCGGAAGATCGTTGAGGGGATCGGCATGGGCCAGGTTGCCGCCCACGGTGCCGAGGTTGCGGACGAGGGGGTCCGCGATGACCGTGGCGGTCTCGGCCCACAACGGGGAGAAGGAGCGGACCAGGTCGCTTTGCGACACCCGGCTCGTCGTCACGAGGGCACCGATGTGGAGAGTGTCCCCGCAAGACTCGATGGAGTCCAGGCCGTCGATCTTTCCTATGTCGACCACGACGGAGGGGCGGACCAGGCGGAAGCGCATCATCGGGATGAGGCTCTGGCCTCCGGCGAGTGCAACCGAGCCGGCCTCGCTGTTCAAGAACTCAATGGCATCCTCGAGCGTTTCGGACGGGCGGAACGCGAAGTCAGGCGGTCGCATCTATGCGTGCCGGAAACGGTCCGGTTCGGATCGAACCCGATCTCCGGAAATGTATCGGGCTGAACTCATGAACTGCTGCCTTCCCAGGGCCGCGGCCTCACATGGCAAGCTACCAGGTGTCCGGGTTCGGTGCTCTCGAGGGTGGGTTCGACCTGGTGGCACACATCCTCGGCGAATGGGCACCTGGTGGAGAACTTGCATCCGGGCGGCATGTCGAGGGGAGAGGGAATGTCGCCGCGCAGCGGCGCTTCGCTCTTGTGGCGCGGGTTCGGGTTGGGACGCGACGCCAGGAGGGCCTGGGTATAGGGATGCTCGGGTCGGCCGAACACCTTCTCAAGAGGCCCGCGCTCGACGATCCTCCCCATGTACATGACCGCCACCGTGTCGGCAACCTGGGATACGACGGAGAGTTGGTGGGCGATGAAGATCATCGTCAGCCCCAGGCGCGCTTGCAGGTCCCGGAAGAGGTTGATGATCTGGGCCTGGATGGAGACATCGAGGGCGCTCACCGGTTCGTCGGCGACGAGCATGTCAGGGCCGACCGCTAGGGCCCGGGCGATGGCGACCCGCTGCCGCTGCCCGCCGCTCAACTGTCTGGGACGCCGGTCGGCCAGGGTGGCGGAGAGCCCGACGCTCTCGAGGTGCCGGGCTACGAAGGCTCCGTCCTGCCCATCATCGACGAGGCCGTGCACCTTGCCTGCCTCAAGGATCGCTGCCCCCACCGTGAGCCGCGGGTTCAGGGACGTGAACGGGTCCTGGAAGACCATCTGGACCCTGCGGCGCAGGTGGCGCAGGTCGGGTCCCTCTATGGACCTCACATCGATCCCGTCGAACCGGACCGTTCCGTCATCGGGCTCGACGAGCCGGATCAGGAAACGGCCGAGGGTGGTCTTGCCGCTTCCCGACTCGCCGACGATACCCATGACCTCACGCCTGCGTACCCCGAAGGAGACCTTCTCCACGGCGACCAGCCGTCGGGCCGGAGCCCGCCTGATCCGTTCCCCCAGCGTGCGGCGTACTGGGTAGGCCTTGGTCAGGCCGTCGACCTGGAGCAGGATGTCCCCGCTCGAGCTCTCCGCATGGCGGTCCTCGGTCACCGTGGCGCCTCCTGGGCATCCGGCCGGCCGGCCGCGCGATCCCGCCACGTCACGAACGGGCAGGCCGTGACATGATCGGTTCCCACCGGCTGCAGCGACATCGGAACCGAATGGCATCCGTCCCCGACGAATCCGCATCTGGGGCTGAACGGACACCCCGGAGGTAGCCTGGAGAGCTCTGGCGGTTGTCCCGTCACGGGAACGATCTCCGACCGCCGGCCGGGGTCCAGTTGCGGGATCGATGCGAGCAGCGCATGAGTGTACGGATGACCGGGATGATCGAATATCTCCTGGACCGGTGCCTGCTCGACGATATAGCCGGCATACATCACAGCAACGTGGTCGCAGTGCTGGGCGATGACACCGAAGTCGTGGGAGACAAGGATCATCGCCATTCCGGTGTCCTCCTGGAGTTCGGTGAGCAGGGTCATGATCTGAGCCTGAACCGTCACATCGAGTGCCGCCGTCGGTTCGTCCGCTATCAGGAGCTTCGGTTCGGCGGCGATGGCGCTGGCGATCATCGCCCGCTGTCGCATACCCCCGCTCATCTCGTGGGGGTACGAATGGAACTGCGTCTCCGGGGAGGCGATGCCGACCCGATCGAGCAGTTCGATCGCCCGCCGCGTTGCCGCCCGGGCACCCATCCGGCGCTTGATTTTGAGTACCTCGACGATCTGGTTCCCCACCTTGTACACCGGATTGAGCGAGGCTGTCGGATCCTGGAACACCATTCCTATCTCGCCCCCGCGCACCTTGCGGAGTTCCGAACGGGACAGCCCGAGCAGGTCCCGGCCGTTGAACACCACCCGTCCCTCGATTATCTCGCCCGGCTTCGGCACCAGCCCGATGATGGATCGGCAGGTCATGCTCTTCCCCGATCCCGACTCGCCGACCAACGCCAGGGTGGCGCCCCGCTCGAGGCTGAAGCTCACGCCGTTGGTGGCGAGCAGCAACCCTTCCAGGGTCGGGAAGCCGGTATGGAGGTCTTCCACCTCGAGGAGCGGGGACGACCCGCCTACACCGTCAATCGCAACTCCTCTCCCAGCCGGTCGGCAAGGGCATCCCCGAGCATGCTGAACCCGACCCCGATTGTCACCAGCACGAGACCGGACAGGGTGGTGATCCACCAACCAACCCGGAGGTGCGCCTGCCCGTCGGCGACGATGACTCCGAGTTCGGCCGTCGGTGCTTGGACCCCGAGACCGAGGTACGAAACGCCTGCGATGAGCAGCAGGTTGAGGACGATGTCCGCCACCGAGAACACCAGCGGGGACCGGATGAGGTTCGGTACGGCGTGGCGACGGAGAATTCGGGCGGTGGAGTAGCCGAGGCCCTTGGCGGCCAGCATGTACTGCTGCTCGCGGATCACCAGCATCTCTCCCCTGGCCAGCCGGGCGTAGAGAGCCCATCCGACGGCGAGCACGCCGATGAAGATGCCGACCAGCCCAGGTCCCGTGATGGCGACGACCGCTATCACGACGACCAGGAAGGGGAAGGCCATCACGATGTCGACGGCACGGTTGACCACCGTGTCGACCCAGCCCCCGAAGTACCCGGCGAGCATGCCCAGCGTGACGCCCACCAGCAACGGCACGTACGTGATCACGAGCACGATCGCCATATCCAGGCGTATCCCGTGCAGCACTCGGGAGAAGACGTCCCTGCCGAGTTCGTCGGTGCCGAAGAAGTGGTCGCTGGACGGTGGCTGAAGGGTTTCCATGAGGTTGAGTTCGTTGGGGGGATACGGTGATATCCACGGTGCCAGCAAGCCGGCGAGGATAACCAGCACCACGATCGACCCGCCGATGTACAGGGCGACATTCGACCACCGCCGATCGGACAGCGCCCGCCTCCGCAGCCGCCGGGTTGCCACCAGCAACCGCTGCTGGCGTGCCGAAGTCGCCCGGGCGATGCTCATCTGGTTGCCAACCTCACCCGCGGATCTATCGCCGCGTAGGTCAGGTCAGCCGCCAGGTTGATCACGATGACGGTGAGCCCGAAGAACAGGACCAGAGCCTGGATTACCGGGTAGTCACGCTCGAGCACCGCTTCGACGATCAGCGAGCCGAGCCCGGGGATGGCGAAGACGTTCTCGACTATCACGGACCCGCTGATCATGAAGCCGATGATCAGCGACAGCACCGTGACGGTGGCGATCAGCGAGTTGCGCATGACGTGGCGTCCGATCACCCTGGACGCGCTATATCCCCTGGCCCTGGCAGCCTCCACGTACTCGTGGTCCAGGACCTCGATGATGCTGGAGCGCAGCGTACGGGCGAGGATCGGCGCCAGGAACAGCCCGATGGTGGCTGCCGGCAGGGTGAGGCTGCGCAGGATGGTGAGAAGGTTCGTCTTGTCGTAGCCCGCCACCGGCAGCCAGCCCAGTCTGATACCGAAGAAGAGCGCCAGCAACAACCCCAACCAGAAGGAGGGCATGGCGAAGGTGATCATGCTGCCCAGCCGCATGAGATGGTCCTGCCAGCGGTTCTTCTTCACTGCGGAGAGGATGGCCAGGGGAACCGCAAGCAAGGCCGCGATCACTGCGCTGTAGAACAGCACCGTAAAGCTGATCGCGGCACGTGAGGCGATCACGTCGCGAACCGGTTCCTTCTTGATGATCGAGTCGCCGAAATCGCCGACCACCGCACCCCTCAGAAAGCCCACGAACTGCTCGGGCACCGAACGGTCCAGACCAAGCTCCCTACGCAGGGTGGCCAGGCTCTCCGGCGTGGCGTTGTAACCCAGCATGTTCAGAGCCGGGTCCCCCGGTATCAGCACGATGATGACGAACGCACCAACGGTGACCGCCGCGATCACCGGGATGCTGTGCAGGAGGCGGCGACCCAGGTAACGGTACACGTTGCCGGGTCAGCCGCCTTCTGGTGGGCTGTCTGTCAAATCGCTTTGCCGCACACATCGACGGCAGGCGGCGCGCGATAGGTTGTTTTGCAGACAGGCCACTATCAATGGGTACCGGGTCGGGCTGTTCCTTACTGCTCGATCCATGTGTTCTCGAAGTGGTACACGCCGAGAGCGTCCTGGTCGACATCATGTACGCCATCGCGTACACCCGTCGCTAGGGGCAGCCAGAGGATGTTCAGCCAGGGCATGTCTGCCACCCATTCCGCCTGGATCTGGGGCCAGAGTTCCTGCCGCCTCTCCTCGGTAGCCGCGACCGCTTCCTCCACCTTGGCCCACACCGACTCGTTGCCCCATCCGCTGAACAGGCCGTCCAGTCCCGCATCGGTGGGATCGGCCATCAGCAGGGCGAACTCGTCAGGAACCAGCACGTCCGACGTCCACTTCAGGAAGGGCATCGTGATCTCGTACCCGTAGCTGAACAGGTTGTCGGCCAGAGTGCTCTCATCCAGCTCTACCAGCTGCAGATCAACTCCGATCTCAGCCCACTGGGCCTGGAGGACCGTCGCCAAGGACTTGTGTTGCCCGGAACCGGCCGGGAACTGGAACGTGACGCTGAAGCCGTCGGGGACCGACGACGAAGCCATCAACTCCTTCGCCTTGTCCAGGTCGAAGGCGAACGGGGGCACGTCGCTGGTCGATGCGTTGTACTTGAGCGGTGGGATCAGATGGTTGGGGATCGTTCCAACCCCACCGAACACGGCGGCGTTGATCGCCTCACGGTCGGTGGCGTAGCTCAGCGCCTGGCGAACGGCGAGCTCGCCGAGCGGGGCGACGTTGTGGTTGATCCAGACCGGCTCCTGGCGCGTGACCTCGCGTACCAGCACCGTGACGCTGTCCATGGCTCCGACCGCGTCGATCTGGGTGAACGGGACGCTCTCCATCACGTGGGCCTCGCCCGAGTCGAGCTTCAACGCCCTCGTGTTGTCGTCCACGATGAAGTCATAGCGCAACTCGTCAAGATAGGGCTTGCCTTCTTCCCAGTAGTGGGGGTTCGGCTCGAAGCTGATGCTCGTACCCCGGATCCATTCCTTGAGCTTGAATGGTCCGCTACCGACGGGGTCTTCCCAGAAAGCATCGCCCTGGGTTTCCAGGACTGCCTTGGGCACGATGTACGCCGGGAAGATGCTGATGTTCTCCAAGAAGGCGGCAATCGGCCGGTCGAGATGGATGATGAAGTTCCGGTCGTCGATGATCTCCGTACCCGTGTAACCGAGAGCGAGGAACGGGAGGATCGTGTTTATTTCAGGGTTGGCAAACCTATCGAGCGAGTACTGGACATCTTCGGACGTGACCTGATCGCCGTTACTGAACCGGGCGTTCTCTCGGAGGGTGAAGCTCCAGTCGAGTCCGTCGTCGCTGACTTCCCACGATTCGGCAAGCGCCGGGATTATGGACGTGTCTCCCTTGGGATCTGCGTACACGAGCGTGTCGAAGATCAATTCGTGAGCGTAGATCTGACCGTTGTCGGACAGTTCGAATGGGTTGAGTGTGTTGGTCTCGAGCTGGCGGGCGAATACCAGCGTGCCGCCGCGCTGCGGTCCGGTCATGGCGGCTTCGGTTGTATCGGGCGCTGCCGCCTCGGTCGTATCGGGTGCCGCGGCCTCCGTTGTCGTGGTCGCCTGGGTCGCCGCTTGAGTCGCCTCCGGGGCCTCATCATCGTCGGTTCCGCACGCCGCTGCCACCAGCCCAACCGCCAGCAGGCAAGCAATCATCCGGTAAAGGGGTCGCAATCTCATCGAGGCCTCCCTGCCTAATGGAGCTTGGTCCAGACCGCGCGACCGCCGACGAAGACACCTGGTAGTCGGATCGCCGGATCCTTGGCGGCTGAACTTTGCCTCCCTGAGGCTAGACGAACGGGTTCCCGCGCGTCGGGCAGATGGTCGGTCGGTAGACCGGTGCGGTACTGCCAGAGTTCGGCCTCAGGCGTTGAGCTACGACAGTCGGTGGGCCCTGGCTAATCCAGCACGGTCTTGACCGCTGCTCTGACCCGGGCGGCGTCGGGGATGTAGGCGTTCTCCAAGGGTGGGCTCAGCGGCACCGGCGAGTGGGGGGAGGTCACCCTCCTCACGGGCGCGGCGAGCGAGCCGAATGCCTGTTCGGAGACCATTGCTGCAATGTCCGCCGCGATGCTGCACCTCGGAGGGCTTTCGTCGACGACGACCAGTCGCCCGGTCTTGCGGACCGACTCCAGGATCGTCTCCGAATCGAGCGGTGACAGGGATCGGGGGTCGATCACCTCCGCTTCGATCCCGTCCGATGCCAGGGTGTTTGCTACCTCCAGCGCCAGCTTTGCCATGTAGGAGATCCCGACGATCGTCACATCGGTTCCCGCACGGGTGACCGACGCCGAGCCGAGAGGGATGGTGTAGGAATCCTCCGGTACCTCCTGGCGGGTGTTGTAGAGGCGCATATGTTCGAAGAAGAGGACCGGGTCGTCGTCCTCTATCGCCGCCAGCAGCAGTCCCTTGGCGTCGTACGGCGTCGTGGGAACGACCACTTTGATCCCGGGAAGGTGCGTGTAGACCGAATACAGGGTGTCTGAGTGCTGCCCGGCTGCTCCCAGCCCGGCCCCGATGGCCATGCGTAGCACCATCGGGACGCTCGCCTGGCCGCCGAACATGTAACGCAGCTTGGCCGCCTGGTTGTGGATCTGGTCGAAGGCCAGCGGCGTGAAACTGGACCACATCATGTCGACGACCGGGCGTATCCCTGACGCCGCCGCTCCAACCGCGAGCCCCACCAGGCCGGCCTCGGAGATGGGGGTGTCCCGTACCCGTGAACCGCCGAACTTCTGGAACAGGCCCCTGGTGGCTCCGAACGTGCCTCCCATCGCCCCCTCGTAGGGTTCGCCGAGTCCAGCCCCGCCCACCACGTCCTCGCCGTAGACGACGACGGTCTCGTCGGCTTCCATTGCCTGGAACATGGCCTCCCCGACCGCGTGGATCATGGTGATCGGCCTCCTAGCCACCATACGCTCCGCTGTAGACATAGTCGGTCACACCCTCGGCGGTGGGCCACGGGTCGGCCTTGGCCGCCGCCACTCCCCGGTCGAGTTCCTCGACGATGGCGGCCCGGATCCCCTCGAGGGTCTCCTCCGCGAGTAGCCCGGCTGCCGCGAGTTGCGACTGGAGTTTCTGCAGTGGGTCTCGCCTCCTGGCGTCTGCGAGGTCCTCCTCGTTGCGGTACTTCTGGGTGTCTCCCACGTAATGGGCCGAGATGCGGGGGATCTTCGCTTCGATGAACGTCGGGCCCTCACCGCGCCGGGCCCGCTTGATCGCCTCTCCCGCGACCTCGTAAACGGCGAAGGCATCCGCTCCGTCCACCACATGGCCCGGAATGCCGAAGCCGTCGGCCCGCCTGCTCAGATCCACGACGCTCTGGGAGTAGGAGACCGGAGTGGACTCCGCCCAACCGTTGTTCTCGCACACGTATACGACCGGCAGCTTCCAGATCGAAGCGAGGTTCATCGATTCGTACAGGATGCCCTGCCCGGAGCCCCCGTCCCCGAAGAAGCTGACCGAGACGTTCGAAGTACCCTTGACCTGTTGCGCGAAGGCCCCGCCGGTGGCGAGGCCGATGCTCCCACCGACGATTGCATTGGCACCCAGCATCCCTCTCTCGAAGTCGGCGATGTGCATCGATCCGCCCCGGCCCTTGCACAGGCCGGTCTCGCGACCGTACAACTCGGCGAGCATCCCCGCGATCGAACATCCCTTGGCGAGGCTGTGCCCGTGGCCGCGATGGGTGCTGGCGATGAGGTCGCGGTCCGTCAGGTGGGCGCACACCCCGGCCGCCACCGCTTCGGCGCCGATGTAGGTGTGGACGAAGCCGGGCATGTCGCCCCGCTGGTACTCGAGCGTGACCCTCTCCTCGAACAGGCGGATCCTCGTCATCGTCTCGAACATGTCGAGCAGGGTGCGGTCCGCGATGGTCATGCGGGTGCTCCTCCCTCAACGAGGCTGCGGTATTCGGAATCGTTCACGGCGATCCAGCCGATCACCCTACCGATCGGATAGTCCTCTCCCACCGGGGCCCCATGATGCACGATCCCTGCAGCACCCGCCTCGATCTCCATCTCCACCTTGTTGGTCTCCATCAGGAACAGTGCCTCACCGGCCCGGACCGTAGCCCCCTCGTCGACCAGCCAGGCGATCAGATGGCAATCGTCCATGTAGATGCCGGTCTTGGGTATGAAGACCTCGTGGGCCATCAGCGGTCCGTCTGTGGATTGGCGGCGTGGCAGGTAGGGCACGCCGTGTTGTCTTGCGGACGGACCACTGGTTCTCTCCTCAGCCGGGGACTACCACTTGCTTGCCGCCGCCCGAGGCGACTCCGGCCCATGCCGAGGCGATTTCGGAGAGCGGGGTAGTGGTGACCGGAAGGGTCAGGTCCCCCGCGGTTGCCAGATCCACCATGGTCAGGTAGGTAGCGACTGTCTCGTCGCGCGGTATCCCGAAGTTGCTGTAACCCTTGATCGTCATCTGCCGCCCCCGGACCAACCCTGACACGACCGTGGCGGTTCCTCCCGCTGCGTCTCCGATGTGGACCACGCGGGCCCCCAGCCGGGTCGCGGTGAGCGCGGCCTCCAGGGGTGCACCCCACAACGCGTCGAAGACAACGTCGGCGCCGTCCCCGCATGCGGCCTGCAGGCGGCCGGCCAGATCGTCGCCTTCCAGGGACACCACGGCATCGGCCATTGCCTCCAGGGCCGCCAGCCGTTCAGGGTTGCGACCCACCGCTACTACCTTCGCCGCGCCGGCTATACGGGCCGCCTGGACCGCGATGCTCCCCGCCGCCCCGGTCGCTCCCAGCACGAGAGCGGTCTCGCCGGGTTGCAGCTTCGCTGTCCAAGTGATCGGAAGCCAACCGGCCAGCGCGGCCGTGCCGAGCGCTGCGGCGGTGGCGGCGTCCGCATCCTCTCCTATGTCGACCAGGGCGCTCTCGGGCGCATTGAAACGGTCGGCTGCGGTCCCGTCACGGACGACTCCGATGCCTCCTCCCATCACGAACACGCGGCGGCCATCGCCCTCGACCCGGCCCACCGCCTCGATAGCGGGCACGTAGGGCATCGGTGGATGACCGGCGTAGAACCCGCCGGATGCGATAGCCAGATCCACCGGATTCAGCGAGGCGGCCTCGAGCGCGACCGTCACCTCGCCTTCGGACGGATCCGGCAGTTGGCGTTCCTCCACGACGGGACTGGCACCCGCTTCGGTGATAAGGGCGGCTCTCATGATGTCGTTTCCTCCTTGGGCAGGTAGCGGTCAGCGTCGGCGAACACGTCGATTCCACGGTAGCCCCCGCGGATGCGGGTGATGTGCGTGACCCCGGCGGGGACGGTATAGGTGTCACCGCGACGGTAGGTGCGGGTCTCGCCTCCTATCGTCATCTCCATCTCCCCCTCGAGTACCACGCCCCACTGCGCTCCGTGGGCGTGTTCCGGTACTTCGACATCCCGGTCGATCTCGTAGAACATGGGCATGCAGTACTCGTTCGGAACGATGTGAGCCCGCATGTCGACCGGGCTGTCCGGCACGGGCAGTGCCTTTATGAAGTCCGGGAAGCCATCGCTCACGGAACTCTCCTTTCTTCCAGAGTCTCGGTGCGGTCGGGTCGCCTCCGCCGGATGGCACACCTCACAGAGTCGATATCAGTGCCGCGTAGGAGTCCAACGATCCGGCCCGCTCCTCGAACCGGTAAACCTGCGGGGTGTAGACGTGAGTCTTCTCGAACGGGTGCTTGGTTCTCGGTATCGAGGTCGGCCGCCACGGCGAGACCGGTCGGCCAGCTTTGAGGATGGTACGGATTCTTGCCCGGTCCTGCAGGATCGTGACGTTCTCGTCCGGGTTGCCCTCCACGACCAGCAGGTCGGCGTACTTGCCCGCGGTCAGGGTGCCGATCGATCCGGCATGCTGGGGCAGGGTGATGGCGCTGTTTCGTGTCATGGAGAGCAGCGCCTCGAAGTGGGACATGCCGAGGAGGTCGACGAAGAGTTCCATCTCCCTGGCGTGCCACTCCCCGTAAGGGGTCATGGCGAAGCCAGACTCCGAGCCCCCGACCAGCGTGGCGCCGTTCCGGTGTGCCTCACTGAGGATGGCCGCCGCGGCATCCAACTCGCGCTTGAACCGGTCCCGCAGGGGAGGGGAGAGGTCGGCCCGGTTGGCCTCGAGGGTGTTGACCAGCAGGGTCATGGCCGGGAGCAGGGGAATGTCCTTCTCGATGACCATCTGGAGCGTCGGGTGATCCATGTATGACGCATGCATTATCCAGTCGACGCCGGCCTTGGCCGCGTACTCGACCGATTGGCGGGAGCGGGCGTGGATGGTGACGGGACGCCCCAGCCGGTGCGCCTCGTCGACGGCCAACTCGAGTTCCTCGAGGCGGAAGGAGGCGTACTCGTCCGACGAGTTGCCGGACCCGGCGATCTTGATGACGTTCACTCCGTCCTTCACCTCGTTGCGGATCTCCTGGAGCAGTTCGTCCCGGTTGCGGACCAGCGCCCCGAACGACGACTCGGGAACCCCGATCCAGCTGGGGAAGCCATCCGAGATCCCCTGCTGCGTGGTGATCTGCTTGCCGGCGCACGCCATCCGCGGTCCCTGCACGAGGCCTGCCTCGATGGCGTCACGGACGGCGATCGCCACGGAGTACGGACCCCCCGGGTCGCAACTGGAGGTGACGCCTGCCATCAGCGCCTTCTCCGCGTCTACCGAGGCCCGGATCGCTCGATACTCCGCGGGGGTATAGATCGAAAGCTCCTCCTCCGAGGTCGCCTCACCGAAACTGATGTGCATGTGCCCGTCGACCAGTCCCGGCATCACCGTGGTACCGGTCGTGTCGACCTCTTCGTAGCCGTTCGCCAGGTACTCCTCGGGTACGGCGTCGGAGTCACCCACCCAGGCGATCCGGTCGTCCTCGACCACGACGCAACCTCGATCTATGACCGATTGGTCCTCGCAGGTCAGCACCCGACCCCCGTTGAAGCGGTACCCGGTCATGGCCTTACCTCCCCTTTCCTGATCAGAACGGGACGAGCGGGAAGTACTTGCCGCCGATCGGGTCGCCGATCTCGATACCCACCTCGTCGTCGGAGTAGTTGAACTCGTAGCGCCTGCTGCCGAACCACCGGGTGCCGTCGGCCACGAAGCGCACGACGATCGCCCGGCGGGGGATGGTCGAGACGTTCGGAAGCGAGGCGTGCCACGTTAAGCAGTGGTGCATGGAGACGGACCCGGCCGGAACGGTGATCGTCTCAACCGGTAGGCCCACCTCGGCAGGATCGTCGATCGGCCGCACGGTCGGGGGCCGCAGGTCTTCCAGGTAGGTGGAGCCCGTCCCGAAAGCGGCGGGCAGCGTCTCGCCCATGACATGGCTCCCCGGCACCATCTGCATGGCCCCGTTCTCGGCGGTCACGTCGTCGAGCGCCACCCACGCGGTGACGGCGTTCGGCTGGGCGAGAGGCCAGTAGGGATAGTCCTGGTGCCACTTGAGGCTGCCGCCCTTGCCCGGATCCTTGAACAGGGCGTTGTCCTCGAGGATGCGGACCTCTCGGGATCCCGTCAGCTGGGCCGCCCACCCGGCCAGGACCGGGTTGAACGAGACGATCCGGATGTCCTGGTCCCATGTCCACAGGTTGAAGAGGAACCCGACCGACTTTCCCGGTTCGGGAGGGAGCACGCTGTCCTCCGGCCAGATGGCGGGATCGAGCAGGTCCCATTCCTCGCCCTTCCCCCTTTGGAGCACGCGGGCCCTCTCCACCACGTCCCGCAACGTCTCGACCTGCTCCGTGGTGAAGACACGGCCGGGCCGCAGAAACCCCTTGTGGTGGAACTCCACAAGCTCGTCGGCGCTCAGCGCGCTCGTGCGCACCTCGTCAGTCACCGTCTGCATGCTTGACCTCCTTGCCGTCCTGGAACCACCTGAACAGTTGTTGTGGTGCTCATTCGATCACCTCTACGGATGACGTCTCCACGGTGCACAGCAGCGGCGGGTCCACCTCGGCCCCGGCGCCAACCGAGTATGGCAGTTCGCTTCCGGCTTCGACCCGGGGCACCGTGAACCCAACCTCGTGGTAGACCTCGCTGGAGAGGTCCAGCCACATCGCCACTAGCTCCAGCCGCACTCCCACGTCGGAGTCGTTCCGCAACATACCGCCCACCGATTCCGACGAGCACTGGGAGACGCTCGCCAGTACGAATGTCTCAACGTCGCGCTCGACGTCGGCGCGCGGTAGGTAACAGGATACTGCCAGCACCGAGAGCGCGACCAGGAGCGGCAGCCGCCCGCGCGCCAACGCCCGAGCCGTCACGATCCGCGCTGCTGCAGTTGCTGGTTGTAGTAGTCGGTATAGGACATCACTTCTACGCCCTGCTCCAGCGCGTACTCCATCACTCCACGCGCCCAGCCCGTCCCCGCCTCGTTGTAACGGATCATCGCCCACTCGTGGAAACAAGCACCGTAGACCAGGTCCTTCTCGACGATCTCGTCCACTCCCTGCTTGAGGACTTCGAGGAAGTCTGCGCCCCGGTCGATGCCGTACTCCTCGAACCAGAAACCGTCCAGCCAGTGCTGGAAGGGCAGTTCCAGGATGTTCGGGAATCCCTGTTCCCCGTACCAGAAGGGTTGGACGTCGAGTGGGGTGGGGTTGTCGTGCTCCGAGTTCCGGCCCCACGAGCTCACGAACTCGATGCCGACGTCTGCCAGCATCTGGAGTCGGTCGGGCCGGTCGGAGAGACCCAGGTAGTAACCGTGTGGGGTCCGCAGCCCGATACAGTCGACATCGAGGTGTTGCTTGAGCAGCGCGGATGTCGCCCCGAGTTCGTGGTAGAGGGCTTCGGTCGGCGACTGCGGGAACAGGCCTCCCCGCCAGGTGTCGTCCTTCAAGAGGATGTGGCTGTAGGTGTGCTGCTGGATGTCGATCAGGGGATTGCCGGCGGCCTCCTTGAGCGCGGGGAGGCAATGGAGCAGCGTACGACCGCACACGAACAGTGTGCCCGTGACGCCGAGGGCTTCGTGGTTGGCGGTGATGATGTCGACTCCTGCTTCGGTGGCGTCGTCGGGCAGCGAGCCGTAGAAGCTCTCCCCGCCGCCTCTCGCCAGGTTCTCACCGATGGCGTGGTATTCCGTGTCATAGCCCATCAACATCGTCGCCACGGTCCATGTCCTTTCCTTGGGTGGAAGCATCTCTGCCGGCATGGTGGTCGATGCCGAAACTAGCCGGTAGCCGACGGCTCGCCAACTGTTCTTACCGTTCTCAAGCGTCCTTCCGGACCACCGCGCGCACTGGTCACACGAGCGTGCCCAGGAGGGCGCTGAACAAGCTGCGTAGCCGGCGTATCAGGATTCTCCGGGCTGGCAGGAGCCGGCGCCGCGTCCGGCTCATCGGTGGTGGAGGCTAACCCCGCCGATCACGGGAATGTCAGTATCCCCATCGGCCAACTTCAGAGCGGCCCACCCGACCAACACGCTATGAAGAACGGATAGCGCCTCGACTTCGGTATCCCCGTAGCTCCACGCGCCCGGCGCTTCAGCCACCTCGGCGTAAAACCCGTCCGGGGCTCCCATCGGTTCAATCACGGCTTGGGCGGCAGCAACTGTAGCCCACTTCTCGATCCAGCCCGGTGGTGTTGGGGTCTCCCGATCCATCAGGCCTCCGCTCCGTGGCCCATGCCTGAAAACCCTTCCGGTCGCTCGGAAACCAATGATACGGACTTGTGATAACTATAGTTAGCTGTTGCGCACTGATATTGATATCTGTGCTGCTCATATCAACGGTCGGCGTAGTTGGGCGAGCCGTTGTCGTCGCCTTCGAGCCTGCTCTACGTATCCGTATGGCGGGCGGTGTCGAGGTCTCCGAGCGCCACGCCGGTGATCATGTCGACGAGATGGCGGGGGGTGATGCCCTCCATGCTCTCGAGTTCGCCGATCTTCATGCCGTGGCGGAGCACGATCACCCGATCGCAGACTTTGATGACATCGTGCATGTTGTGGCTGACGAGGAGGACTGCCACTCCTTGCTTCTTGAGTCGCTCGATCAGGTCCAGCACCAGGCGGGTCTGCTCGACACCGAGAGCGGCGGTCGGTTCGTCGAGGACCACGATGTGGTTTCCCCATGCCACCGCCCGGCCGACCGCCACCGCTTGGCGTTGACCACCCGACAGCTTGTCGACAGGTTGGCGGACCGAGGGGATCTCGATGCTCAGCCGGTCGAGGATCTGCCTGGACTCCCTGTACATGCGGCGGCGGTCGAGCCATCCCAGCCAGCCGAAGATTCCCCACCGGAACGTGTGCTCCCGGTTCAGGAAGAGGTTGGTCGCTACGTCGAGCGTGTCCACCAGCGACAGATCCTGGTGGACGGTCTCGACGCCGAGGCGGTGGGCGGCCTGAGGGCTCTCGATGGACACGACGGAACCGTTGATGAGTATCTCTCCCGAGTCCGGCGTGAGGCCGCCCGAGATGCAGTTCACCACCGTGGTCTTGCCGGCGCCGTTGTCCCCGAGGAGCCCCAGCACTTCGCCGCGCCGGATCTCGAAGGTCACCTTCCTCGCGGCGCGGACTGCCCCGAACGACTTCGACAATGAACGGACCTCGAGTGCAACCGACCCGTTGGATCGGTCGGATACCGTCACATCGGAACCGAGAGCGGGTGGATCCTGGGCTACAACCATCGCATACTTGCCTGTCCGGAGGTCGTCTTGGGGACATCAAAACCCCGTGCAAAGGGTTCGCTCGAATCCTACGACTCTCCGGCAAGGTGACCTGCCAACAGGCGAACCCCGCAAGATCCGTTCTCGAATACCCCCCTAAAGTATATCCCTCCTCACGAAAGGAGCTCCGAGTGCCCGAATACGTCGTACGCGCCGATACCACGCCCCCGTCCGACCTCTCGGGAACGGCCTTCAGCCATCTGGATGTGAGGTGGCTGGTGAGCGACGAGCGCAACGGTGCCGAACTAACCGGAGTGGGCCAGACCATCTATCCCCCGCACGGAGGAACCCACGAGATCCACCTTCATCCGAACGCGGAGGAGGTGGTGATCGTCCAGTCCGGCCGCGGTCGCCACCTTGTGGGGGATGAGTGGTACGACATCGGACCGGGCGACATCATCTTCATTCCCCGCAACACCCTTCACGGCGCCGAGTCGGTCGGAGCCGAGGAACTGATTATCTATTGGGTCCTGGGTGGGGCGGGAAGCCTCGAAGAAGCCGGCTACGTACCGGCCATCGCCCTCTAGCACACATGGCTCTCTGGCAATACCCGGTCTCGGAGTTGGTCGACGCCTACAGGAGCGGGACGGCTTCACCTGTCGAAGTCGTCGAGTCCTCCTTGCAGCGGATAGCGCGTATCGACTCGTCCATCGGAGCATTCCGTGAGGTTTTCCACGACCGCGCCTTGAAGGAGGCGCGGCGGCGCAGCGACGAACTCGCCAGGGGAGAGTGGAGGGGTCCGCTCCACGGCATTCCGGTCGGCATCAAGGAACTCTTCGACGTGGAAGGCGCGGTGGGATGCTACGGGTCCACCATCCTTCTGGACCGGATCGCACCCTCCGATGCGGCCGCGGTGGCACGCTGGAGGCAGGCCGGCGCCATCGTGATCGGCACCACGCGCTCCCATGAGTTCGGCTGGGGGATCACCACCCAGCATGCGAAGCTCGGCAGTACCCTGAACCCCTGGGACACCGGCCGCGTACCGGGAGGATCGAGCGGGGGGACCGCGGCGGCGCTTGCCGCGGGCATGGTGCCGCTGGCGCTCGGGAGCGACACCGGTGGTTCGATCCGCATCCCCGCCTGCTTCTGCGGTGTCGCGGGGATCAAACCGACCTACGGCCGGGTCGCCAAGCGCGGAGCCGTGTCGCTCGCTCCCTCCTTGGACCACCCGGGGCCGCTCGCCCGAACGGTTCCGGATCTGGCGATCGGTCTGGCGGCCATGGCCGGATACGACGCGTCCGACCCGAGCACGCTGCCCGTCCGGCCTCCTTCGGACACCGTTACGCCGTCGCTGGCCGGCGTGCGGGTAGGGGTGGTTGCCGACTTCCACCTCCGCGCCCTCCGGAAGGATCACCAGGCCCGCTTCGATGCAGCCGTCGACGCCATGTCGGACGCGGGCGCCTTGCTAGTCGATCTCGATTTCCCTTGGGCGGAGGAGATCCGGCCGACCTTCGCGACGATCCAGATGGCCGAGGCCTACCACGTCCATTCGTCGGTTATGGGCATCTTCCCCGAGCGGGCTTCCGAATACGGAGCCGATGTGAGGGGACGGCTCGAGATGTCGGCCGAGGTCACCCTGTCCGACTACCTGTCGGCTCGCGCGAGCACGCGGGTTCTCCGGCACCGCTTCGCCCGTCTCTTCGACGAGGTCGACGTTGTGTTGACCCCGATCACGGCCGGCGGACCGTCCACGACATCCGAACCGGACGTCTCGTCCGACGCCGCCGGGGAGGCGCCGTTCCGCGATGTCGTGATGGACTACACCGTCGCCCAGGACCTGTTCGGACTGCCCGTATGCGCGGTACCCAACGGTCTGGACAGCGACGGGCTTCCTCTGGGAGTTCAACTAACCGGGCAAACCCTGTCCGAGAACGCGGTGATGGATGCTGCAGCCGGAGCGGCCGCGGTCCTTCCGGACACAGGGTTCTCGCCGGCAGCCGGCTTGTAACATGCAGGCCCCCTACCAGGAGCCCTTTTGGCATTAGCGAATCTGAGCACGGGCGTGGAGATCTATTACGAGTGGCACGGCGCCGCCGATGGTCCGCCGGTGGTCTTCGTACGCGGAACCGGAGCCGACGGCTCCCGGTGGATGCCCCAGGTCGAGGATTACAAGGATCGGTACCGATGCCTGATCTTCGACAATCGTGGATCAGGGCGGAGTTCCGCGCCACCCGGTCCGTATTCCGTCCCGATGATGGTCGATGACACCATCGCTCTGATGGATCACCTCGGGATCGACACCTGCCACCTGTCCGGGATGTCGCTGGGCGGTGCTGTCTCCTTGAGGCTGGCGATCGACTTTCCCCAACGCGTGACGACCCTGCAACTCCATGGCGCCTGGGCCAAGACCCACGGCTACGCCAGGATGTACCTGTCGCTGCTCAAACGGTTCCTCGAGGAAGGTGGCCTCGACTTCTACTACGAGGCCGCGCTGCTCTACCTGTTCCCGCCCGACTTCCTGACGGAGCATTACGACTCTGCTCTCGAGATCCTTGCCAGGATGAAGGCCAACTCGTCACCTATCGACGGTCTCGCCGGGCAGATCGAGGCGAACCTGACGCACGACGAAGCGGACCGGCTGTCACTCGTCAGGGCGCCAACGCTCGTTACCGTCGGAGAACTCGACATGTGCCTTCCGCCGTTCTTCAGCCGCGAGCTTGCCGATGGGATTCCCGACGCCGAGTTGATTGTGTTCCCCGGTGGCTCGCACCTGTTCGGCATGCAGGATCCGGGGACCTTCAACCGCGCGACGCTCGACTGGCTGGCCAGGCACCGGGGAGAAGCCGCATCGGGTTGACAACACCCACGTAGTCCCACCGGCAACGGTCCCGCTTCGCGCTTCGTCCAGCGGAGGGGGAACGAGGGTCCCGGAAGGGTGTTGCGAGTCGCCCGGATGGCCCGAGGCTCGCTCGATCGAGTCTCAGGTGTTCTTGGACTATGAGGTCATGGGTAGTGAGGTAGCGGGCGAGCCTCATGCCGGAGTAATCGCCAAGAACTCCCCTGCCGGCGTGCAGCAGGGGCACATCCCCGGGTTCCCTGAGTGCCGAGGGCTTGGGGGGTGGACCTGCGGGCGCCTGTTCTCGAATATACTTCCTTGCGGCTGCCAGACGCCACGGACGCCACGGACGCCACGGACGGCAGGAACCGTTCCTCCTGCGGGTCGTGTCCATCGGCAAGTGGGCAGAGTCCTTCCGGAGGAGCCCGTTTGCAAGAACAACGCATTCGCGTGCTGGCCATACCGGGCAGCCTCAGGAGGGCCTCTTACAACAGGAAGCTCCTCGACGCTACAAGGCAGCTGGCCCGGGACCCTGTCGATATCGATATCTACGAAGATGGACAGCACATACCGCTGTTCAACGAGGACTTCGAGGGCGATCTGACCCCGCAGCCGGTACTGGAGCTCCGAAGCCGGATCCGCTCTGCCGACGCGGTCCTCATCGCATCACCGGAGTACAACTCGAGCATTACGGGTGTGTTGAAGAACCTGATCGACTGGGCATCCCGCCCTTACGGCCAGTCCGCATTCGCGGGCAAGCCGGTGTCGGTGGTCGGCGCGAGCCCGTCCCGCTTCGGAGCTCTACGGTCCCAGGAAACCGCGATCGCGGTTCTCGGCAGTGCCGGAGCGAGGGTGGTCGGAGGTCCGCACCCGGTCGAGCGAGTGTTCGCGCTGGTCGACCCGGACGGCCGCATCGGCGACGGCGCAACCCTCGAGATGCTTCAGGGGGTGTTGACAAAGCTGGTTGGCGCCGCCGCGGCTTCCCCCGTGGCAGGTTCTTGACGGGGTCGGTGCCGGCGAGCCCAGAACGCGAAGGCGAGGTTCAGCATTCCGAATCCGGCGTAGGCCACGGCGAGCGGTGTAACCGATCCCGCGATTGCCCGGTCTACGAAGCTGGCCAGCACCGCTCCGCCTCCCATTGTTACCGTGCCGATTACAGCAGCCGCCGTCCCGGCCAGTTCACCCATCGGCTCCATCGCCCGAGCTTGGATAAGGGGATTGATGAGCGTCCGCAGGGAGTTGATCACCGTAATCAGAGCGAACCAGACGAGGAACGCCGGCCGCCCGCCCGCCTGCCACGACCAGATTGCTACGGCCACGGACAGCACCACCATCGACGGCAGAGCCAGGACGATCACCCGTTCGGCTCCGACCTTCTTCACGCCCCGGCTCCCGACGAAGACAACCACACCCATCATCAGGCTCATCCCGGCGAAGTAGTAGGCGAACTGGTCTCCCCGACCGTAGACATCGTCGAAGAGGAGCTGGATACTTCCTAGGAAAGCAGCGAAGGAGCCGTAGTCGAACATGACCGCCAGCGCAGACCCGGTGGTCACCTTGCTGCTGAACACCGCGGCGACCGCTTCACGGGTCCGGGCGAGAGTGAGGGGGCGGCGCCGGTCCGCTTCGAGAGATTCCGGGAGCCGGATGAGCCACACAACCAGCACCAGCGTCACGGCCGTCGGAGCAGCCATGACCCAACGCCACGAGCCCAGGCTCAGCACTGCGTGCCCGATCAGCGGTGCGACCGCGGGGACGATCATGAATATCGACGCGACGACGGCCAGGACGCGGGCGAGCCGATCCCCGGAGTACAGGTCGCGGCCGATGGCCAGGGTGAGGGCGCGAGGTCCGGCGGCGCCAACGCCCCAGACGAAGCGGCTGGCCAGCAGGGTGCCGAAACTCGGCGCGAACGCCGCGCCCAAGGCGCCGAGAGTGTAGAGGCAGAAGCCTGCGTAGAGCACAGGTTTGCGGCCGTACCGATCGGAGAACGGGCCGTATATCACCTGGGCGCCGGCAAGGCCCAGAAAGTAGAGGGTGACCGTGAGGGCCACCCGGGGCGAATCGGGAGAGAGACCGAACCCGCCCCGGATGTCGGTGAAGGCGGGAAGCGCTATGTCGATCCCCAGGGCGGAAGTGGCACTTATGGCGGCCAGCATGGCGATGAGTTCCCACTTGCGAGGGGTCCGTCGTCGCGTTCCGCCGCGGGTCTTCATGAACGGTGGGCCTGGACGGGGAGGTCAGCCCCGGATCGGAGGACACGGCATGTCAAACGGCCGAGGCGCCAGGGCGAGGTCGCCGGCTGCGCGCGAGGCCGGAGGCGGCCTGAGTCCGGTGCGATCGCTACCCCTCGCCGAGGATCTTCCTGGTCGCCCGATACTTTCGTGGGGGGTTCCTCAGCGAAGAAGGGTAACGCCCACGAGCGGGACGACGATGAACATCCCCATCACATAGGCCACAGCTAGCAAGCGCCGCTCGACCGCCACCCTGGCGAGGGTCTCTGCCGCACGGATCGGGATCTCTCGAAGGGCTGTGATCGGGTAGAGCAGCACGATCCCGCCGATGTTGAACAGCGTGTGGACCAGAGCGATGGTGAGCGCTTCAGGCCGGCTGGTCGCCAGCGCGGCCAGCAGTGCCGTGATGGTCGTGCCGACGTTGGCGCCGAGGGTGACCGGGTATGCATTCCGCAGCGAAAGGACTCCGGCGGCGCACAGCGGGATCAGCATCGACGTGGTGATGCTCGATGACTGCACCGAGATCGTGATCGCCACTCCCACCAGCAGGGCGACCAGGCCGATGCCCCTCCCGAGAGCCTTGTTGAGAGATCGCTCGACGCGTTCGGCCACAAGCCGACGCATGTTCTTGGTCACGAACGCAAGTGCGAGCAACACCGTCATGATTCCGCAGACGACGAGCACCGCACCGAGCGCGTTGCCGCCTACGCCGAGTCCATCCCACAGACCTTCGAGCCAGCCGACCGGTTCCTTCACCCACGCCTTGACCGGGCTCTTCCACTCGGAACCGGCAGAGCCGACCAGGGGCTCGCTGATCCGTCCGGCCAGGTTCGAGATGGCGCCGGTGACCAACTCCAGCGGAAGCAGGACCGCGACGATCACCACGTTGAAGAAGTCGTGCACCGTCGCCGCCGCGAAGGCTCGCTGGAACTCGAACGACCGCCTTACATGGGCGAGCGATACGAGCGTGTTGGTAACCGTGGTGCCGATGTTTGCTCCCATCACCATCGGTACGGCATATTCGAAGCCCAGCACACCAGAAGCCACAAGGCCGACCATGACCGATGTGCTGGCCGACGATGACTGCACCAGCACCGTGCCGAGGATTCCGACGAACAGCCCGGCGAGCGGCTTCCTGACACTCGAGAAGAGAGTCTCTTGGACGTTGCTCCCCAGGTGGCCTATACCGGACTCGAGTGACGAGATGCCCACGAGGAACATGTAGATCAGACCCACCACCAGGCTCGTTCTCACCAGAGGGGACATCGATCGATCCACCGTGGGGGTGGGGATCGTCATCTCTTGGGGGTTGTCATTGGGTGGGGATCGTCATGTAAGGGGCCGTCTTAGGTCTGCGCAGGGTGATTGTACGCAGGTGATGCCTGCCATCGACCCGGTGACCCGCAGGAGGTTGGACTTCAGGATCTCCATTGAAGACTGCGAGTGGCGGTTGGCCACTCAGTCGACGGGGATACGCAGGCTCTTGGGCGCCGATGATCGCGGTTATGCCCAGCACTCCACGTACAACGCCGGGAGGGGCTTATAGAGCCCGGGTGCCGTCCATCGACGACCGGCCCCGGGTAACCGGTTCCCCGCCTGCCGGGGTGCGGGCCCTTGGGTTATGATGACCTATTCCTCGGACGGAGTAGGAGGATCCATGTCACGTAGAAACCGGGTGGCCCGCCCCCTTGGGCAACCGCGCCGAAGTTGGAGATTCTTTGCGTTGCTGGCGGCCCTTTCGCTCGTCGCATTCGCTTGCGGTGATGGCGGCGAGAGCGACGCAGCGGAGGCCGAAGCGGCCGCCGCCCAGGCACAGGCTGCTGCGGCTCAGGCTGAAGCAGAGGCTGCTCAGGCTGACGCAGAGGCGGCTGCCGCGGCGTTGGCCCAGGCCCAAGCCGATCTGGAGGCAGCGCAGTCATCTGCCGCCGAAGCGATGGAGGGGGATGAGGCTTCCCAGGCGGCTCTTGCTGATGCGGAGGCTGCTCTTGCCGAGGCCAAGCAGATGATCGAAGAGGCGATGGAGCCTGAGGTCAGGGGCACGATCGCGTTCAGCTATGGCAATGAGAGTTCCGGCATCTATCCGATCGTCGCCGACCCGGCGAGGCTGGAGGCCGAGAGGCGTGGCTACGAGTGGGTCGAAGGTTCGGCGAACGGCGACTGCGAGAAGCAGGTTCAGGACATCGAGGGCTTCGTGGCCGCCGGTGTCGATGCCATCGTGTTCCTGCCACTTTGTGGAATCGATCCCTATCTGCCGGTGGTGCAGTCGGCCAAGGACGCCGGCATCGTGATCGTCGGTTACTCGACGGCCATCCCCGGCGGCGACTCGTCGATCGTCTACGCGAACATCGCGGGAGCCCGTGCGGTGGCGGCCGAAGCTCTTCGCTGGTTGGAAGAGGACTTCACCGGTGATCCGGAGACCTTCTCCTGGGCACTATTCACTTTCGATCAGTGTGGCACGGCATGCACGGACCGCACCGACCCGATCCGCCAGATCATCACCGAAGCGACCGGCGTCGCGCCCCTCGAGGCGGAGTCTGTTGCCGAGGGAAGCGGGCTCGAAGCTACGGAGACTTTCCTGCAAGCCGACCCGGGCCTCAACATGGTCATCGGGATCAACGACGCCGGAGCTCTCGGCGCTTACCAGGCGTTCGTGGGCCAGATCGAGTCGGAAGGCCGGGATCCGGGCGAGATCTTCGTTGGAGGAATGGACGGGCAGAACGAAGCCCTCGAGTTGCTCGCCGGAGCCGACGAATACGGTATCTACCGTGTGTCAGGCGCTTTGATCCTCGACCAGTTGGGCAAGGCGGTAGCCGACCTGCCGGCGAATATCCTCGAAGGGCAGCCGCCCACGAGTCTCGTCCTCAACTACGTGGCCATTACGCCGGGTATGCCGGACTTCGCACAGCAGGTGCTGGACAACTACGCAGAGTTCCTCAGCTAGAGAGCAACAGATCCGGACAGTGAGGCGGCCGACAAGTAGTGCCCGAGTGGCCACATGTCGGCCGCCTTCCTTGACCGGTGCGCGGATGGATGCTTTGACTGGGGAGACACCGATGACGCCGGCTGCAGGAAACCCCCATGATGAGCACGGATGTTCCGACCGGAAGCGGATACAGGCATCGACTGGTGCTGTCGAGGCCGCCTTTCCGCGCACCCTCTCATTGTTATGACCATCGCTACCGGAACGAGGTTTGATGCCCGGACTTGAAACCGCGGGTCTCCGTTCGAGAGCCGCTTCCCTACTGGGAGGCAACCAGCAGGAGATCGCCGGAACCTGGGCCAAGATCCTCCGCAACGGGATCGTCGGGGCGTTGGTTGTGGAGGTCGTCTTCTTCGCCATTTTCTCCGACCGGTTCTTCACGGTGTCGAACTTCCGCTTGGTTCTGTTGCAGACAGCAGTCATCGCCACGCTGGCCATACCGAGCGCTCTGCTCCTGATGGCGGGCTACGTCGACTTCGCGATCGGCTCGATCACGGGCCTGTGCGCGGTTCTCCTCGGCAAACTCCTGGGAGTCATGGGGATCTTGCCGGCCCTGATCATCGTGGTGTTGATCGGCCTGGCGGTCGGCGCCGCGCAGGGAATACTCTCCGCCCCGCTGGGACTGTCCCCGATCGTGGTCACGTTGGGTTTCTTCACAGGCGTCCGCGGGCTGGTGTTCGTGGTGAGTGAAGGACGGACGGCTTCGGGATTCGGCGACACCTTCGCCATCATCGGTCGAGGTCGGGTGCGGTGGTTGGAGATACCCGTCCCGGTCGCCATTGCCGCCGTGACCGTTCTGCTCGGCGCGATCTTCCTCTACAAGACGAGATGGGGTCGCTACGTGGTGGCAATCGGCGTCAACGCGAGGGCAGCTTTCAGGGCGGGGATCCGAATCAACGCCATTCCCGTCTACCTGTACATGGCGACCGGAGCCGGCAGCGCAGTGGGGGCGATGATCCTCGTCTCGAGGCTCGATGCGGCACCTCCGCTCACCGGCGATGGGCTCGAGTTGAACGTTCTCAGCGCGGTCCTCCTCGGCGGCGTGGCTTTCGGAGGCGGGCGGGGCTCGCTGATCGGTGTGATAGCCGGCGTCCTGTTCGTCGGGCTTCTCAACAACGGTCTTCTCCTGTTCGGTGTGGCCCCGTTCTGGTTCCGCGTGAGTGCAGGGGCAGCCCTCGTGGTGGCGGCCGGTCTCGATGGAGTCGGGCGCCGGCTCGAAGGGCGTAGCACAGGAGGCTTGGGCGCGCTCGGCCGATCCGGCCTGTAGGAAGGTGCTGAAGAACGACGATTGCTCGGGCCTGCCGCCCGCCGATCCAGGAGTCATGCGGGCGATTGGCAGGCCGCTGGCGGATTGCCCAGCCCCCTCCTAGCTCTCTTTCCCCAAGATCGACCCAGGCGTGCCCAGATCGGCGACGTCCTCGAAACGGTTTCTAGCTCTTGCGCCGGTCGCCGGGAATCCAGTCGGTGCCGGCCACGGGTACCTGGGCCATGGCGGCTGCCTCGACCGTGAGGGCGGCCAGATCCTCCGGCTCGAGATTGGAGATGTGCGACTTGCCGCTGGCCCGGGCGATGGTCTGGGTCTCCAGCGTCAGTACCTGGAGGTAGTTGGCCAGCCGGCGTCCCGCGATAACCGGATCGAGGCGGGATGTCAGCCGGGGATCCTGGGTGGCGATACCCGCCGGATCGGTTCCGTCCTGCAGGTCGTCCCAGAAGCCGGCCGCCGAACCGAGCCGGCGATACTCCTCGTCGTGGGCGGGGTGGTTGTCGCCCAAGGCGATCAGGGCCGCGGTACCGATCGAGACGGCGTCGGCGCCCAGCGCCAGTGCCTTGGCCACGTCAGCGCCCGACCGGATACCGCCCGAGGCGATGAGTTTGACCGACTTGCGATGCATGTCGAGATCCCGCAGGGCCCGGACCGCCTCCGGTATGGCGGCGATGGTGGGGATACCCACATGCTCGATGAACACGTCCTGGGTGGCGGCCGTGCCGCCCTGCATACCGTCGACAACCACCGCGTCGGCGCCGGCCTTGACCGCCAGTGCCGTGTCGTAGAAAGGTCGGGCCGCGCCGATCTTGACGTAGATCGGAACCTGCCAGTCGACCACCTCGCGCAGTTCGTGGATCTTGATCTGGAGATCGTCCGGCCCGGTCCAGTCGGGATGGCGGCAGGCCGATCTCTGGTCGATGCCGGCGGGCAGGGTGCGCATCCCAGCCACCCGCTCGCTGACCTTCTGGCCCAAGAGCATCCCTCCCCCTCCCGGCTTCGCTCCCTGGCCCACCACCACTTCGATCGCGTCGGCCGAACGCAGGTCGTCGGGGTTCTGGCCGTAGCGCGACGGCAGGTACTGGTAGACGAGCTTCGACGAATGCTGCCGCTCCTCGGGGAGCATCCCGCCATCCCCGCTGGTGGTCGAAGTACCCATGGCGCTGGCTCCCCGACCGAGGGCTTCCTTTGCCTGGCTGGAGAGCGAGCCGAAACTCATCCCGGCGATCGTCACCGGTATGTCGATCTTGAGCGGTCGCGCCGCGCGCCCCTCCCCGATCACCAGATCGGTCCCACACGACTCCCGGTAACCCTCCAGCGGGTACCGGGACATCGACGCGCCGAGGAAGACCAGGTCGTCGAACGTGGGAAGCTTCCGTTTGGCGCCCCAGCCCCTGATCCGGTAGACGCCGGTGTTGGCCGCCCGGTGGATCTCGGCGATCACGTTGCGGTCGAACGTGTACGACTCCCGCAGGTGCCAGTTGCCGCCGGTGGGACTCATCGGGCGCTCCCTGCCACTTCCGCGTCGACATCGTCGATGTGGAAGTTGTAGAGGTTGCGAGCCGAGCCGTAACGGGTGAAGTCGCCCGGGTCGGCCTCCATCGCCGCCGCCGCGAGCAGACGAGACAGGGTCCGGATGTGTTCGGGCCGCATGTCCTTGCGTATCGCATCGGCTCCCAGGCTCGCCACCTTGCCCCGCACGTAGAGGTTGGCTTCGTAGATCGAGTCGCCGAGATCGTCCCCGGCGTCTCCGAGTACGACCAGGTTTCCGGCCTGGGCCATGAAAGCGCTCATATGGCCGACGTCGCCTCCCACCACGATGTCGACCCCTTTCATCGAGATACCGCACCGGGCGCCGGCATTCCCCTCGATCACCACCAGACCGCCGTGGCCGGTGGCGCCGGCCGACATGGTGGCGCTGCCGGTGATGCGCACGGTCCCCGACATGATGTTCTCGGCCAGCCCTGTGCTGGCGTTGCCCTGGACGTGGACCGACCCCTTCTGGTGCATGCCCGCGCAGTAGTAGCCCACCGAGCCGAGGACCTCTACCGTGATGTCGGCGTCGATCCCAACGGCCACGCTGTGCGCTCCACGGGGGTTCAGCACCCGGAACGAGCCCTCCCGGGCGCGGTGGAGCCTCTGGTTGACGTCGCGCAGCGATGTCTCCGCCATGTCGATGGTGGTGAACCGGTGCGGCCTGCTCACGCAGCCCGGGTCCATGTGTAGACGACGCCGGGCGCCGGTTCCCAGACAACTGCGTCGCCGGAGTCGGGCAGGTGGACGATGGCCCGGTACTCGGACGACATGGCCACCCAGTCGTCGGTCTCGGCGACGATGGCCGGTTTGCAGGCGATCGGATCCCGGAGAACGGCGAACCCGTCCTCGATCCCGATGGCGAAGGTGAAGAACCCGTCGAGCGCCACCAGAGCCCGCTGCAGGGCCTCCTCGATGCTGTCACCCCGGCGGAGGCGCCAGGCCAGGTAGCCGGCGGCCACTTCGGAGTCGTTCTCGGTCTGGAAGATCTCTCCCTGCCGCCGGAGCCGGCTGCGGAGCTGGTAGTAGTTCGAAAGGGAGCCGTTGTGGATGAGGCACGTGTCGGCGCCGGTGGCGAACGGGTGGGATCCGTTGGTGGTGACCGCGGACTCGGTAGCCATCCGGGTGTGGGCGAGGGCATGGGTTCCGGAACGGGACGCCAGGTCATAGTTGATGGCTACCAGGTCGGGATCGCCCACCGCCTTGTAGATCTCGATCTGGGATCCGTAGCTGAGCACATCGAGATGGGGAGCGTTGTCTATCAACCACTGGCGCGCCAGGCTGCCGTCGCCCGCGGTCTCGAGCACGGCATGATCCCGGATGGCCCGTACCGACACTCCGGCCTCGAGGACCGGTTCGAGGTCGGCGGCGATCTCACCCCAGTCGGGCCGGTGCCGTTCCGCCAGCACGGTGATGCGGGTCGTGCCGGCCCGGGCCTGGTCGTAGACGGCGAATCCTGCACTGTCCGGACCCCGGTCCCGCATCTCGTGGAGCATGCGGGCGGTGAGTTCTCCCAGCCGCGGTTGAAAGCGTTCGGTCTTCAGGAAGAGGCCGACGATGCCGCACATGGTGCTCTCCGATCCGATCGCCCCGGGTTGCCGGGGCTAATGTAGGTTCGAACACTACTAGTGAAATACCGATTCTCAGCAGTCGTAGCCGGAGACCCACCGCCGGGTTGTGTGACTGCCGGGAAGCTGCGCGAGGAGGTTTGACGTGGGCTCAGTGGAGGAGATCCGGTCGAAGGTCGAAGCGGATGGCGTCGAGTTCATCTACGCGATGTTCGTCGAGATGCACGGCAGGCCGTGTGCCAAGCTGGTGCCCGTCGAGGCGCTCGACGGCCTGATGGCTGATGGTGCCGGGTTCGCCGGATTCGCGGCGGGTCCCATGGGTCAGGACCCATCCAGCCCGGACATCCTGGCGATCCCCGATCCTGCCTCTTACACCCAGCTTCCGTGGCAACCGAACGTCGCCGTGATGCAGTGCGATCCCACCGTGGAAGGCAAACTCTGGCCGTACGCTCCCAGGGTCATCCTGCGGCGAACGCTGGAGCGGCTGGCCCGGCGCAACCTGGTGTTGAAGTCCGGATTCGAAGCCGAGTATTCGCTGGTGGTACGTGAAGACGACGGCAGCCTCCGCGTCGCCGACGAGCGCGACACCGATCCCCGGCCCTGCTACGACGCCCGGGGCCTTACCCGCATGCTCCCCCACCTGACCGCCGTGTCCAAGCACATGAACGCGATGGGCTGGGAGAACTACGCCAACGACCACGAGGACGCCAACGGGCAGTTCGAGCAGAACTGGAAGTACTCGGACGCCATGACCACCGCCGATCGGCTCATCGTGTTCCGCCTGATGGTGCATACCCTGGCCCAGCGGGACGGTAGGTACGCCACGTTCATGCCCAAGCCCTTCTCCGACAAGACGGGCAACGGGCTCCACGCCCACATGAGCCTGTGGACCGATGACACCGACGAGCCTCTCTTCCCGGCTGGCGAGACCGACAGCAAAGGACTCGGGCTCAGCGACCTTGCCTACCGGTTCACAGCCGGCCTGCTTGCCCATGCCGAAGCATTGGTGGCGGTCGCCTGCCCCATCGTCAACTCCTACAAGCGGATGGGCGTCGGAGCGCCCATCTCAGGAGCGACCTGGGCACCGGCCTACGCGGCCTACGGCGGCAACAACCGGACCCACATGATCCGGGTGCCCGAGCCGGACCGGATCGAGATCCGCTTGCCCGACGGAGCCGCCAATCCCTACCTTCTCTTCGCCGCCATAGCGGCGTGCGGCCTCGACGGCATCGACAAGCAGATGGACCCGGGAGAGCCCAACACCGACAACCTCTACACCCTCCCGCCCGACGAGATCGCGGCCCGTGGCATCAAGACCCTGCCGCCCACGCTGCTGCACGCGGCCGACAACCTGGCCGCCAACGACGTACTACGCAAGGGCCTGGGAACGACCCCGGGCGGTCCCTACAGCGAGTACTTCGCGGCTGTCAAACGCCAGGAGTTCCTAGCCCACCATCACCAGGTGACCCGCGCCGAGGTCGACCAGTACCTGACTCTCGTCTGAACGCCCGAGCATCCGTCGTCACCAGGTAGCGTCACCCAGGTTGAGCGAACCCGACTCGCCCAGTCGACACGGTCACCCTCCTGATGGGGGTCCACCACTTCCAGGACGGTGCTGAACAATGACGATTGCTCGGGCCTGCCGCCCGCCAGCCCAGGCATTTTGTCGGCGGTTGGCAGGCCGCTGGTGGATTGCTCAGTACCCTCCTAGCTCGCGGTACCGTCCGTGAGTGGCGATGGCTGTGACATGGACGGACTTCCGGGCGGCCGAGCCTGCGCTGGCGGCTTCCGTGAAGGACAGGTTCGAGGGCCACACGCACGCAGTGATGGCGACCCTACGACGTGACGGGGCACCGCGGCTCTTCGGTATGGAAACTCCCATCCGGGATGGTCACCTGTGGCTGGCAATGGACACCGTTTCGCGCAAGACGGACGATCTTCGACGGGACTCCCGGTTCTCGATACACAGCGCTCCCGATGAAGAGGACTTACGGCTTGGCGACGCCCGGGTCGAAGGTAGGGCTGTGCCTGCCCTGGACACGGAGCTGGAGATCTTCGTCAAGGGCCATCGGTTTCCTATCGATGACCGCTCGGCCTTGGCCCTGTTCACGGCCGATGTGACCCGGGTGGTCCTCACCCGGGTCGAAGACCGATCGCTTGTGGTGATCACTTGGACGCCGGACGGTGGAATGTGGACAACTCGGAGAGCCTGACCCATTCGGGGTAGGAAGCTTGCTCTCGATGCCCGTGTTGCACGTTGACTGTGCCGGATGTGGAAAGCCATCTACCCGGGTCGGGAATCCAGTTCGGGGTCGGCCAGCAGTTCGTAGGCCCTGATCAGGGCCGAATGGTCCCATCCGGCCCCTCCGTGGGCGGCGCACTCATCCATCAGGTCCCGGCAGATGGACGTCATCGGCACTGCCACACCCAGTTCCCCCGCCTCGGCGAGCGCCAATCCCAGATCCTTCTGATGCAGTTCGATCCGACCCCCTGGTTCGAAAGCACGGTCGATCATCCGCCGGCCGTGCACATCGAGGACTCGGGAGGATGCAAAGCCGCCAAGCAGTGCCTCCCTCACCCTTACCGGATCCAAGCCGGCCTTCGACGCCAGCACGAGTGCCTCGCTCACCGCCGCGATATTGATCCCCACTATCATCTGGTTGGCAACCTTGCACGTCTGGCCTGCCCCGGTCTGGCCCACCAGCGTGACGGTCTTGCCCATCACTTCGAACAGGGGTTTCACGCGGGCAAAGGCCTCTGGGGTGCCGCCCACCATGATCGACAGGTTTCCCTCCCTTGCGCCCAGGTCACCGCCCGATACCGGCGCGTCCAGGTAGTCGCAACCCAGTCTCCGGACGCGTTCAGCGAACGTCCTCGTGGCAGAAGGCGAGATCGAACTCATGTCCACCACCACCTTGCCCGGGCTCAGCCCCGCTGCCACTCCCAGGTTCCGGAAGAGGGCATCCTCTACGGCCGCGGTGTCGGGAACCATCGTGAACACCACTTCGGATGTCTGGGCCACCTCCATGGCCGAATCTGCTAGAACGGCGCCCTTATCGAGGAGTTCCTCGGGTGGAGCGGACCGATGCTTGACGATGAACAGTTGATGCCCCGCATCCTGGAGACGCCTCGCCATCGGCCGTCCCATGATGCCCGTCCCGACGAACCCGACCTTCATCGATGCTCTCCGGGGTGGCTCCGCTCGGTAGGCGGGTTCACGTCTGCATCCGAGTCGTCGCTCTTTCCTTGCCGGCACAGTAGAACGTGAGGATACCGGCGCGTCCGGGAGTGGGACCGCCGCTCTTGAACAGTCAGTCTGTCGTAGAGCGACGTACGTATCTAGAAGTCAGTGAGGAGGCTGTCGGGGATCAGTGAGAATCCCCACCCGGTGACGGCAAGCGCCGCGGCGCGCTAAGCACCCCGTCGGTCGTCATTTCGGTCGGCCGCCGCAGATCAGTACCTTCCACCCGGAAGGCTTGGATGAGACGCTGGACGGATCGAGGTCGAGGTTCCGCCGGCGAGCCCGGTGCCGGCTCAGCCAGCTCCGTGGACGAGGACCGGTGAAACCGCCACCACGACGGAGACCATCACCATCGCAGCCCAGCGTATGGTCGTGGCTCGGCTCCTGAGCCTCCCAGGATGTATGTACTGAACGTTCACAACAGGCACTCCTTTCTGCGGGTTTCTGCGATCCGCGGCCCGGCTCTCGATGCTCTGCTCCGGTGTCGAGCCGATCCAGCCGGCAAATCATCCCGGCATCCGCCCAGTTCGGTGTACACCGGCCAAGGAAACCAAGACACACGTCCGACTTGCACGAGTGCACCACGCGTACACCAGCGGAACCGAAGGAGTGAGCGCGTGCGATGATGCTGGGAGGGGAGATGTCCGGCCGGCGTCAATCCGTCGCGTGACATCTGTAGCAGTGAGAGCCAAACCCGTGAGGGCAAAACTGCGAGCCGGACCCGGAGGCAACCTCTACCTGATCGCAAGGCCGCACTTCAGCCATACAAGGATCGTATGGCGATTGCAGTCCTACTGAAGCACGGTGGGGAGAGGGCGTGTACGTAGGCGGTCACCCGCGCCGGCGTAGGGATTCACCAAATGGGGAGGAGATCATTCCCGGTTGGGTCCACATGGGTCTTGACCGATCCTCGTTTCATGTGATATATCGAAATCAACCGGTGATATGGCATCACACGGACGTAGACGGGGCCTTTAGCTGGTTGGTGTGGTAGCGTTCAGGCAGGGAGACAGCACGATGGATGCAGTGACCGTTGGTGTTTTCGGCGGCATGATCACAATGATGATGACGATCATGCTGACCGTGATGATCTACCTGGATCGTGCACGCCGTGCTGACTTGGCGTCGGTTATCGCCGCGATCGAGAGCCGGTTCGATCGTGTAGATAAGCGGTTCGACGGTGTGGATAGGCGGTTGGAGGGTATTGATAGCCGGTTGGACGGTGTGGATAGGCGGTTGGAGGGTATTGATAGGCGGTTGGACGGTGTGGATAGCCGGTTGGAGGGTATTGATAGGCGGTTGGAGGGTATTGATAGCCGGTTCGACGGTGTGGACAGGCGGTTCGACCGCATGGATGAGCGTTTCGGGCAGATTGATGTGCGTTTGGACGGGCTCACCGGGATCGTTGTCGACCTAGCCAAGGATGTAGGCGAGGTCAAGGGCCGTCTGGGGATTCCGACACTGATCGAAGCCCTCTCCGGTCTGGACTGACCTGACCGCCATCGGTCCGGAGCTAAGCGGGTGAGGTCCTTCCTTGGGTGTCCTTGTGGACGCGGCCGCCTTTGATCACCCCCACGATCCGGTCGGGGTCGGCCAGTATCTCGATCTCGTCCAAGGGTCGGCCCTCCACCAGGATCAGATCAGCCTGCTTGCCCACCTCGACGGTCCCGATCCGGTCCTGCAGGTGGAACAGTTCGGCGTTACCGGTGGTGGCGGTGGCGATCGATTCGGCAGGGCTCATGAACCTGGCCTTGTTCGCCAACTCCCGGCCGCGCCGGTCCTGCAGGGGCCCGACTATGTCGGAGCCCGAACCGACCTTGACCCCGGTCTCCTCCATGATCTCGATACTCCGGCCGACCTCTGTCTCGACCGCTTGGAGCTTGGTCAGTTGCGACGGAGTGAGGCCGGCTACCTCCGGGTTCTCCAGCAGGTCGTACTTCACCGCCAGGGTGACCACCGCGAAGGCGTCGGACTCCACTATCCGCCGGGCAGCGTCCTCGTCGAGGATGCTGGCGTGTTCTATCGAACGGATCCCCGCGGAGAGTGCTCGGCGTATCGCGTCGGAGGTGTGGCAGTGGGCGAGCACGTAGGTGTGCCAATCGGCCGCCGCCTCCACTGCGGCCCGCAGTTCCTCGTAGCTGAACTGGAGGCTGTCGAAAGGATCGGTGGGGGAGAGGACCCCGCCCGAACTGAACACCTTGATCTGGGTGGCGCCCTTACGGAGTTGCTCGCGAGCGGCCCGGCGCACCTCGTCGACACCGTCGACTATCTCGGGGGTGGCTGACAGGCCGGGGATGCTTCCCCGGGGATGCTCGAGATGGTGGGCGGGTCGCAGGTCCCCATGCCCGCCGGTCTGGGACAGTACCGAGCCCGAAGGCAGGATGCGGGGTCCGTAGACCGAGCCCCGCTCCACGAGGCGCGCCCAGTGGGGATCGAGTCCGCCCGCGTCCCGAACGGTGGTGAAACCCTCCTGGAGGGTGTTCTCGATTATGCGGCGCACCGTGAACACGTAGTCGATCCAGGGAAGGTCACCGATGCCCCCAGCCGCCGATACCAGACCCATGTGCACGTGGGCGTCGGTCAGCCCGGGCATCAGGGTCAGCCCCGTACCGTCGATCACCTGATCCGGGGTACTCCCCGCCCCGCGTCCGATCCCGCTGATCGACGGCCCCGACACGGCTACGTCCATGCCGGTTGCAGGGTCGGCGCCGGTGCAGTCCAGCAATTCGGCGTTGCGGATTACGAGGCTGGTCATTCGACGTTTCCTTCCTGGCAGTCGAGTTGCAACTCGGGGACGACGAAGCTCCCCCTGTCGATGATCTGGCGGTCGTCGACCCATACCGAATGGTTGCGGGTGGGGATGTCGAAGTGGAACGGAGCCCGGTTCTCACCGCCGAGACTCCTCAGGAAGTTGGTCCCGAAGGCGATCAGCAGGTTGCCGTAGTAGCTCTCGGTGTCCATCACACCCCCCGACTCCCAGAAGCGAAGACCGAGGGCGTTCCAGTTGGCCCGGTGCTCGTACCCCCATCCGATGTGGGACACGCCGTAGGAACGCTTGTCGCGGGGCGACTCGAAGTGATCCCGGGCCAGCCGGGCGTCGGTCCCTCCGTCGATGGAGACGATGCTCCCCTCCCGGAGTTCCATCCGGATGGGGGACATCACGTAGCGGCCGAGGTTGAGCAGGCAGTCACCTTCGTCCAGCACCAGGGTGCCTTCTGCCGAGTGTTCCAGCGGCGCCACCACGACCTGTCCCGACGGCCAATGGTCCCAGCGTCCCGGCGTGTCCGAGTACCCGTACTGGATCATGACCGGGCGTCCCTCGTAGCTCAGGGTCAGGTCGGTCCCCGCCTCCGATTCGAGGTGCAGAGTCGTTCCGGCCTGCAACAGGGCTTGGCTGACCTCTGCCCGGCGCCGGATCTCGGGGATCGGGAACATGCGGCGCAGCATGTCCTCGGGTTCGATGATCATAAGGGTGCGGGCACCGGCGTCGAGGGCCGCGTTGTGGGCATCGCTGTAGATCCACTCGGTGGTGAGCATCCCCACCACCAGATCGGACCCTTTCCAGGCGTCGATGATGGCCTGTGACCTCATCCAAGTCTCGTCGCATCCCACCACGATCTGGAAGAAGTCGGCGCCCAGCACCCGCGCCGCTCCGGCCAGTGCGGTGACGTAGGCCTCGTTGCTCATGGTGTCGGTGAACCCGAGCACCACCTCGCCCGGCTGCACGTTGCAGAGTTCCAAGTGGTCCCGGAAGAGGGGGACCAGTTCCGCTCCGGCCGCGGCGGTGGTCGGCACTCTGCGCATGGAGAACTGCTTTCTCGGGCTGCTGCGGGCGTATACTACGGCCGATGTTGAGGGCTTCCCTCCTTCGCGCCTCCCACTCCTTCTCGTCCGCGTGAGCCTCCGCTTCGGCCTGATCGGTACCGGGGGAGGCGGCCAACTCTTCGCCGGTGCCTTGGCCGGCCGTCCCCGAGGCGCCCGACTGGTGTCGGTCTGCTCTCGCAACCGGGAGAAGGCGACCGGCTTCGGTGCCAGCTACGGGGTGACCGAGGTCCACACCGACTGGCGCGACCTGGTCCGGTCGGACATCGACGCGGTCTGCGTGGCGTCGCCGACCGGTGGCCACGCCCGCATGACCATCGGAGCGGCCGCCGCGGGTTTGCACGTCCTCACCGAGAAGCCCATAGCCACCACCGTGGCGGACGCCGACCGGATGATCGAGGCCTGCGACCGGGCGGGAGTGACTCTGGGCTGCATATACATGTACCGCTTCCTCGACACCGCCCTCCGGATGCGGGAGTCGGTCACCGGCGGTCTGATCGGCCTGCCCCTGATCGCCGAATGCACCGGGCTGTTCTACCGCGACCAGCCCTACTACGACTCCGGTGCCTGGCGGGGCAGGTGGGAGACGGAGGGAGGCGGGTCGCTGGTCACCCAGACCAGCCACAGCCTGGACCTGATGATCTGGATGCTGGGCGACGTGGAGTCGGTGGCCGGTTTCTACAGCACCTCGCCCCTGCACAGCATCGAGGTCGAGGACTCCACCCTGGGCGTGCTGCGATTTGCCAACGGAACGCTCGCCACTTTGACGAGCACCACCGCGGCGGTAAACCCCCAGCCGCGCAGCCTCACCATCCGGGGAACCCTGGGGACGGTGGGCATGGTGGACGACGACTTGGTGCAGTGGGATGTACCGGGCGGGCCTTCACCCGAGATCGAGGAGTTGATGAACGCCGGTCCGGTGGACCGGGGGGACACGTTGACGATGGCCGGTTACGCCGACTCCAGCCTGCACTACTCGCAGTTGGAGGACTTCGTGGCAGCCGTCTCGGAAGGACGTCCCCCGCTGGTCGACGGATGGGAGGGTCGGAGGACAACTGCGGTGATGGAGGCCCTATACGAGTCCGCCCGTCGGGGCGAGATGGTCAAGCCTCTCTGAGACAAGCCTCAAACGACTGCGAGCGCCTTGACCGGCTGGAGGGCCTCGGACATTGGCGTTAGCGTATCGGCTCCGATTCCCCAACGGAACCCCCCGTGGTTCATTGCCAAGAATTCGTAGGCAAAGACACGACCGGCCTGATCGGGGTGCGCGATCCGCGTCTCGTCGAGCCGCTGTCCACCCGCTTCCCCCTCCGGTAGCAGGGGTGGTCCAAACGGTGGAGAGCAACGGCCCGTCTACCTCTGACCAGGCACTATGCTATCGGTCGACGGTCCTTGAAAGCGGTTTCACACCACCCTCCCACCCTCCTTGGGGAGCGCAGCGTGACGAGCATAGCGTCCGCTTCCGGGTTGTAGCGGACCTGCATGCGGATGGCTCCCCTGCAATAGCAATCGGTCAAGGCAGTAGTCACGACTCTTGGCTCAAGGCTGGGGGAGGGCACAGCCGAGCCTGAGCGAGGGTCAAACGTCGTAGCCGGGAGTTGGCCTGTGATGGTGAAGATACCTCTCATCCTGCATCCTCAGCGTGAAGGGGGCTATACAGTCACGTCGCCATTGTTACCCGAGCTGATAACTGAGGACGACACTACCGTCGAGGCCGTGGCAAACGCGGAGGACGCTCTTGCCGCAGCGGTGGAGATCTACGAAGGCGGAGGGGGTTCCCTACGATCGTCAACCGGACACCGGCGTGGATGATACGGATGGCCAACGGTCTTGCGAGAGGAGGATCCTCACCTTCGCGGTCGCTCCTATGATCCCTGCACCGTACAGCATTTGGCTACGGAGCGTTTGAACCGGTCGAACGAAGGGCTGGTGCCCGTGGGTGGATGCCCCGACGCGATGGCGCTACCCACGAGTCTCGCTACATCAGGAGAATCGGCTTCTGCATATGCTGTCCTTCGATCTTTGCGTGCGGTTCGTCTCACCAACTCTTCCTTGGGACCGGATATCATGTCTACGGCGCGCGGAGAGGTAGGCAGTGTCCCCGACCACGGTGTTCGGAGACGCTCGGTTGCTTCGGGATACATCAGCCACCACGACTCGATCTCTTGAACAGGGACCACTGCAAATCCGTTGTCGATTCCAACCTGACGCATCGATGCCTCCGTACGGGCTGCGGTTCTTCCGTGCGGGTCGGGTCCGTCAGAATCAAGATGAACAAAGACACAAGCTATAGGTCTGCGTCTAGAGACAGTTTCGACTACCTGCCGGAGACCAAGCATCCATCGCGTCACTGGCTGTTGTCCAGCCGACTTCTGCAGAGAAGGTGGTCGCGCCTGCTCCTTGACTCGATTCTGGAGCGAGGGACACAGCGCTACGATCAGAGTTTTGACCGCTCTAGCATCGTTGAGGCTCTCACCGAATACGAGAACCACGGGTTGGTTGCTTTGATGGCGCCGGTACCTGGCGCGTACCATCAGGAGGTACCGCGTGGGACTCCGTCCAAGGCTCCGGCAAACCAGAGTTCTCCTGGCCTCAGACCGTCCGCGCCCTGTTCGGCCGCGAGGACCTGAGCGCTGTTGATACATGGAATCACGGATGCTCCGGTGTCTGGGTCACGGTCGCAGACGACCAACTCCAGAGGCTTAAGGCGGTTTACGAGAGTAGGTGCGTGGGTAGTGATCAGGATCTGTGAGTTCTGTGACGCGGCACGCAGCCGGTCGACCAGGATATCGATTGCCCATGGATGCAAGCCATGGTCGACCTCTTCGATCCCGGTGAACGGTGGCGGGTCAGGTTCATGGAGGGCCGTCAAGAGCGCCAACATTCGGACCGTACCGAACGATGCTTCCTCCAGATACACCGGCAACCTAATACCTTTCTCGTGTAGCGCGACAGCCACTGCCTTGCCGGGCCCCCCGACGGGCTCGAAGCGGATGGAGTCGAGGCCGGGCAGGCAGAAACGCATTTCGGACATCAGGCTTTCAAACGATTCGGGGTCCCCGTTGGAAAGACTGTGTAAGGCTGCGGCGAGGTTGCCCGCATCGTCCGCTAAACGACCTTTGACCATTCGGGAGGGCCGTCGCGCTGCCACCATGTCCGGCTCAAGTACGCGGATTGAGGACAGGAAGTCGGCCAGTTTTCGAATGCCTGCTCCGCCTTGGTCGTCAGCGAGCCGTGGCAGCGTGGCGAGGACAGTTGTCTGGCCAGTTGCCAGCTGCCAGATGTCCTCAGATCCAATCGCTGCCTGGGTTCCCTTCACCTCGATCTTCCTCCGTCGTCCTCTTCCGGGCGTACCCTTGAATGTGAAGGACTCACGTCGTGACAGAATCCCAGCAACGTCTTGGGTGAACCTCAACTCGTACACGTCCAGCGCAGTGCGGCTTGCGTGATCGGTCAACAGGCCCGAGACTCGTAGATTCACGTTTCTGGCCCTGTTCAGCCCCTGCCGTTTGATAAAGTGAAATCCGTCCCACTCATCGATAGCACTTGCTAAGTCGAAGCGGACTGTCGAAGCCAGGAACCTGAGCACGTTGAGTACGTTGGTCTTTCCCGAACCGTTGGGACCTACTAGCACGGTCAAGGGACCGAGGGGAATGTCGACCTTCGCGAGCGAGCGGAACTCGGTAGCTTGCAGCCTGGTGAGACGCGGACGAAGCACCAACCCCCCCTTCCAGGCCGTCGGCTCCCTTAAGTCTACCCTAGGGTGACGTCGCCGGTTCGGAACCGTGTATCGGCAGCTACGGCAACGTTACCCCCGGAGAAGGTCCAGTTGAATTACGGAGCGGCTAGCCGCGGGAACCACGATCAGATGCCTATCCCCCAGCGGCAGGGATGAAGATACCCTCCCCCAGGGGGTCGCCTTGGTCGAGGACCAGTTGGTTGAAGCCGGTCAGGTAGGCGGAGCCGGTGATGGTGGGGATGATCGCGCTCCGTCCTGAGATTGCTGTCTCGGCCTTGACCGTGCCGGTGAAGGTGGTGTTGAGCACGCTCTCGTGGACGAAGGCTTCCCCCACGCCCAGTTCCCCCCTCGCGAAGTGCCAGGCCATACGCGCGCAACTCCCGGTCCCGCAGGGGGAGCGGTCGAATCCCAGGCCGGTGGACGTCGCCAGATTCTGCCCGTCGACGCCCGGGCTGCTGGGTGGTCCCACGTAGAGCAACTGATCGACCCGGTCCGGAGTTCCCGGCGGCAAGTCGGCCCGACTCCGGAGTGCCCCGTTCACCTCCGAGCGGATCCGATGGCTGAGGGCAACGAGGTTCGGCACCGACTCCACTGAGATCGGCAGACCGACCTGTTCGATCCGGACCAGCGCGAACCAGAGACCCCCGAAAACGATGTCCACAACGATGGAACGTCCGTCGACCTCCACCTTGACACCCGTCAATGCCACCCAGGAGGGCACTCCCTGGAAGGTGACCGAACGAACCTTGGTCCCCTCCACGTGTGCGTCGGCCACGACGAGGCCGCTGAGGGTCTCCACCACCAGCCTGGTCACGGGCTCCACCGGTTGGATCCTGAACATCTCCACCAGGCTGGTGACCGTCCCGATCAAGGCATGGCCGCACATGGTCAGCGAACCGAGCGCGGACAGGATCAGTATGGAGAGATCCGCTTCCGGATGCATCGGCGGGAGTGGCACGACGGCGTGCAACGGAGCGTGCCCGCGCGGTTCGCCGACCAGCATCCTGGCCACATCCGCGTGGTTGGCCAGGAAATCCGCCTCCATCTCCCGCAGGGTGTCTCCCTCCAGCGCCGGGAACCCGTCGGTGACTACCCGGGTGGGTTCACCTCCGGTGTGGGAGTCGATCGTATGAAACCGGCGGATGAAGGTCATGGACGGTGGCCTGCATGGGGAGTGGCGGTGTGGGAGGCGCCGGCAGCGGCGTTTCTCGCAAGGCCCGCCGGCAAGGGCGTACCCGCAGCGGTACGTTGAGGAACCGGAACGCCGTGAAGGGCGTCGCCGGCTGGCAGGGCGCGTCGAATCATTTCAGAGACAGACCATCAGAGGTAGGGGGAACGCATGCTAAGTTCTGGAGTCGTTTTCCAGCAATTCGCGCACAAGGTAAGGAACAATGGGAAGAATTACCTACGCCACCATGTCGGCCGACGATCCGGCGCTCCACCACGCCTACGAGGAGGGCTTGACCGCCGCCAGCTCCCGTATCGGGCAGACCCATCCGCTGATCATCAACGGTGAGAAGCGGTACACCGGCGAGACATTCACCGAGCGGTCCCCCGTCGATTCTGATCTCGTAGTGGGGATCTACTCGCAGGCTTCCGATTACGATGTGGACGGGGCCGTAGCCGTTTCCCAGGCATTCCAGGCGGAGTAGGAGGCTACACCGTGGCAGGACCGGCTGGCCATCATCCGCCGAGCCGCTGCGATCGTCGAGGAGGAGACCCCTACCCTGGCCGGCTTCCTCACCCTCGAGATCGGGAAGAACCGGCTCGAGGCGTTGGGCGACGTTTCCGAAGCGGTGGCCTTCATGGACTACTACTGCGACCGTCTCGAGGAGTCCGACGGGTTGGCGACGGCCATGGGACAGTACGGGGTGGGCGACACCAACCACTCGGTGCTGCGTCCCTGGGGCGTGTGGGCGGTCATCTCCCCGTTCAACTTCCCTCTGGCCTTGGTGGCCAGCCCCACTTCGGCGGCTCTGCTGACCGGCAACACGGTGGTGCTGAAGCCGTCCAACACCGGCGCCCTCGGATCCTTGCTGCTGGCCGACATCTACGCCCGGGCGGGGCTGCCCGCCGGAGCTCTCCAGGTGGTGACCGGGGGCGACGAGGCGGGTGACCGGCTCGCCCATCACGACGATGTGGACGGGGTCACCTTCACCGGTTCCTACGACGTCGGGATGTACCTCTACCGGACGGTGGCCGCCGGCCGTCCCAAGCCCGTCGTGTGCGAGATGGGCGGCAAGAACCCGGCGGTGGTGACCGCCACGGCCGACCTCGACCAGGCGGCCGAAGGGGTGATGCGTGCTGCCTTCGGGCTGTCGGGCCAGAAGTGCTCCGCCAACTCCCGTGTGTACGTGGAGAGGCCCGCCTTCGAGGATTTCCTCGGTCTTCTCGCCGAGAAGACCGCCGAGGTCCGGTTGGGAGACCCTCGCGACCGTGAGACCTTCCTGGGGCCGGTGATCGACCAGGAGGCGGTGGACCGCTTCCGTTCCGCGGTGGAAGCTGTGAGGGAAGCCGGAGGCGAGGTCCTGTCCGGGGGCGAGGTGGTCACCGATGGCGACATGGCGCGGGGCAACTTCGTGCAGCCCACCGTGGTGACCGCACCGGAGGAGACCTGGATCTGGGAGAAGGAGTTGTTCGTGCCGTTCGTGGCGGTGACCCCTGTGGACTCTCTGGACGAGGGGATCGACAAGGCCAACGACACGATCTTCGGGCTCACCGCCGGGGTCTTCGCCGGCACCGACGAGGAGGTGGACAGGTTCTTCCAGCGCATCCAGGCCGGGGTGGTTTACGCCAACCGCCGGGCCGGGTCCACGACCGGTGCGTGGCCCGACATCCAGCCCTTCGGCGGTTGGAAAAGCTCCGGTACCTCGGGCGCCGGCAGCGGCGGTCCCTGGTACATGCGCTCCTACGTGCGGGAGCAGGCCCGCACGCTGATCCGGGAGTAAACCCCCCGATCCATCTGGCGACTCTACGGCTATGGCCAGGGGTTTCGTACGTGGCAACAGCTGAGGCTCTCACGGCGAGGGTAACCCCGTCCGCCTATCCGCGCACCCCCTCAATCGCATAGGAGGGGGCCCGAACGGGCCCCGTCGAAACTTATCCCCTACGGTGAGTCTGTGCTGCGTACCTTCATACTACGAACTTCACTCGTACCACCCTCCTAGGAGGGTGCTGAGCAATCCACCAGCGGCCTGCCAACCGCCGGCAAAATGCCTGGGGTGGCGGGCGGCAGGCCCGAGCAATCGTCATTGTTCAGCACCGTCCTAGACGGGCTCCTTCAGCGCGGTCAGCGTGATCGGGCCGGGCCCTGCGGATTGTCAAGCCACGCATCATGCAGCTCTCGACGGTGCCGTACTCGTTTGCAGCGGTTACCGTTCCGGTAATGCGGGGACGATTGTGCCTCCCGGGATAGCGCGCTTGCGTATCGACGCCATGGCGCCACCAGCCTCGGAGGAACTCGTGACCGGCGGCGCCGCGGCAGGCTACCGGCGGGCGGGATGGTGGACCGGCCAGCGGCTGGTGGATCGCTTCGAGTCCCATGTCACCGAGGTCCGCAGACGATCTGGCCCTGGTTGGCGGCCCCGACTACCTGTCACGGGCCGATCTCTGGAACGCGGCAGGCGACGCAGCCCGCAAGATCCGTGCGATCGCCGGCGAAACGAGGCGGGTGGTGGTGGTTCACCTGCCCAACTTCACCTCCTGGATGGTTCGCAGCCGGGGCTGTCAGCGCCCACCCGGCCGACCTGTCCGCAGCCACGGTGCGCTTCTCCAAACCCGTCTACCCCGGAGTCCGGCTCCGGATCGACGCCGAAACCCACCAAGACACCGCCCGTATCGAAGCCTCCGTCGACGGCGCCACAGCCATCTCCGGTGCCTTCACCTACTGATCGGTACGGTCATAGCCCAGGTGCCGACCACAGATGAACCGTCGACGGGTGGCCTTGCTGGATCGGACATCTCACGGACCACCTCCTTGCTGGTCGCCGCCAGCGGAAGCGAAACATCCATCGACTCTGGTTCCTGGTTACTCACGACAGTATCAACCAAATAGGTTCCCGACCTATCTTCAACCAGCACCCTGTGGAATGTCCAGCACGTACGTGGATCGATGGCGAATCTGGTGCCGGGACACTAGCCGAGACCGCACGGAATCCACGGTCACAGTCCCAAGGCCTGCCCGCTCTCGGGAAACTAGAGGTGGTCCAAGCTCCTGTCCTCGAAGGTCCGGTCGGGAGAGAAGGGTGAGTCCTCCAGCCGTGAGGTGATCAGGTCCGCCAGGATGCGTCCCCCTGCCGGGGAGCACATGATGCCGTGTCCGGAGTATCCGGTGTTCACCCACAGTCCGTCGATCGGGGTCCGCCCGATTAGGGGACGGTGGTCGGGGCTCATCGTGTACTGCCCGGAGTGAACCATCCACGAGAACTCCCCTGCCCTCCAGGCCTCGCCCCAGAAGGGACTGATCCGGGCGGCCGCCTCCGAACGGGAGGGATCCAGCACCCGGAAGGCCATGTCGTGGTCGGGAGGGACATCCTCCACCGGCTGCCTACCCGGTCCCCGGGGAGCAGCGTCCAGCACGTGGGCTCCCGAGAGGACGGGACGCCAATGCACGCCTGTGTCGTCGTCGATGGTCATGGGGGCGTCGGGCGGCACCCGCGCCAGGGAGGGAACCACCACCTTGTGGCGTGGTTTCACCTCCAGGGGCAGGTCCACCCCTGTGAGGGAGGCCAGCTTCCCGGTGAAGGGTCCGGCGGCGATCACCACCTGCTCCGCCCGGATGGCACCGTGGTTGGTAGTGACGTCGAAACCCCCGGAGGGACGATCCCGGAGGGACAACACCCGGCACGACGTGTGTACAGGGGCTCCCGACGCACGCAGCAGTCCGAGAGTCAGGGCCCTGGGATCGACGAAGCCGTCGCCCGCCCGGTAGCGGGCCTGGACGACATCGGGGCTGAGGTAGGGGAACATGCGGCGGGCCTCGTCACCATCGAGGATCTCGATATCGGCCTGCCCCCAGGAATGCTGGCGAGCCACCAGCCGCCGCTGTCCCTCCGCCCGCTCCCCGGACGTGGTCGCCCAGATGTAGCCGGGCTGGCGGACCCCCAACGGCCGTGAATCCTGGCCGGTGATCTCCGTGAAGTTCAGCATCAGGTCCACCGACTCCCGCACCAGTTCGGTCTCCTCCGGGTTATCGAACTGCAAGCGGAACGCCCCGGTGGCGACCGGGGTGGTGAGCGCAGCCGGCGCCGCCAGAGCCTCGAGAACCACCGGCGACAGCCCTGCCCGGGCCGCCCAGAACGCCGTGGACGCGCCCGCTATCCCGGCGCCGATTATCACCAACTCCGCGCCGGCCGGAAGGGTGCCATGCACCTTGGAAGTCATTGGACCAAAGCTAGCTTGATCGTCGTCGGTCCTGCGTTGCGGGCGGCGTACTCTGGGCCGCCGTCGACGCCCCTGGCTGCGTCCTGCCTCCTCGACGTACCCCGGCGGGTACGCCTCCGTCGGCGAGTCCTTGCCATTGACGCCGCTTGCGGCGCCATATCCCACCGCCGCCCCACAGACCAACCACGGGGTGCCGCGATCCCGTAACGACTGCGGATATCGTGGACACGCCGTAGTTCGGGAAGGCACAAGCCACAAAGGGGATCGTCCAAGAACCAGACGAGCGCTCGAGCTCTCACTTGAGAGTCCCACCTCGGCCTCGTCCGGCCCAGGGCGGTTGTCACCCCGATTGTCCATCGCGGACGTAGAGGCAGGCGCCAACCTTCCAAGTCCTAAACCGATCCCAACCATGCTTGCCGACCGCAGGATCCGACCGCCGCACGACGACTTCTCAACGACCTCTTACCGTCAACATATGTTGACGGTAATAACGTTGGTCTCGGAAGAATTGCACCGTGCACGTAGAAGCGAGCGCACGCAAGCACGGTGTTCCCGACGAGGACATGCTGCATGCACTACGACTTCGGGGGCGAGCATATGAAACAGACGACCCGGATGTGACGATGTTCATCGGTTCTTCCATCACAGCAGAACCGTTGGTGGTCGGAGTTGTCGCTGACGATGAAGGTACGGCGATCATCCACGCCATAAAGGCTCGCAAGAAGTTCCTAAGAGGCTGGTGGATCAAATGAGCAACACAAGAGATGAACGGGCGCAGGCACTGGAGGAGTGGGCTGACCGTGTTGACCCATCTGAACTCAGGCATGCCGATACCGAAGCACTACGGGAGATCGCCTCGCTGGCCCGGCTGCGCGCTGATGTCGAGGATGATCTGACTGCAGCAGTTCGATCGGCCCGCCGCACTCAGCGCACCTGGTCAGAGATCGGAGCGATGCTCGGCATTTCCAAGCAAGCCGCTCAGCGAAAGTACGTGTCGAAGATGGGTCCTGAGTGAGGACTAGGTCGGCCCTTCCAGTTGACCCTCCAGTGACCTGAGAATGTGACTCTCGTACTTGGCTACCGAGCATTGCCTTTGGTTTGGGACTGGCCTCCGCAACACGGACCCAGAACTTCGGGCGACGAGAATGTTGCTCCTCGGATTAGTGCCCCGACCGTGATAGTCGTTTGGTCCGGGCTGATCGCTTCCTGTTTCCTGCTGAGCCAGGCCGTCCGATCTCGTTGAGGTATCGAAGATGGCCGCTCCTACAGAATGCTGTGATCCCCGCAACGTTCCCACTGCACATGCCGCAAACCACCCTTCTGTGAAGCCCCGAGAGAGAACGTCGCTCGCCCATCAGGCGCCCATGTCATCTCGAACAACCCCGGTGCTTCCCGCACTCCCTTCACGCGAAGCCCCGGCCGGAACCAGCGCCGCTCTCCCGCCTCCATTGCCCGAAGGTCATCAATGAACCTTCGCAGGGCCGTGAGGAAGCGGATCCGCTGCTCCGGCGTTAGATGGCGTACGTCACTCAGGAACGAGCCAGACTCTTCATGAGTTGGCATCCGTGGTGTGGGCTAGTCGTTATCCCGCTCGAAGGGCTGCGATTCGAGACACTCGAGGAAGTCATCGCTGCTGGCGTGGAAATGCGTTCGCCCGGCCTCAAAATCACCGGTCCTGTCGGGATTCGTCCCCACGGATGCGTCTAGGTCAGCCAGTGTCAACTCTCCGGCGTCCGTGTCGGTAGTAGGAACAGAAGCCATGGCTCTCCTCCACTCAATTGTGTGTTCAACCATCAGTATACAACGCATCGTGATAACCGTGCAGCCCCGCCAAGTGTCCGGTGCCGCAATGTCGGATTGTATGGTGGCTGGGTTGTGGGATCCGGCGGAAACCGCTGCCGGGTCGTCTGACAACGGATAATCCCCCACGCACCTGTGAGTAATCGACGATAGCGGTGTACGACCGGAAGTTCCGTCGTGCACGGGTTCTCAGGTATCAACGCTCGACTCGGACATGAGATCAAGAGCCCGGGTCAGGAGGGTGGCCATCTGCGCCCTGGTCACAGCCGTGTCGGGGCAGTACCGCAACGGATCGCTCGCGCATCCCTTTGTCACACCGGCTGCGGCGAGAGCGTCGATCACGGTCTCGTGGTGGTTACCCGCCGTATCTGTGAATCCCGCCGGAGGTGCGGCTTCGAGGTCGAATGCCCGTGCTACGAAGGTGGCCATCTGCGCCCTGGTCACAGCCGTGTCGGGGCAGTACCGCAACGGATCGGTCGCGCATCCCTTGGTCACACCCGAATCAGCGAAACGCTCCACGTAGCTCGCCCACCAGGCATCGGGATCCACATCCGCGAACCGGGTCCCGGCGTCATCGTCCGGCGTGGGAGCCAGGTTGAGCACCCTGGTCATCCACACCGCCATCACCCAGCGCAGGAGCGGTTCGTCAGGACAGATGAGGCGCTCGCCACACTCCGTACCTTCGAGGACTCCCGCCGCCGCGAGCCGGTCTAGCGACGGTTCGTGGCCCCCGCCGTCATCGTCGAAGCTGTCCGGCTCGACCGGTGCGTCGAACGGTTCATCGACGGGTTCCCCGGGGTCTTCCCCGTCGTCGCCGTTGCCCGGGACGGGAACCTCCGGATCGTTGACCGGTGGGGGAGCCTGGCCGTCGATCGCCGTGATGTTGGAGGAGTTGAGACCCAGGTCGGTCCGCAACTCGACCCCGGCGACCGTGACCGACGCGGACTCGCCGTTGTGGACACCGCGGAACATGACCTCCGCCGGCGAGGACACTGATTCTCTTGTCACGAGGATCGCCTCGGTGACGTCGTCCCAGTCCAGCCAACTCGCGATCCTCGCGGCGCTCACCCGTTCCTCCCAGGAGGCGTTGGGGTTGCCCGTCGCCGGGTCGAGGTCCCAGGGATCAGCGACCGGAGCCAGGTAGGGCCACATGTCGGATGCGGGCGCCTGGCCGTTCCAACCGGTCCGGAACCCGTAGATGTTGCTGCGGGTGAACCCACCGGTGGAGGAGGAGAAGAACGCCTGCACGATTCCCGCCTTCGTGTACCTCTCCCACTCGTCGCCGAAGTACGTGAGCACCCGGTCCCTCGTCGTTTCCACTCCCTGGAGCCAGGGCCCGCTACGCGACCGGGACTCCCTGGCCCAGCCGCCGTAGTTGATGTCCAACCAGCTGTCGTAGAGATGGCACCAGCACCTGTCCTTGCGGGAGGCGCTTATCCCCGGATCGTCGTCGGGATGACCAGGGCGCGTCGCGGTTTCCCAGTGGAAGAACCCGAAGGCCGCGTAAGTGCGGGCCGCAACAGCCTGGGCCTCGTTCACTCCCGGCGCTTCCCAGTCGTCCGGTATCTCCGCAATCCCTCTGATGTATTCCTCGAGCCCCAGCGCCAGGACCACATGGAATCCCACGTCCACCGGGTCGTCGCGTATCTTCAGTTCCCCGTGCCGGTACTCGCACTCCTCGCTGGACCGAACCAGGCAGATCTTGTTCCTTCCCTCACCGTGACGGAGCCGGATGCCGTCCGCGTCCGGCCACGAGATCGCCGCCCGGCAGACACCCGGGGTTCCCTGGAGCTCACCGTCGTGGAAGAAGCCGCACTCGTTGCGATCGATGCGCCGGAACTGCCACCTCTCGCCTTCCTGGGGCTGCTCCGGCTTCGGGCAGGCCCCCGCACCGTCGTTGGAGAGGCAGAGGTCGAGCGGGCCGCCGACGGCTGTGAACTCCAGCAGCGTGACCTCCCTACCCAGATTCACCCAGAGCGGGTTGTCCAGCGTCTGGAGCAGATCGTTGGGGAGGGACAGATCGCCGAGGGACGCCGGTTCCGAACCCGGGAAGTAGTAGGCGGCGATGTCCTCACCCGGCTTGCTCGGATCGGCGAGCGCCTGCCCGTAGGCGCCCCACTGGCCCATGCCCACCCGGTGGCCCCTTCCCGCGCCCTCGAAATCGAACCCGGGCGTGTGGTGAGCACCGGCGGCAACCGCCGGAATAAGCCCCAGCAGGACCGCCACGAGCACCAATCTTCGGAACACGCGAAAAGTTTAGGGACGATCCGTCAGAAATCTGAGCACCCGCGCAGAGGGACCGTAAAGGTGGGAACCAGAGGCCGGGTTGGTGTCGTCCAACCTTCATGCACAATACACTCACCACAATCCGACCTCTGATAGCAGTATTGGCGACCGTCGCCGTCCTGGCGGGCGCCTGCAGCACCAGTAAGGGCGGTGGATGGATCGACGGAGAGCCCGACTGGTACCACGACGAAGTGTCCGATGCCGCCGTCGCGGAGGAGGCGATGGTGGAAGCGGAGATGGCGGAAGATGCCGCCGACATAGCCGTTGAGGAGACCGCGGCTGCCGAAGCCCCCTCGCCCACCGCGGCCCCCGCGACCACGATCGGATCGGGGGATGAGCCTGCGCCGGAGGCCGACATCGCCCCCGAGTCCGAGCAACCGCAGACACGGCTCACCGGCGGGTCGATCGACGACAACGAACGATTCGAGGATTACCTCGCCTACCGCGCCGAGTTCTTCGGCCTCGGCGTACCGGTGCGCGACCTCGACCCCGCGGGACGCATTGTGGTGACCGTGACCGGCGAGAATGGCCTTCCCGCAGCCGGCGCCGAAGTCGTGGTGACAGGCGATGGGGTAGAAGTGATCCTGCGAACCACCGCCGACGGCACGGTTCGTTTCCATCCCGATGCCTACGGGGACGGCGCCGGGCCGTTCACCGTGTCCGCCGGCGGAGTCAGCACGACGGCCGGACGAGGCGAGATCGTCACCCTCGAGACCTCCCTGCCCACCGCCTCCGGCGAGACCGTCGCTCTCGACGTCCTGTTCCTGCTGGACGCCACCGGATCGATGGCCGACGAGATCCACCAGCTCAAGATCACCATCGACGAGGTGGCCCAACGCATCCACCAACTCCCCGGCGACGTGGACGTGCGCCTAGGCATGACCCTGTACCGCGACGAGTTCGACTCCTTCCTCACCTCCACCTTCGACCTCACCCCCGAAATCGAGGCATTCTCCGAGGCCCTCTCCGTAGTCGTGGCCGACGGCGGCGACGACTACCCCGAAGCTCTGGACGAGGCCCTCGCCGAGGCTCTGTCCCGACCGTCGTGGCGCTCCGCCTCCGAGACTGTCCAGCTGATCTTCCTGGTGGCCGACGCGCCCCCTCAGGTGCTCCGGCAGGTCCCGGTGCCCTACACCGACTCGATGCGGGAAGCAGCCCGGCGAGGCATCAAGGTCTTCCCGGTGTCGTCATCCGGCACCGACGACCAGGCCGAGTTCGTGTTCCGCCAACTCGCCCAGTTCACCGGCGCCCGCTACGTGTTCCTCACCTACGGCGCCGAAGGCCGCGCCACCGGCCCAGCCAGCGACATCGACGAACTCGACTACGAGGAACTCTCCCTCGACGACCTCATAGTGCGCCTCGTCGCCGAAGAACTAGCCGCCCTGACCGCGGCCCCCGACGACGAGTCCGGCTCCGAGGCGCCCACGACAACCCAAGACGACCAGCAAGGCAACTGACTTCCGTCGGTGACATGAGTCGTTTGCGCGGCGGCGGCGTCCGAGGCCACCTCAGCGCAGCGTTGCCGGACGGAAGTTGTCAGTAGGGCCGCCGGGCCACGTCGGGTCAAGGCACGTCAACGAGGACCGGTCACCGGCTGCGCTCTCCAACTGGCAGCGGCAACTGGTGGAGCGCCGGGACAGGCTGGATGCAGGCGAGAAGAGTGACCCCGGTTGCCTCGGTGGGCGCGGATGTTTCCCGAGCCCGTCGGCTCGCCTGCCGGTGCGAGGCTGTGTCAACGGGCGTATCAGGGTATCTCCCGGAGCCCGCGCGTCGTGAGGGCGAAGCTGCACGGCCCTCTTCGTGAATCCAACTCGGCCATGTCGTCCCAGAACTTGATGATGAGCCGATAGATGTCGTCCTGAGTCATGTTCGAGGTCCCCGTAAGGAAGACAGCTCGGACTCCCGCGTCCCGTAGCTAGGCCCGCTCGATTAGCCGAGTTCTGATCTTCTTGTCGCGGGTGATGAACAGCAGGTTTCATCGGTCGGCCCCGATTTCCTCGAACATCTCGGTGTCCTTCGATCCCAGCGGCAACTCTGGAATGTCTTCGTGCCCGGGATAGAGAACGGTGCCTACTCGGGGTAGCTCCGCCAACTTCCTCCCCACCGGGAGAATGTTCTCGTCGGCGAATACACCCCTGAGCTTAGGCAACGTTGGAGCATCGCACCGCGTCGTCCACTGCCTGGGGCGTGATATCCCACATCGCAGCGACAGCATCTCGGAGTTCTCCGGCCGCAATGGATTCGGCCACTGTGGCAACCCGCAGACGGCGTCCGGTGATCGTCGGCTCACCCGACGCGTACTCCGGATCGATCACAACGTTGTCCGCGATGCGGAACCGGCGCACCATGGCATGGTCGTAGTGCGCGGCCTGCTGGAAGCGTTGAACTTCGAGGGAAGGCAGGACGGTCTGCCCGCTACGAACCACGAACCGAAGCGATGGCTGTAGATTCGTTTCCCGCTGAACCCGCAGGACCAATTCACGGCCAGCAGCGTTCAAGAACGGCTGCGCGGCGGCCAATGGGTAGTCAGTGCCGAACTCTTCGCGGAGCGCCATGATCGCCGGGCGCATCCGGAAGACAGATACTCCATGCCGTCGGTACTCTGAAATGAGACGCGCCTCTACGAACTCTCCCCATGTGACGGTTTCCGAACCGGTAGCCGTAACCCTCACCAAGGGTTCGTAGCGCCGACCCCGCCGCTCGTATCCATCGATCCAGCGACTCGCTGTACCACGGGAGAGGCCCAGCAGACGATCAACTTGGCCTACGCCATACACATCGCGGTCCAACAGGGCAACCACATCACCCACTAGCGCCTCCTCAGCAGGCCGCCCGAATGTCAGGCCAAAATAGCACCACAGCGACCCACGACCCGCCTCCCCGACGGCGCACAAGCCCAGACCATAGGCATTGACCGCGGTTTCTGGATTCTCGATCGGCAATGCCGAGCTAGCCGGATCCGGGAACCGGCTGCCGGTCGGGTAGTGGTCACAAGATCATGACTACAATTACGGGCATGACGAGCCCGAGCATCAACCCGGCAGAGCGCTCGGTGCCCGCCGGAGAATTCAAGACGAATTGCCTGCGTCTGATGGACGAGGTGCAGGAGACCGGAACGGTGATCGTCGTTACGAAGCACCGCCGTCCGGTCGTGCGGGTGAGTCCATTCCGCGAGGAGCCGCCCAGGCTGGTCGGGTCGTGTAAGGGTCAGTTGCGGATCATCGGAGACATCGACAGCGAACCGGCCACTTCTGCCGACGACTGGGACATGCTCGCCCACCCCCGGTAGCTAACCAAGATCACGGTGTACGAGCGGGAACCCCGCCGGTGAGCCTTCTCTTGGACACCAACGTGCTGTTGCGGCTCGTAGTCGACAGCAGCGACATCAGCGAGACCTTCAAGGAGGAGGTCGAGTCCGGCCTCGCCGTCGGCGGTATTGCGGTTTCCACGATCACGTTCGTGGAGACCACCCGCCTGCACCATCACGGGCGTATCGATCTGGGGTGCCACCCGGCCGTCTGGCGCCGCGAGCGGCTGCGATCAGGTCTGCGGGAGATCCCCGTCAGCGGCGATGTCGCTGCCGAGTCGGCGTTGCTCATGAACACCGGTTTCCATCGCGACCCTGCTGACCAGCTGATCGTCGCCACGGCCATGTTGGCAGGGATGAGGCTTGCCACAACCGACCAAAAGATCATCGGCTGGGCACGACGTAGCCGGCTGCTCCCGCTGGTGGACCCGACCGCCACCGCCCTGAGTTAGACCGTCTCGGACGGTGCTGAACAATGACGATTGCTCGGGCCTGCCGCCCGCCAGCCCAGGCATTTTGCCGGCGGTTGGAAGGCCGCTGGTGGATTGCTCAGCACCCTCCTAGTGTCCCGAGTCTTTAGTTCGGTGGTGTTTGGAATACGTGCGGTCATGCGACGGGTTGGTTGTGTCACAGGCCTGTTGCATGCTTGTAGGTAACCGCAAAGCGCCAACGGTCCGCTTTCGGTACCGATCGGACCGTGATTTGGTTCATGTTGTCCACCCAGCCCCTCGTGGAGGGTACGGCGGGACGCGTTCGACGCAGAGGAGGTGGCGGTTGGGGGAGGGCCCGCCGGATGAGACCGCCTCGACGGTTTTCGCGGTCTCGGCTCCCCGGAACCGGTGCGTGCCAGGCGGAGGAGGCTATCTCCAGCGAATTCCCGATACAGGACACTAGGGGGGCGCTGAGAAAGCTTCCGCTGGACCGACGGTCGGTGACGGACTCCCAGGTCAGCGAACGGCGGGGCAACCTCTCCTCTCGTTCTTCAGCACCCGCCTGCGGAGCCGCATCAACCCCGTAGTACAGCGGGTCGGCAGGTGGCACGCCTTCCAGCACCGCCCCGCTGCGTCCGACGTCGAGCAGCCAAGCTCAGGCTTCTGGCCGGTTCGTCAAGTCGCGCCAGACCCCAGCGCGATCGAGAGCCACGCTCGAGCCTGGGTGGATACAGGAGCAGGTGACCCGCCCTCCGGCACATCCACCGAGGGTCGTGCCTGGGTTGGTTTGCAGCCTGCAGGGCTGGGTCGGGCCGGACCGTCGGGAGGGGGCTCCGATGTCACCGTCGCCAGGGACAGCTGCCGACTATCGGGTGTCGAGCCATGACTTGAGATACTGCCCGGTGTAGGTCTGGTGGTTCGTAGCGATCGTCTCCGGGGTGCCTGTGGCGACGATGGTGCCGCCGTTCTTGCCGCCTTCGGGGCCGATGTCGATGATCCAGTCGGCGGAGGAGCAACCACGACAGCCGAGCGAGGCCAGAGCGTCGCCCTCGAGACTCCCCTGCCCACCGCGGCCGGTGAGACCGTTGCCCTCGACGTCCTCTTCCTGCTCGACTCCACCGGCTCGATGGACGATGAGATATACCAGCTCAAGATCACCATCGACGAGGTGGCCCACCGCATCCACCAGCTACCCGGTGATGTGGACGTGCGCCTGGGCATGACCCTGTACCGCGACGAGTTCGACGAATTCCTGACCGCGACGTTCGACCTGACCCCGGACATCCAGGCCTTCGCCGGAGCATTCGCCGAGGTCGTGGCCTATGGCGGCGACGACTATCCGGAAGCCCTCGACGAAGCGCTCGCCGACGCTCTGTCCCAACCGTCGTGGCGCCCCGCCTCCGAGACGGTCCAGTTGGTCTTCCTGGTGGCCGACGCACCCCCTCAGGGGCTGCGACAAGTGCCGGTGCCCTACACCGACTCGATGCGGGAAGCGGCCCGGCGGGGCATCAAGATCTTCCCTGTGTCGTCGTCCGGCACCGACGATCAGGCCGAGTTCGTGTTCCGCCAATTCGCGCAGTTCACCGGCGCCCGCTACGTGTTCCTGACCTACGGCGCCGGAGGCCGCGCCACCGGCGGAGCCAGCGACATCGACCGGCGCGACTACGAGGAACTGTCCCTGGACGACCTGATAGTGTGCCTGGTCGCCGAGGAACCGGCCGCCCTGCACGGCACCGCAGACACCGAGCCTCCCGATACGTCCGAGGACGACCAGCAGGGCAACTGAACCCACCACCCGACAGCAGTGTCCCCCGACACTCGAACGCCACCCTTCCGATTGTCGGACGAAGCGGTGTCTGCCGGAGGTGGTGGGCGAATCTCAAGGTCGGATGTCCTTGATCAGGAGCATGAGCGTCAGGTCGTCCATGGGCGAAGGCTCGAATCCCCAGCGCCTGTAGAAACCGACTGCTCTTGGACCTTTGGCATGGACCAGTACCAGACGGAGTCCGGTCAGGTCGGCCACCTCGAGGGCTTTGAGTAGGAAGTGTTTGAGCAGCGCTGCGGCGAGGCCCCTCTCCTGATGCTCACGGTCGACGGCGAGCCGGCCAAGGAGCATCGCCGGGAGAGGATCGGGCTGGTTGCGCGCCGCTCGTCCGGTCGCTTCCACTCTGGCTACGACTGCTGTGGCCGACGCGTAGTACCCGACCACCCGCGTGCTGTCTGTGACCACCCAGGTGCGGCTCGATCCTTCTCGCTGGTTGCGGAAAGCCCGGCGCTGTAGCCAGTCATTAAGCGCTTCGTTGCCGCAGTCGAACCCCTCTACGTCGTGAGACTCTCCCAGCGGTTCCGGACCCCGATAGGGCCTCACCCCGAGTCGAGGATCGAGGGCTCGGCCAACAACGCGGCGATCCTGGGCTTGGCAACCGGTGGCCGGTCGAGCACCTCTTGTAGTTCCTCCCATACCTGTGGGGACACGGCAAAGACACGCCGGTCAGCGAGGTCATCGGCAGCGGCCGCCATGGCGCAGCCGACCACGTATTCGTTCAGTGACATCCCGGTGGCCTTCAGCACTCGGCGCACGATCGTGTCCTGGGCCGGTGTCACGCGGAGCGACCAGCGCCTGGTCTTCGTATCCATACCAGGAGTGTACGCCTAACCGACGTACACTACAAGACCCTCTTTCTTGCTCTCAGATCGGAGGCATTTCCCGACGCTGCTCCGCTGAGTTCGGTCATCGTGGCAGAGGGCCCTCGCCGCCATAGGCTTGTAGCTGGTTCAGAGTTCGATCAAGTCGGCGACGAACTCTCGAATCTGTTGCAGCGCGACGGGTCCGACGTTCGTGCCTGACGTGTCGACAACGCGGTCAACGCTGATGGTCGTCGGCAGGTGCGCCTGGGCGACGCCGAAGCCGGCGATGTCAACCTCGCTCAACCATCCTCGCCTCGTAGTCGCGCAAGGTACGACCACGATCGCGGGTTGCCGGAACTCGAGCACAGCATCGGATGTGACGACAACGGCCGGTCGGACGAAGCCCGGCTCACCCCGCGACGGCGTCCCGAAATCGCAGCGGACGACATCCCTCGCTCGCATCGGTGACATCGCTTGCAGCCGCATCGAGCACCGCCTCGTCGTCAGCATCGAGTGGGGCGCTTGCTAGCTGAGCTCGGATGATGCGGCGACGCTCCCGTCGCACCAGCTTCGCGATCTGTGCGTCGAAGGTGAGCCTCTCACGATCAGCGAGCTCGCGGAGAGCGTCCTTAGTCCGGACTGAAACCTTGATGGTGGTCGATTCGGGCATACCTTGATGTATACCATTCGCTGGCCGGTACAAACCGATGTGTTCGAGCCTCAGGCTTGAACACCACCGCGGGAGTGTCATCACCGCATTGGGCTCGCCATCTGGTCGCACTACGGTCAGGTGTAGCTCGGACATGACGCACGGCGCAGCGTCATCCAGCCCGGGCGTATCGGGGTCTCGGGGTGCAAAAGTGATCATCCTCACGAACGGGGTCGCCCAACGGACCGACCACCCGGGTGCGCTGTGCGTGCGAGTGGACGAACCGCCCACAGCCACCGGTTGGCAGATGAAGCTCGCCCGGCACATGGAGCACTCGAGCCGGACATCGTCGATGAAGGAGAGTCCATCTCCACATGGCCTTAACCGCCACGTTCGGGGCAGGAGCCTCTGGAGCTGCAATTGAAGAGGGACGGGCTGACCCGGCTGGCATCAGCGAAGGCTTGGAGGATGGCATCGAAGCATCCCAGTCGCGTCAGTCCCGGAGGAACGAGGAGACCGGAGCCACGGGAGGGGTGCTCAATAAGCCGTGCAAGAGGTTCACCCGCTGGTACATCCCTCTGACCAGGTGGTTTGCCGGCGGGCGAACCTCACAACATCCGTTTTGACCCTCCTTGAGATCCGCCTCCTCTATCTCCGCCAGCTTCATGAGGTATCTATGCAGACCGCGTTTGAGAGTCCTGTTCCCGTGAACCGGAATCGAGATACGCAGATTGGTGCCTGGCTTGACGAAGATGTGATGACTCCCGCGTACCCTGGCCAGCCGCCTGCTAGAGGCTCGCCTTCATACAGCGATTTCGATGACCCTGCCTCTGTCTGGAATCGAAGCTCCGCTCACGTCAACCGAGAGGCACCCTTCGACCGCTTCGTACAGGTTGGTAAGCAGTTCCTCGAACGACTTCCCCTGGGTGGCGCACCCGGGGATGGCCGGTACCTCCGCCCAGTAGCCCCCTCTTCTGCTTCGTGGACGACAACCGCCGGCTTCATCTAGGCTCCCCGTCCGGATTCGTCTCCGGGGCTGATGCGACCTGTGCAGCCAGCATTCTACCGGCTCCTCGGATCGTTCCCGTGCCCGGCTCCACCGAAAACCGGGAACATGGCCGACATGCGCCTTGCCACAAGGGACCAAAAGATCATCGGCCGGGCACGACGGACCCGGCTGCTCCCGCCGGTGAACCCGACCGCCAAGGCTTGCAGCCAGAGCGTCCACGAAGACGTCGATCACCGGTCCATGTACCTGAGGCAAGCCCACGGGAAGGTCGGGCACGGTGTCCAAGCATCCATCTGTCCGCTCGGGGAGGGTCCGGCTCCGGTCCTCGATACGGGGGACCAGGCCGGACCGTAAGCACCCTGGGCCAGCAGCCACGATTCCGAACCCGCGACATCCACCACCCATACCTCCGACTCGCCGTCGCATGTGGTGGTGTAGGCCAGGTGGCTCCCGTCGGGTGACCATACGAGAGACCAACCGAAGTCGCCGGTTACCGCACGGCGGTTGTCGCCGTCGGCGTCCATCACCATGACACTCCTGCCGGTAAAGGCGATCCGGTTCCCGTCCGGAGACCACACCGGGCTCCAACCGTAGGCCAGCCGCCGCGGGCTGTCGCCGGAGGGATCCGTCATCCAGACCTCGTTGGTGAAGTCGTAGGCCTTCTCGTAGGCGATCCGGTTCCCGTCCGGTGACCACGCAGGGTCCCAACCGTCGATCAGCCGCCGGAGGTCGCCACCGTCGGTCGCCACCGTCCAAACCTCGCGACCAGAGCCGCGGACCCACCTGTTGAAGATGAGGTGGGTTCCGTCCGGTGACCAGCCCAGGTTCAAACCGCCGTAGCTGGCATTCGGTCGCCAGTCGTAGGTGAGTCGCCGCCGCGTACCGCGATCGGCTTCCACCACCCAGACCGCTCCACCATGCCCGGCGTAGGCGATGCTACGCCCGTCCTGGGACCACGCAGGTTCCGAACCCCTGCGAGCCAACCGCCGGATGCCGGAGCCGTCGATGCCCATCACCCACAGTCCGATACCCTCCCCGTCCGATCTGGTGTACGCGATGCGGTTTCCGCCCGGCGACCACACCGGCCCCGAACCGTCGGCAAGCCACCGGTGACCGGCCCCATCCGCCACCCATATCTCGGGAAGGCGATCGACCCCTCTGGAGTAGGCGATCCGCTTCCCGTCGGGCGACCAGGCCGGATAGCCACCTTCGCCGGCCAGCTTCCGCCGGTCCCCCTGGCGGGTGTCCACCACCCAGAGGTCGAAGACGTACTCGTCACGCCTCATATCCAGGTAGATGACGGAGCTTCCATCCCGAGACCACTGCGGGCTCGATCCACCGCGGGTCAACCACCGCCGGTTGCTGCCGTCCGCGTTCATCACCCAGATTCCTGCGAGCTCACCCGCGTCGCGGTAGGTGATCCGTTTCCCGTCGGGCGACCAGGCCGGCTCGGAGCCGCCGACCAGCCACCGCATGTCGCCGCCGTCGGCGTCCACGACCCACACCCCCATATCCGGACCCGGTTCGTAATACACGATGCGACGCCCGTCCGGCGACCATCGGGCTTCCGCTCCTCCGTCGGCGAGTAAACGCTGGTCGCCGCCTTCCGAGTCCATCGTCCAGATCCCCCCGTTGTTGTAGGCGATACGGTTCCCGTCCGGCGACCACACCGGCCTCCAACCCTGGTCGGTCAGCGACCGCCGGTTCGTACCGTCCGCGTTCATCACCCATATCCCACCACCGTCCGGTTCCTCGTAGGCGATGCGCATCCCGTCGGGCGACCACACCGGAGTCGAGCCCTGGTCGGTCAGCCGCCGCTGGTTGCTGCCGTCGGAATCCATCACCCGGACCTCACCACTGGCCCACTCTTCGTACGCGATGCGGTTGCCGTCGGGTGACCACACGGGACGGGAACCGTTGCCGGTCAGCCGCCGTGCGTTGGCGCCGTCCGCGTCCGCCACCCAGATCCCGGCCCGGCTGTCATCTGGTCTCTGCCTGTTGTAGGCGATGGTCCCGGAACCGAAAGCAACCGTGTTCCCCACGGCCGAAAGGGTGACCGAGGAGTCAGCCTCGGCCCTCTCGCGCGAACACGCATCCTTGGCCGCCGCCCTATCGAGCACCCCCAGCACCCCACCCACCATCGCCGCGATGGCCAGGAACCCTGCGAGCCACTTACGGCCAGGCCGCAGACTGCGTCCCGTCATTCGAGGTCCATTCCTTGTCACCGGGGAGCACCGACACGTGATCCGACACCGAACCTAGCTGCCGCCCACTCTGGCGGGACCCGCATTGACCGCGCAGAAGGTCGCAGCAGGAGGACGACGCCTGTTGCGTCCGGAGGCGTCAGGATCTCGACTTCGAGTCGCCGTGAATCATCCGGTGTCTGTCGCGAATTGCAGTTTGCTGCGGAGGGATTGTCCCCGGGAGTAATCCCAGAGTCCATCATGGTGGAGTCTCCCGACCACGATGCCGGGATGGATACCGGCGGACGCTGCAAAGGCATTCACATCAGCCGCTGACCTGAGGCGGCGCAATTCGTCAGCGCGCTCTGGGGGAAGGAGGAAGGCCTGTGCGAAATGATCGGCTCTTTGTTCCTCCGGTGAGTCTTTGGTTTTTCCGCTGAGGAAGATGGGTCGTTTGGTGAACCGCCCCGGGTTTGCCGGAGAGTGTTTTACTTGACACCAGCTACCTGGGCTGGGGTGTGTTCAAGATAGTAGTTGGCCTCCCTTTCTGCAGGTGGTATGTGTCCGATGGGCTCTAGGATCCGGCGGTGGTTGAACCAGTCCACATATTCGAGGGTGGCGTACTCGACCTGGTCGAGGTCACGCCACGGTGCCCGCTTGTGGATGAGTTCTGTCTTGTAGAGGCCGATCACAGATTCGGCGAGGGCGTTGTCGTACGAGTCGCCTACGGATCCGACCGAGGGTTCGATACCGGCTTC
>JAPOQZ010000230.1 GCA_026710435.1 bacterium | reverse complement strand
GTGTCACAGGCCTGTTGCATGCTTGTAGGTAACCGCAAAGCGCCAACGGTCCGCTTTCGGTACCGATCGGACCGTGATTTGGTTCATGTTGTCGACCCAGCCCCTCGTGGAGGGTGCGGCGGGACGCGTTCGACGCCGAGGAGGTGGTGGTTGGGGGAGGGCCCGCCGGAGGAGACCGCCTCGACGGTTTTCGCGGTCTCGGCACCCCGGAACCGGTGCGTGCCAGGCGGAGGAGGCTGTCTCCAGCGAATTCCCGATACAGGACACTAGGAGGGTGCTGAGCAATCCACCAGCGGCCTGCCAAGCGCCGGCATGATTCCTGGGTCGGCGGGCGGCAGGCCCGAGCAATCGTCATTGGTCAGCACCCTCCTAGCCGACTTCCGGGGACTGGGAGGCTCCGCCGGTCTGCAGGGTGAGGCTACTGCCATCAGTACCAGCTAGGATATGATGAATACACGTATTTAACAGGAGACAAATGGCCACCTCAGTCCGGCTCTCGCCCGAAACTGAGCAGCGACTCGCCTTTCTCGCATTGCAAACGGGCCGTACGAAGGCCTTCTACCTGCGCGAGATAATCGATCGCGGACTTGACGACATGGAGGACTACTACCTGGCTGCAGATGTTCTGGAGCGTATCCGCAAGGGACAGGAGCAGGTACACACCGCCGCGGACGTCAGGAAAGAGCTTGGTCTGGACGATTGACTATACGGACACGGCCAGGAACCAACTGAAGAAACTCGATCGGAACATGGCGTTGCGCATCTTGGCCTACATGGACGAGCGTGTAGCACGCCTGCATGATCCGAGATGGTCTGGTCAACGGTTGACTGGCCCTATGGGCGGCCTGTGGCGCTATCGGGTGGGGAATTGCCGCGTTATCTGTGACATCCAAGATGAACGTGTGCGTGTCTTGGTGCTGAGGGTGGGAAGGCGGGACAGGGTCTACCGCCGATGAACCACCTCTGTATCGCGTGCTCCCGACGCGATACCAAGAATCGGGTCAGGTACCGGCCAGGATACGTTTGGGGGTTTCGACCACAATGGTGTTCCACTGGGCGTCGGTGAGGCCTATCTCCCGTTCGAGCAGTGCCCGGCCCTTCAATGGCAGCCAGGCGTAGCCGCAGCCCCCGTTGGTTGCCAGGTCCTCTGCGTAGCAGACATCGTGCGAGAGGACGATCCTGTCCGTGTGGCCGTTGTCGATGAGTCGTTTGATGCTGCGGAGGACCCGGTCGCGGTGGAAGTCGGTCATGTCGGGAAGGTCGCCCATACGGTCGAAAGAAACGCAGGCCCCGCGGCGGGCGATCTCGGCGTGGTACCTGGGATAGGGCTGGCCTCCCGAGTGGGCCAGGACCACCCGTTCGAGGTCGACGCCTTCCTGTTCCAGCACGTCAAGCTGTTCCAGGCCGCCGACACCTCTCGTGGTGTGGGTGGTGAGCCCGGCTCCGGTTTCTATCTGGGCGCGGGCGGCGGCGCGGAGAACCCGTTCCTCGATGGCCGACAGGCGGTTGTACTGGGCGCCGATCTCGCCGATGATCCCCGCCTTGACGTCGGTGCCTTCCATGCCGTCGCTGAGTTCCGCGATGATCTCCTCCGTGAGCTGGTCGGTGGACAGGTCCCACAGGCGGGGCTTGTAGTAGTTCTCGTGGTACCAACCGGCGCCCATGATGATCTTGAGCCGGCTCCGTTCGGCCGCCCGGCGGACAGCCAGGGGCGGCGGGAGCGGCTTGAGGGTGGCCTGGTCGAACATGATGGGATTGTCGAACTCTCTGAGACCTCCGCTGGTGAGGTCGACGACGGTGGCGCCGCCCGCTCGGCGGAGCATGTCGAGTTCGATGCCGGCCAACTCCGGATCGTTGAGGAGGTTGGTGAAGATCCAGGCGTCTCTCATCAGGTCGAGGAAGATGTGCTCGTGCATCAGCGTGAAGCCCAGATCCGCCACATCCACAGGACCGGTCACTGTCATTACCTGATTGCCCATCTCTGCTCTCCTCCGGTCATCGGAGTATGCCCTGTGCCATCATGATCGGCAACGCCGCGGTGGATGAGATCGGAGCGGCGGGGAGGAGGGACGGATGACCGGGCGGACGGCCTACTTCAACGGGCACTCATACCGGAATCGGACTGCGGCTGGCGCCGTTCGATGTCGGGGTCCGCATCGGGGAGTTCGTCTTCGAGACCGTCCGCAGCTACGGCCTGCGCCCCCACCGTCTCCACGACCACCTGGACCGCCTGTTTGCCTCCATGAAGGCCCTCGACATCGACTGCGGGATGTCGATCGAGGAGATGGAGCAGGCCACCCTCGAGCTGATCGAGCTTAACAAGGCGACCATCGAACCCTACGACGACCTGATGTGGAACAACGACTGCTCGCGGGGCATAGCGAAGCCCTTCGATGCCGGTCCTTACGACTCCTACGAGCGAACGGTGTTCATCATGTTCATCCCGTTGGGACCCTTCATGGTCGATGCGCTCGACGGGTTGGAGAACGGGGTTCCGGCCGTCATCCCGCCCACCAGGAACGTTCCGGCCCGGTTCCTGGATCCGAAGATCAAGAACCGGAACCGGATCCACTACGGCCGGGGTATGCGGGAGGCTCGCAAGGTCGATCCCAGGGCCGAGGCCCTGTTCCTGGACGACGACGGGTATGTCACCGAGGGAGGCGGGGCCAACTTCCTGATCGTCAAGGACGGTGCCTTCATGTCGCCTGAGGGCCGGAACATCCTGCGGGGGATCACCAGGGAGGACGTGAGGGATCTGGCCCCGCAACTTGGCATGGAGTTCGTGGAGACCGACATCGAGCCGTACGACGTGATGACCGCCGACGAGGCCTTCTTCGCTTCGACCCCGTTCTTCGTGATGCCGGTGACGAGCATCGACGGGCGCCCGATCGGGAGCGGCAGACCGGGCCCGGTCGTGGATCGTCTGATCGACGCCTTCGCCCAGCAGGTGGGGGTGCATCCGATCGAGCAAGCTCGCAAGATCGGCCAGCCCTACCTGGCTGACCGGCCGAAAGGGTCACGACCGTACTGAACCGGGTTGCGAGTCGGGCAGCTGCCCGGTTCGTCTTGGCGGCGGTCGGGCTGTGCTTGCCTGGCGACGGCTACCCGTAGACGGCCTTCGCCATCTGCGCGACCAGATCCGGGTCCAACTGGTGCAGAGTGTTGGCCAGTGCCCACGGGCCGTTTATCGACGTGACCCCTCCGTCGATGGGGATCACCGCCCCGGTCACGAAACGGGAGCGGGGCGAGCACAGCCAGGCGACCAGTTCGGCCACCTCGTCGGGTGTGCCGATCCGGCGGCCGGGCAGCACTGTGTCGTAGAAGCTCAGGTTGGAGCCGGCCAGCATGGGGGTGTCGATGGCCCCGGGAGCGATCACGTTCACCGTGATCTCGTGGTGAGCGAGTTCGGCCGCTAGCGGCCGTGCCATCCCCTCGAGAGCGGCCTTGCTGCCCGAATAGGGGATGTCGCAGGGCTGCCCACGGGTGGCGGCCACCGACGACCACATGACGATCCTTCCGCCCCGGCCGCCCCGGATCATCTGGCGGGCGGCGCTCTTCACGCAGTAGAGGGTTCCGAAGGTGTTGATCCGGAAGATACGATCCAGGTCGTCGTAGTCCATGTCGACGATGCTGTTCCACCCTCCCCAGATCGCCGCGGCGGCCGCGAGGATGTAGGCCCGTCCGAGTGACCGCTCCGTCGTGTCCAGGGCTTCTGCGACCGCGTCAGGGTCCGACGTGTCGACGGTCAGCGTGAGGACGCCGTCGGGGAGCGAGGCGAGGCCCTCTACGTTCAGGTCGAGGGCCGCCACCGCGGCTCCTGCCCGGTGCAGTCGCAGAGCCGTAGCCCTACCCTGACCCGAAGCAGCCCCGGTCACGACAGCCACGCGGCCGCTGAGATCGAGTAGGTCCGTGTCCGATGCATCCATAGAGTCCCTCCTCCGGGCTGTTCGAAGAGTACTGCCTACCCGCCCACCCAGGTGCGCCTGGTAGACCGGTCCCCGTTGACGGCCTAGGCGGCCATGGGTAACGTCCTGAAGCGGTCACGCACCCGCTATTGACCGCCGTTGGGGAGGTATGACATGGAGATCATTGGCTTCTTGTCGGATCCGACACCGGCGGCGATCATCGGGATCTCCTCACCGGATGTCTCCTTGGCCTCGAAGGTCAACACGTCGACGTCGAGTTGATCGAGGTAGGGAAGGGCGGCTCCGTAAGAGAACTGCTGGGAGCGGGTGCGCTGGGCTCCGGGGCTACCCCAGCAGGTGTGGCACCACACCTCGGTCTTGTCGCGAAGGCCGGCCACCGCCCGGTTGAAGGCCTCGACGTAGAACTCCGCATCGAGCATGGTGCCCGGCTCGGTTCCGGCGATGCCATGGATGGCCGGTTCCTCCATCTGGATAACGGTGCATCCGGCATCGGCCAGGCGGTGGTACTCCCCGTTCATGATCTCCGACAGTTCCATGACCAACTGCCGCCCGGTCCCGGTAGAAGTCGTTGCTCATGGACGCTTCGAGAAGTTGGGCCGAGACGGCGCCGAACTTCACCGGCTTCGCGGTCGAGGCCTGAGCGGTCAGCCAGATCCGGTCGTATTCCAGCGGGCCAGGTCCGACGGGTCCGGTCACCGCTCGGGGCATCCTCGTCTCCGTGACCTCGTGTATGAACTCGCCGGGTTGCTTGCCCTGGTGGATCGGGTAGCTGCGCAACTCGGGAGGTCCCAGGCCCGCCAGACGTTCCTCCGGGTAGGCGATCAGGGGGGCCACCAGATCCCGGTACTGCTCACGGAAGCTACGTCCCGCCATCGCCACCGAGAACGGCCTGCCGGCCAGCGACTCGGTGTACCAGCCCGGCCGGGGCAGTCCCCCGGTGGTGGTGGTCACGAGCGGCCGGTCCTTGGTTGCTCCGAGCACCACACGAACTCCTTCCACCGTCGCGCTCTCGTTGAGGCTGACCAGTTGGTGGTTCGAGGCTCGTACCTAGATTGGCCGGGGCCATATCCTCGCCTGATGACGAACCGATAGCGAGCCACCCAGCATCGCCGGCCTGGCTCCCAAGCCGTGAGTCCAAACTTCGGATCTGCTCCACGGTGGCCGGATGGCTCGCGACGACGGCGAACTGCGTGCCGAGGCGCTGCTGACGTAGCTCTCCAGGGCATCGGTTCCCCAGGTCCGTAGGCCGACCAGTGGGCGTCAGATCGGTTGACACCAGGGTGAGCTAGTGCTTGTATACCCGAGAATGGGAACGATCCCAGAAATAGGACGTGAGGTCGGTACCGCATCTCTGAGAAGGAGTTCGGTGCCCCATTCTCGGCGGAAGAGAGAGGGTCATGACAAACGCCCGGACGCACGAATACAGATCGAAGGCAAGGCGACGCGGGCGAGCGATGGCGGTTGCCGTCGCGTTCGCCATGATCGTCGTAGCAGCTTGCGGGGATGACTCGGAACCCGACGAAACTCCGGCAACTACGGCCGCCGCCGAGACCACAACTACGACCGCGGCACCGACCACGACTGCGGCCATGGAGGCGATGGAGTGGCGCGATGGCATACCCTGCCCACCCGAAGGCACGCTCATCGCCTATAGCCCGCTGACCCTCGAGTTCGTGTGGTTCGCGGACATCATCACGGCCATGGAGGAGGAAGCGGCCAAGTGTGGTGTCGATGTCATCACCGATGATCCCGAGAATGATGCCCAGACCCAGGTAACGAACATCGAGAACATGCTCGAGCGGGGCGTTGCGGCACTGGCCGTTATCACGGTGGACGAAGTCACGATGGCGCCTGTCGCCGAGCGCGCTCGAGATGACGGGATAATCGTGGTTCGCCATGTCGGCTCGTTGGAGGGATACGACGCCAACGTCGGAGTTCCCGAGACGGTATTCGGAGAGCTCATCGGGGAGGTAGGCGGCGAGTGGCTGCTTGAGGCCAAGCCGGGCGAGGCCCCGTACCAGGTGGCGATCCTCAATGCAGACTCGCTTGGTCCTAATCTGCTCGACCGGAAGCAGGGCCTCAAGGACGGATTCGACCGCGTGATGGCTGGTGCGGAGTACGAGATCGTGTCTGATGTAGAGGCGTGGGCGGAGGACACGGCGTTGGATGCCGTAGCTGCGATTCTGGCTGCAAACCCGGATCTCGATGTGATCTTGACCTCCAACGATGTGGGCGCACTGGGAGGCCTTTCCGCGATCGAAGCGGCAGGTCTCACACCGAACGTGGACATCGCAATAGTCGGGTCGCTCTTGGAACGTGGGCTCCAAGCAGTGGCGGACGGAAGGATGCCGGGGGGAATCACCGTCCCGGGTTCCTCACACGGAGTGGGCCTGATCGAGGCGATGTTCCGATTGCTGGCGGGAGAAGAGGGCGGCTTCAATATGGATATCCCGCCGATCAAACTGGGCAACGACCCGGTTGAAGCCCAGCGGCGGTTGGACGACGGCGAGTACTAGTTGCTGATCAGAGTTATCTGGCGGAGCCGAATGGGCCGATCCCATTCGGCTCCGTGCGCGCTTTCACGCCGAATCGCAGGAACATGAAGTCCGAGGGGGAACGCCGGGTCGGAAAGGTCCTCTCTGACCGAGAACGGCAAGCCCTGCGCCGACTGGTAGCCCATGTGCCTGGACCGGGAGGACGCCGGGGCGACTTCTGGAGCCGGTACGGCATGCCGGTTGCCTTCCTTCTCATCGTTGGAATCTTCATGTCCCAATCCGACGCTTTCCTCACGTTGTCGAACACCCAGAACATCGTCCGTCAGAGCGCTGTCATCGCCATCGCGGCGATCGGGGTTTCAGCCTTGTTCATAAGCGGTGGCATCGACATCAGTCAAGGCCCGATAATCGCCTTCAGCGGGCTTGCCACGATCACGCTCATCAACCTGGGCGTCTCCGACTACATAGCGATTCCGATCGCTCTGGGTATGGGGGCGATATTCGGAACGGTCAACGCCTTCTTCGCCGAGCGCGTGAAGATCCCGGCCCTGATCGCCACCTTGGGAACCGCACTTGTAATCCGGGGATCGGCTTTTCTCTGGACAGGGGGACGGTCCATCGCGCTGGACCGGGAGGCGGGTGGTGCTCTCAAGTGGCTGGGACGGGGACTGCTGCTGTTCATTCCTGCACCATTCCTGGTGGCATTGGTAGTAGCTGCTGCGGTGGCCACGGCGCTGAGATTCACGGTCTGGGGTCGCCATACCTACGCGATCGGCGGCAATCAGGAAGCAGCGCGCACTGTCGGCATCAACATAGAGCGGCGCCGGACCACCGTCTACATACTCGCAGGCACCCTATCCGCTCTGGCCGGAGTCGTGCTTGCGGGCAGACTTGCGTCGGCTGCGCCCAACGCAGCCACCGGTGCCGAGTTCGACATCATCACAGCCTCGGTGCTCGGCGGGGTATCGATCTTCGGGGGAGAGGGCAAGGTGTGGCGGGTGCTGTTGGCCGCCATCCTGTTGGCCTCGCTGTCCAATGGCCTGGTACAACTCAACGTTCCGGGGTTCTGGGTGCGTATCGTGACGGGAATCGTGTTCCTGGCAGCCCTTTCCCTCGACCGACTGCAGAGCACCCGCGCATGAATCCGAGCCCTGACCTACCATCGGCTGAAGCTCGCAGGAGCCTTGCGTTCCAGGCCACCTCTGAGTTGGCCGAGGTCGAAATGGAGATTCGAGGGTTGTCGAAGAGCTTCGGGCGCGTCGAAGCGCTCAGAGATGTGACGTTCTCGGCTCGTTCAGGTGAAGTAGTGGGGCTCCTGGGCGACAACGGCGCCGGCAAGTCGACCCTCGTGAAATGTCTGGCGGGGACGATCCGACCGGACAGCGGCGATGTCATGCTTGACGGCGAGGTCGTGGACATACACGATCCCGGCCACGCACAGGAACTCGGCATCGAGACGGTCCACCAAGACCTTGCGCTGGTCGAGACACTGGATGTCACGGCGAATCTCTTCCTCAACCGTGAGATCCGACGGCGTGGTGCGTTCCTTAGGAGACTGGGTTGGATGAACGGCCCCGAGATGCGGCGGCAGGCCGACGATCTGCTCGGCACGCTGCGTATCGAGATACCGTCGTTGGATCAGCGGGTCGACCTGCTCTCCGGTGGACAACGCCAAGCGATCGCGGTTGGGAGAGCGGCTGGTTGGGGGCAGCGTGTAGTCTTGTTGGATGAGCCGGCCGCTGCCCTCGGCGTTGAACAGACGCAGCTCGTGCTCGATCTGGTCAAGCAACTCCAGCAGCGCAACCTCCTGGTGGTTCTGATCACCCACAACATGGACCATGTGATGCAGGTGTGCACGCGAGCCGTCATCCTGCGTCATGGTGCGCTGGTCGCAGACGTACCGATCTCCGCTGTGACACGAACCGACCTCGTTCAGTTCATCACCGGAGCGGCATGAGAAGCCACCCTACTGAGCGGCGATCGGTCGTGGTGACTGGTGCAGGTCGGGGAATCGGGGCCGCCATCCGTAACCACCTTGCTGCAACCGGGTGGTACGTGGTCGGAGTAGATTACGACTCCGAGGCATGCGACATTGCCACCGATGAGTTGGGCGCCACGGGCTCGATGATTCTGGGCGACGTGACCGATCGTTCTGTCATTGCCCTCGCTGGGCAGGTCGCCACCCAGGACCATGTTCTCGGTGGATGGGTCAACAACGCAGCAGTCGCAATACCCGGCACCGCACACGCACCCGATCCCGTCGAAGTCCGCCGTGTATTCGCAGTCAACCTGGAAGCTGTCTTCTGGGGCTGCTCCGAAGCGGTTTCCGCTTTCCTAGCCCAGGGCCACGGAGGTTCGATCGTCAACATCTCATCGATCCAGGCCCAGACGGCCTTCCCCGGCTGGGCGGCCTACGTCGCGGCGAAGAGCGGCGTCGAGGGCTTGACCCGCTACATCGCCGTCGAGTACGGACCTGTCGAAATACGGTGCAATGCCGTGGCGCCGGGAACCATCCGGACTCCGATGGCGCAAGACGTCATCGACACAGCACCCGTTCCGGCGGAGATGGAGCGAGCAATGGCGGTCATGCATCCCTTGCTACGGGTGGGCGAGCCTCCTGAGGTCGCACGGGTAGTGGGTTTTCTGCTCTCGGATGATGCGTCGTTCGTCACGGGTCAGATCGTCAACGTCGATGGGGGAGCCACCGCCCGCTGCTACCCGATGCCATTGGACCCCGATGTGGCCGAAGCGCGGAGTCGGCGCAGCGGGTCGGGATGAACACGGATCCGGCCGCCATGACCGGGGATCGAAAGGAGCATCCATGAAGTTTCTGACTAGCGGCTCGGCGGGTCCGTTCCTCGCTCTCGCCGGAATGGTCGGAAGGGACGAACAAGGGGGTCCGGTCGCCGGACTCCTCCCACAGACCGTCAGGGCGCTCGAGCGCATCGAGTCGGTTCTGGCCGAGCACGACCTCGATCGGTCCCACGTGATCCGGTTGCGCATCTACCTGGTCGACGTATCGGATTGGCCATCAGTCCTGGAAGTGCTCACAGAGTGGTTCGGACCTACGCTGCCTGCCGCCACGGTTATCGGGAACGTGACCCTGGTGGAGCCGTGGATGCTCATCGAGATAGATACGGACGCCGTCCGGACCTGATGTCGCGCCGGCCCAGGATCGGCCTTGTCACACCGAGCTTCAGGCTCTTCGACGAACAGATGCCCGCCTCGTTCCGGGCGGGACTCGTGGACCGGGCCGAGCGGTTCCGCGCAGTACTCGCGAGCGAGTTCGAGGTAGCGCACTGGGGGCTGGTGTCCGACTCCCGCGACGCCGGGGAAGCCAACGAACACCTCAAAGCCGGCCGGATAGAAGTCATAGTGGTCGCCCCTACGATGGCGGCTCCGCCGGGCTACTCCGAGGATGCGACCAGCGGGCTCGACGCGCCGACCGTCATCTGGAACACGGCTACAACGAAGCGGCTCCCGGATGGCCTGGATCAGGCGGCTGCACACGAGGATACGGCGCTCCTCGGGGCCCTGATGTTCGCCAACACGATGGTTCGGAGCGGAACGGCGCCGATCGTGGTAAGCGCCAGCCCGGAGGATCCCGTGCAGGTAAGGCGTGTCAGGGAGACGGTCAGGGCGGCCGCGGCCGCTGTGGCCCTGCGCCGGGCCAACGTCATCCGGATCGGGGATCCGATACCCGGTTACACCAATGTGCTGGCAACCGGGGACGAACTCGCCACCCTCGGTGTCACCGAGCACAGCGTTGGCATCGACGAACTCGCCGACGAGTTCGCAGCAGCGGGACGCGGCGCCGCCGGTGAGATCAGCGCCCGCATCGCTGAGCTCGGATGGACCGGCGACGCGGACAGGCGCAGCCGCAGGCTGGCTGCGGCGATCCGGCGGCTCGTTGACTCGCTCGACGCGGATTGTGGCACGGTGAACTGCCACGGACCGTGGTTCAGGTCGTCTCCGGACATCGGGATCGTCGGATGTCTCGGTGTGTCGCTGTGCGCTGCTTCGGGCGTGCCGATCTCGTGCACGGGTGACCTTCCGACCGCGCTCGCGATGAAGCTCGCTCGCGACATCGCCGGAGCGAGCCTCTACTGCGAGATATTCGCATTCGAGAGCGAGACCGGTCTGGCGCTACTGGCCAACAGCGGCGAGGGCGACCCGGCAACCGGCAACGGCACTCCGCACATGGAACCCACCCAGTACTATCCGGGTCGGCACGGAAGGGGCACGGCCTTGAGCTTCCCCATCACTTCGGGTCCTGTGACCCTGGTCTCCCTCACACCCACCGACCGGACCTGGCGTCTCGCCTGCGCGACGGGCGAGATCGTCGAGAGCCGGTATCCCGGGCTCGGGGCGCCGAACGGGATGTTCCGCTTCGACGGCGGTGGGACGGCGGCGATCGACCGATGGCTGGCGGCCGGACCAGTCCATCACCATGCTCTCGCGCCCGGGCGGATTGCAGAGCCCCTTACCGTCGCCGCCCGGGTGCTCGGAGCGGAATACATGGCGGTCTAGAGCGCATGGACCCTGACAGGCTTCTCCTGCTGGAGTCTCCGGAGATTGTCGTCGGTGTCGACCTCGAGCGTGGCTGCGACATCCACCGGATCTCTCGACCTTCTGGTCGTAATCTGCTGGCGTCCTACGACTGGTCCACCCCGGCGCCGGCCACGGCCCTGCACGCATACGGTTCCAGCCGGCTCGACTGGTTGTCGCACTATCGCGGAGGTTGGCAGGTACTCTTCCCCAATTCGGGACACGACAGCCGGCGGGGTCCGGTACCCCTGCCCTTCCACGGCGAGGTGTCAACCCTTCGTTGGGAGGTGATCACCGCCGGGGCCACGACCCTTCATACCCGGACGGGCTCGCGCCTCCCGCTGGTGCTCGACAGATTGATGGAACTGGATGGGGACCGGCCGATCCTCCGGCTGCGCGAACGGGTAGTCAACGTCGGGAACGAGCCGGCCGAATTCGTCTGGGGGCACCACCCGGCGTTCGCCGCCGTCACGCGAACCCTGATCGACCTCCCCACGGCACCCACCGTCGTCGACCGCGGAGACATGGGTCCGCCCGCTGACCTCTCGCCGGGAGGTGAGGGGCGCTGGCCGTTGCTACCGGCAGGTGACGGAGCGCTCGTGGACGTGAGTCGCATGACGGGACAACCCACCAGCCGGCTCGTCTACATGCCTTCGATCGGCCAGGGATGGGCCGCCATCCGGTGGCCCGACGAGGAGATCGGGATTGCGCTGTCATGGGATGTCACCACGTTTCCCCACGTCTGGCTGTGGCAGGAGCGGGGAAGCACCGGCTATCCGTTCTACGGCCGGGCCGCTCTCGTAGCGGTCGAGCCCCAATCAGCCTGGCCGGCGGACGGGTTGGACGGAGCAGTCGAACGAGGGCAAGCCCTCCGGCTCGAGCCGGGTCAGACCAGGACGACGGCGCTCACCGCGTCCCTGTTCCGCGCCGACCGGCGACGTGTGACCGGAGTCACACCCGATGGCTCCGTGTCGGTCGAACAGATCGCCGGCACGGACGCCCCGTCCGCTTAGCCTAGGTCCACCGGGCTAGGAGGGTGCTGAACAATGACGATTGCTCGGGCCTGCCGCCCGCCGATCCAGGGATTATGACGGCGGTTGGCAGGCCGCTGCTGGATTGCTCAGTACCCTCCTAGGAGCGTGGTGTGAAACCCCTTCCCCGACATCTCGGCAAGAAGGTGGTGCAGCCGGTACCGTCGTCGCTACGGCTTGCGCACGGGGAGGTAGTGGAAACCGCGGCCCCTCCGGTTGGGGCGGCTCCCAACCAGGTGCCCGGCATCAGCCAGTGCCGCGAGCATCTGGGCTGCGTGCGACGCGGTGACACCTGCCAGGTCGGCGGCCTCAGTCGAGGAGATGCGTCCCCTCACCCGAGCGTAGCCCAACATCACCGACTCTCGTCCGGTGCGCGTAGCGAGCCGCTTGAGCTTGCGGGAAAAGTGTCTACGGAGACCGTCCGACAGCCGGAGCGCAAGCGGGTGACCATCGGGGCTGCCGTGGACTCTTTCCATGATCGGCCTTTCGTTGATTTGAACCTCAACGACAACGCGCTGGAGCATCGGCAGTGTCTCTCGGACAGGTTTCTGTAGAACCGGAGCCGCCGAGTCGGCATCGGCCCAGCCGCGATCGAGCAGGCGGTATACGAGAAGCAGCAGGTCCAGATTGCCCTGCGGGTAAGGCTCAAGCATGCCGATGAAGCGGAGCCACTCTTGGTCAGGCTCGCCGCCGATCAGCGCCACCCGCACGTACGGGCCGTCAACCTCTGAGAACACCGGCGGCGGGTGACCCAGAGAGAGCATGTCCGCCGTCATGCGATCCACGCCGATCCCCTCTCGCTCGCCCAACCGCATCGCCGCCATGGCCTCAGCAAGACTTCGATACCGGGGCGCCGCTGGGTGAGTGATGATGTTCGAAGGCGCGACCCCGCCGACGAAGCCCCCCGGCGAGGTGACAGTCAGAACGGATCCGACATGCTCAACGGTCGTCGGCTGCGGGGAGTTCCAGTCGCGGTGGACGATGCCGTTGACCAGCGCCTCCCTCATGGCTCTGGGCGGGATGGAATCGATCTGATGCACGGCAAAGCCGTCGGGCACATGCACCACAGCGTTCGCCACGTCCATCGCCTGCTCCACCGCGGCGAACTGCTCCAACAACGAGCGGCTCCCCGCCTCTCGACGGCTGACGAACGGCCCGAACGATTCGTCGAAGTCGCTCGACCAAGGCCGACCGGCACGGGGCACCCGATGTGTGCTGTCGCCGCCGGGGACCTCCCGCCGGACGTAATCGATTCCGATTTCGGGAGTTCCGACGAAGAGCAGTGACCCTGCGTTGGTCAGTCGACCATCTGCGTCGACGAGGTTGAGGCGGCGGATCATGTCCTCACTCGTCGCCATCGCCAGATGGCTGCCGTCACCGCTCCCGGCGCCGTCCTCGCGCATGTACCGCCGAGCGATCTCGACAGCGGTCTGATCGACGTCGGCTAGAGAATGAGACGACGGCTGTGCCGACCAATCGAAGCCGCTGCGATGCAGCCTTCTGTCATTCCACGATGTGAAATCGAGGTCCACGCAGTTGTCATTCAAACGCCAGCGATAGCGTCCCTTGTGAGGAATCGGCTCCCAGGCTTCGGGCGTGGACAGCACCAGCAAGCGGCAGCCATCCAGCACCAACGGTCGGGCAGAGATGGTCAGCTTGCGCTCTGTCAGTTGAAAGATGCGATGGCGGAGCCACTCCGGGTCAAGCCCCGTTCCTATCCTGGCACCGTCGTCGGACACGCCCAAGACGATCGCGCCGCCCCCCGGGGTATTGGCCATGCAGGCCATTTCGCCTGCGAGGTACCCGGCAGCTTCCTCGTTCTCGCGGTTTGCCGGCAGGGGCTTGCCGCGCCGATCGCGACGGCCGGGCTCCTCCTTGATGTCCACATGGGTCGTTTCGACCTCCGCGGGAGCCCGGCCTTGCTCCAGGAGATCAAGCACCAGTTGAATCTGGTCATCAAGTGCGGCCGGTGCCCCGAATCCTGTAGACATCGCACCCTCGCTCTGGTCCTGAAAAATGCAGCCAGAAGGTTCCGCCAGATAAGATACCATATTTTATGACCAAAAGACAGATTGAGTGGCGTGCTTCGATTTCTACTGAGTTATTGACAGCTAATATGTGACCGAATCGACAATACGCTCAAAGTGCCACATTGCAACCACCCCGAGAATCCAGCACTCGGCGTGGAATCACTTGGCTGGCACGCCCGAACGACGACCCGGCTGCGGGCGCGGCTGCGCCCTCGGGTACGAAGTCGGCGGCCCGACCGCGGCTTCTGGCCCCCAGCACCGGCAAATAGCGGCCCGCCTTCCCAGCCCCCGGCGGTGGTCACCTCGATGGTGTATCGGGCGCCCGCGGTCGCATTGTGGGTGAGCTCGGCGTGGCTACCGGAACAGGATAAGGACACATGCGCGGACTCATGACGGCGCGGTTGGTCACCGGGCAGGGCGGTGCACCTCGAGACCTGGCGGTACGTCGAGTACCTCGCTGATGAACCATGCGCCGATATTGGCCACCGCGAGCCGCTCCAGTTGCGGCCCGAAGTAGCAGACGTTGGTCGGGGCTGCGAGGAACCGCCCCTGGGGATCATCGGCAAGGACGCTGAGGCCGTCCTCGGAGAGCCGGTAGACCCGGTCGGGCCGGTAGCAGGAGATGATCAGCGACCCGTCTGCTGCAAAGGCCAGCCCGTCCGGGGCGGTCCCCGGCATCCGCACCACGTCCTCGGGAGGCCCCAGAGTGCCGTCATCCTTGATCGGGAGCCGGCAAACGCCGGGATCCGCGGTTTCCACCACGTAGAGGAACCGGCCGGATTCGTCGACGGCAAGGCCGTTCGGGAACGCACTGGGCGCTTCCGAAGCGACGAAGGTCGTGTTGTCGGCACGTATGCCGAACAGAAGACCATCTCCGGCATCCCAGGACGAACCCGAATCCGACACGTAGAGGATCCCGTCGGGGTGGAACGCCGGGAAGTTGGGGACGAGGATCGGGTGGTCCGGCGCGCCCGTGCTCACCAAGGTGACCGTTCCGTCGTCGGGATCGCAGGCGAGTACGGCCTTCCGAGCCATGTCACAGACATAGATGACGCCCCGAGCGTCGAGCGCTATCCCGAGGACGAATCCGCCGGTGTCGGCTACGACCCGCCGCTCCCAGGTCAGCGGATCGAACGCCAGCACCTGGCCGCCCTCGGTTCCGCACACCAGCCGCCGGCGAACCGGGTCCCACGCCACGCCCTCGGGGTGGTCGATCCCATTGGCGACGATCTCGACGTTCATCGGCTCGTTAGCTCGAAGCCGGGATCCGCGCACCGTCGAGCGAACGTTCGGTCTGCACGAGTTCGATACGGAAACCGTCGGGGTCCAGAAGGAGAACCGCTCGACCGCCCGCGTTGGGACCGACGGTCGGCGTGACCGGACTCGACACGAAGTCGGCGCCCTGCTCCCGCAGCGAGGCGTACAGCGAGTCGAGATTCTCGACGTTCAGGCCGAGGTGTGCCGCGCCGGGGTTGGCCGACGCCGGCTCTATCGCCCGGCCGTCGGTCCGGTCGTACTGCACCAACTCGAGGAGGAGGGGATCGTCGGGGAGTTTCATGATCGCCGTGTGGATCACCGCCCCGGGGTTGCCCGTCAGTTCACCGATATATGGCTCGCTCCTCGTCCAGCTGGTCACCTCTTCGAATCCGAGAAGTGTGCGGTAGAAAACGCGCGACCGCTCTAGGTCACTTACGGAGAACCCGATGTGGCTTACTGGAGGCTTCGACAAGGTTTCTGGTCCCTGGTAACGTGCCCGGTATCGTAGCTGGCCGTATTTCGCGTGTCGACCCTGCGAGGAATGGGCCGAATGGCATCAGTCAACACAGTTCTCGGTGAGGTGCCGTGCGCCGAGTTGGGTTTTACCCACCCCCACGAGCACCTGTTGATGGACTCGGTCAGGAGAGCACTCAACGGCGCCCCGGCCGAGGCACTGGTCAACCGAACGCGCCAGGACCTGATGATGGATCTCTTCCGGGGGTTCCAGCCGGATCGGGGGTTCCTGTTGCACGACCTGGATCTCGTCGTGGCGGAACTAGCACACTTCTCAGCCGCCGGTGGGAACACGTTCGTCGATGTAACCACGGCCGACATGGGGCGTGATCCCAAGGGCCTCGTGGAAATCTCCCGGCGCACCGGTATCAACGTCGTGATGTCAACGGGCAGGTACCGGGAACCGTTCTACGAGGAGAGCCTCAAGCGGACGTCCACGGTGGAGTTGGCGGAGATATTCGTCGACGAGATCGAACAAGGCGTCGACGGCGTCAAGGCGGGCATAATCGGCGAGATCGGCACCCATGAGCCCTTCATCTCTCCTGCCGAGGAGCGGGTCCACCGGGCAGCAGCCCGGGCCCACCGAACCACAGGAGTCGCCATCACGACGCACGCGAACGCATCGCCTGTGGGGCTCGCACAGCTCGACCTCTTCCAGGATGAGGGAGTTGATCTTCGTCGTGTCGTCATCGGTCACTGCGATACGTACCCATTCCTCGACTATCACCGCGCCATCTTGAAGCGTGGAGCATACGTGCAATTCGATACGGTGAGAGGCAACTTCGAATTCGAGACGCAGCGTCAGATCGACCAACTGCTGACCCTTATCTCCGAAGGCCACCTCCGCCAGCTCCTCATTGCACAGGACGCCGCGCTGTCTCGCTTCTACAAGGCCTACGGAGGTCGGGGGTTTGACTTCATCGCCACCGAGTTCGTGGAGCGCTTGAGCGCGGCCGGGCTTTCCCGGGAACAGATCGACATCCTGACGATCCTGAACCCGCGCGGCATGCTGACCGGCGAAGACCTTGGCTGAGTTGGAATCCCGGTCCTCCGCGCCTGTTGCTCTCATAACCGGAGGGGCGGGGGGATTGGGACGGGCCGCCGCAGCGGCCTTGATCGAGGCGGGATACCGCGTCACCGTGGTCGACCTCGACCGTGACCGGACCACCTCCACTGCCCGCTCGCTCGGAAGCGACGCGTTGGGTGTCCAGTGCGACGTAACGGATGAGGCAGCAATCCCCCGGAGTGTTGATCTAACAGTCCAGGAGTTCGGTCGGCTCGATGTACTGGTCAACACGGCGGGAACCATCGATCCGTCCCCGAGCCACATGACGGGCACCGACGGGTGGAGCCGCCTCATCGATGTTCACCTCGGCGGGACGATGAGGATGTGCCAGGCCGCCTTCCCCCACCTGACACGTTCACCGTTCCCGAGCATCGTCAACATCTCGTCCATAACCGCTCAGCGCGGTTTCCCGGCCCGCGCCTCCTACAACAGTGCCAAGGCCGCTATCGAGGCGCTGACCAGGACACTCGCCGTGGAGTGGGCCTCCGTCGGGATCCGCGTCAACGCTATTGCACCCGGATTCATCCTGACACCGTTGGCCGAAGAAGCGTATCGAACGGGACTGGCCGACCGCACCGAACGCGAGCGCCTCGTCCCGCTCGGACGGATGGGGCGGCCGGACGAGGTAGCACAGGCCATCCGGTGGCTCGCCACGCCGGACTCCAGTTACGTCACCGGCCAGGTGCTGGCGGTCGACGGGGGGTATCTGGCGGACGGGAGAACGGGACCGGACCCCAACGTGTGGCAGGCGGACCACCTCCGGGCCTACCGGCCGAGAGTGGGCGGGACATCGTGAGCGATCCCCGCTTACCGAGTTCGCGTGTCACCGTCAAGCAGGTCGCGGAAGCCGCCGGCGTCGCCACCTCATCCGTATCTCGCGTCTTTGCACGACATCCGGACACCAGCAAGCGGATGCGCGCCAGAGTCCTGGAGGCGGCCAACAAACTCGGCTACGAGCCGGACCTGCTGGCCCGAGGGCTTAGAAGCGGACGAACCGCGACGATCGGCTTCGTCGTGCGCGACATCTCGTCCCCGCTGTTCGGTGACATCGTCAAAGGCGCGGAGGTGAAGCTGAGGCGGGCCGGGTACTCCATCCTGCTCGCCAACTCGGACGGCGACGCAGACTTGGACACCGCGCACATCCGTCTCTTCAATCGGCGCCGGGTGGATGGGCTCATTCTTTCGCTCGAGTCGGAGTCCAACCCGTCCACCCTGCGCGCTCTGGGAGATTTGCGTGTGCCGGTCGTGCTACTCGACCGCGAGATCCCGAGTTTGCAGCAGCAACGAGTAACCGCAGTGTTGTGCGACCATCGGACGGGAGCACGTGATGCCGTGAGCGAGATGATCGCGGTTGGACACCGCAGGATCGCCCTCATCACGGGCCCCGAGACCATCCGTCCCTCGCGCGAGAGGTTGGCCGGGTACCTGGAAGCTCATCGTTCGGGCAGCCTTCCCGTGGTTGACGAGTTCATCCGGCTGGGCAGTCACAGCGAGCGGTTCGGTAGGCGCCAGACCCTGGACCTCCTCGGTGGCGCAGAACCTCCGACGGCCCTTCTGGCAGGAGGTGTACAACTCGGGATCGGAGCCCTGAACGCGCTATCGGAGGTCGGGCTGGTCCCCGGCTCCGGGTTTAGTGTCGCGGTGAGCGATGTTATCCCCGCTCTCAGCTTGCTCTCGCATCCGCTGGCTGTGATCCGTCGCGATCGGCACCGGATGGGCGAAGCTGCTGCCGGATTGATGCTCACCATGCTTAAGGACGGGGCGAGTCTCCCGGAGCCCGTATCCGTACCGACGGTCTACTCTCCAGGTCAGTTGGTTGCGCCGGTCCCGGGCAACGTGACCACGGTCGACGATCCTCGTGAGGGAGTTAACTCGCAATGATCCACTTTCCCGTCCCGGTAACCGTCCGCTCTGTCGATGTGGCCATGGTGCGCGGAGCGCTGCCTCAACCCATCCGGTTTGGAAACTGGCTGATGACATACCGGGATTTCGCGCTCGTTCGAGTATCGGTGGAGGAAGGGGCGGACGGGTTCGCATTCACGCTGACACGGAACGGTCCGGTCACGGAAGCGGTCAGAATCCTGCGCGATTCCTACGTCGGCCGGACCGTCGACTCGCCCGGAACCGCGTTCACCCAGGCTTGGAGCACCAACCCGATGAGCCTGTCCAGCGGCGTTGGTCTGCGCGCCCTGTCCTTGGTCGACGTCGCCCTGTGGGACGCCGCCACCAGGACTGCCGGCGTGTCCGTCGTCGAGGTTCTGGGGGGTCGTTCGGGGCCCGTCCCGGTGACCGCGATCGCGGGGTACCCGCCCACGATGGAACCCGACGGGGTTCGTCGCCAGGTCGCAGCGCTGTGGGAGGCAGGCTGGCGGCGCTTCAAGATGCCGGTCTCTGCGACATGGCAGGAGACCTACGACCGGCTGGCCGCGGCGAGAGATGCGGCGCCTTCGGCCATGTTGGCCCTCGACGCGGCCTGGACCTTCCGGACGGTGTCCGAAGCGGTTGAGTTCTGCGAAGGCCTTCCGGTCGACCTCGAGTGGTTCGAGGACATGTTCCTCCCTGGCGACGCCGCCCAGCTAGCGGCGCTTCGGAGGGCTGTCGACATCCCCATCGCGGTGGGTGACGAGCAGGGGGGTTCCTACTACCCGGAGGCTCTGCTCCAAGCCGGGGCGGTCGACGTCGTGAGGCTGGATGCCACATGCATGGGCGGCGTGACCCGCTTTGTCGAGATGGTTGGCAAAGTCCGGCAGGCTTCGGTAAGCCTGTCTCCCCACATGAACGCCCACGTTCACGCATCGCTCCTGAACGGCCTCGGTATCGCGGATGTCGCGGTCGAGTGGGGCGTTCCCGGGAGCGGGGTGGACCCCTTCGCGGATTCCCTCCGGCAGCCGGTCGTCAAGGACGGGTACATGGAGCCGTTGGGGTCGGGTCCCGGATTCGGCACCCTTGTCAACCCCGCGTGGCTTGCCGAGCAGGAGGTTGACGATCCTGAGGGTCTCGTTGCGAGCCTTGCCGGCTAGCCGACGGTACGGCGCTCGCCGGTGCCGGGTACCGAGGCAGCGAACCCACGGGGGAATACGGCTCTCCCAGGAGATGTGAAGATGCGGATCTTTGAGGCGCGGGATCGCCGGTTCGGCGGATACATAGAGGATTACGAGGTGGGCGATCTGTACCGGCACTGGCCGGGGAAGACCATCACGGACGCCGAGAACCATCTCTTCTGCCTGCTGACCATGGCGACCAGCCACCTGCACATCGATGAACACTACATGAAGACTTCCGACAGCGTGTTCAACCGCCCGGTGGTGGTGGGTTCCTATGTCTACTCGCTCCTGCTCGGGATGAGTGTCCCCGATATGTCGGGCCGGGCGCTGGCCAACCTCGGCACGACGGACCTGCGCCATGTAGCTCCGGTGTATCCCGGTGACACCCTGTACGGGGAATCGACCGTGACGGAGGCGCGGCTGAGTCGGTCCCGGCCGGACGCAGGGGTGCTTACCTTCGAGACGAGAGGCCTCAACCAGGATGAGGTGGTCGTGGCGAGATACACCCGGTCGGTTCTCCTGCCCAGGCGCGGTGACCATGGCTGAACAGGGACCCTTGTCCGATGTACGGGTCATCGACATGGCGACGATAATCGCCGGGCCTGGAACAGCACGGCATCTCGCTGACTTCGGAGCCGATGTGATCAAGGTCGAGGCACCCGGAGGTGACGCCACTCGCAGGTTGGGTTGGACTGCACCAACCGAAGCCGACTCGCTGTTCTGGAAGCTCGCGGGCCGTGGGAAACGCAGCATCGTCCTCGACCTGAAGCATCCCAAGGGTCGTGAAGCCATGTTGCGCCTCGTCGACACCGCGGATGTGCTGGTGGAGAACATGAGGCCGGGCAAACTCGAAGCACTGGGTCTGTCCCCGGACCTGCTCCACCAGCGCAATCGGCGTCTCGTGATTCTCAGAGTCACAGGATTCGGCCAAAGCGGCCCCTATGCGTCGAGGCCCGCCTTTGCCACGCTGATCGAAGCGATGAGTGGCCTATCCGCGATAAGCGGGCTAGCCGATGGGCAGCCACTCCTTCCCCCGATCCCGCTCACCGACGAGGTCACCGGAATACTCGGCGCATTCTCGGTCATGGTTGCGCTCCGGCACGCCGACAAAACCGGAGAGGGACAGGTCGTCGACCTCAGCCTTCTGGAGTCGACGCTCCAACTCATGGGGCCGCTACCGTCGGCGTTCGCCCACCTCGGCTACCTTCAACCCCAACTTGGAGCGGGCCTTCCCTGGACCGTACCCCGCGGCACCTACCAATGCGCCGATGGTGTATGGGTCGCCCTGTCATGCTCGAATGACGCGGTTGCGGAGCGCGTCCTGGAACTCATTGGCGTCGCCGGCGATTCACGGTTTGCAACCTTCCAAGCACGCTTCAAGAACCGTGACGATCTCGAAGCCCTCATCATCGACTGGATTGCAGCTCGCACGAGTGATGAGGTACTGGGGCGATTCCTGGAGGTCGACGCAGCAATCGCACCGGTGTGCACCATGGCCGATGTCTTCGCCGATGAGCAGATCCGGCACCGGAAGGCAATCGTCGAGGTAGACGGCATTCAGATGCAGGGAATAGCGCCCAGGCTGTCCGCGTCCCCTGGCGAGGTCCGTTTCGCAGGCAGATCCCTGGGTGCCGACACTGCTGAAGTCCTGTCGGAACTCGGTGTCGACGTGCCGCAAAAAGCAACTGGTGGTCGATAGGGGTGTCAGGTGTCAGGTGTCAGGTGTCAGGTGTCAGGTGTCAGGTTCGGGGTTACTTGACATCTAGCATCGTGCAGCGATAGGCATTTAGGGCACCCGGTAGCCGGCACCCGGTGATTGGTGATTGGTGGTGTGCTCCACCAGCCACCCGGCTCCCATTGACGGTGTCGAGTCCCCTAGGTAACGTCGCTGAACCGGTCATTTGCCCGATGTGGCCGCCAAATTGGGAGGTACGACATGGAGATCGTTGGCTACGCCGACAAGCTACGCGCCCAGCCCGGAGAGAACGTCAGCTTTATGGTGAGCTGCAAGGCGCCGAGTTTCAAGGCTCAACTGGTCCGTGTCGCCCATGGGGACGACAACCCCGCCGGCCCGGGATCCAAGATCTACGACCTCGACTCGGCAGCGAACGGCATCTACCCGGGACGGATCCAGGAACTCCATCCCGGTTCGTTCGTATCGGTGTCCGACGATCCCCGCCTGCGCCTCGGTGGAAGCTTCACCATCCAGGCGTGGATCTACCCGACCACCGTTGACAAGGGACTGCAGGGGCTGGTGACCAAGTGGGATTCCGATGCCGGCGCCGGCTACGGGCTGTTCGTCGACGAGCAGGGCGCTTTGTCCCTGCGGGTCGGCGACGGCGACTCGCAGGCCGCGGTCAGCACAGAGGTGGCAATGCACGCCTCCAAGTGGTACTTCGCGGCCGGCGTATACGACGCCGAGGACGGTTCCCTGCGTGTCTACCAGACCCCGCTAGACCACTGGCCCCTCCAGGACACCGCTGCGGAGGCCGAGGGGCCGGCGACCTGCGTACCCGGCACAACAGGCGCCAACCTCGTGATAGGCGGCTGCAGCCGAGGCGGGAACACCGCGCTGGGCGCCGTCGGCGGGCTCTACAACGGCAAGATCGACAATCCGACCCTTCTCGGGCGGGCACTCGCGCCCGACGAGATAGCGGCCCTCAGAGAGGACCGATCGTCGGTTGAGATGGACGGAGCGCTGATCGCCGCGTGGGACTTCGGGCGGGACTTCTCAACGGCCACAGTAACCGACGCCTCCCCGAACGGCCTGCACGGCGAGGCGCTCAACATGCCCACCCGCGCCGTCACCGGCCACAACTGGGCCGGGCGGGTGATGGACTTCAAGCAGGCTCCTGACCAGTACGCCGCTATCCGCTTCAACGACGACGACCTCGACGACGCCCGCTGGGATGTCGACTTCTCCTACACGGTGCCCGAAGACCTGAGAAGCGCCATGTACGCCTTCCGGTTGACCACGGACGACGCCGAGGACTACATACCGTTCGCGGTCAGGCCCAGGACCGGGCAGCCGACCGCCAAGATCGCCTTCCTGCTCGGTACGTACACCTTCCTGGCCTACGCCAACGAGCACCTGGCGAACAACCCGGTTCTGATCGAGTACCTCGAGGGCAAGGGCATGGAAGTCGAGTTCCCGCTCCTCGCCCACGAGCACTACATGGTCGACAACAAGCTGGGCGGTCTCTACGACCTGCACACGGACGGGGGCGGGATCTGCTACTCGTCGAGCCGCCGGCCCATCGTCAACTTCCGCCCCAACAACAAGCAGCGGACTGTCGGCGCCGGCCTGGGGGCGCCGGTCCTGCTGTCAGCCGACCTGCACCAGATGGACTGGATGGAGAGCCAGGGATTCGAGTTCGACCTGATCACCGACGAGGACATCCACTTCGACGGGTTGGACCTGCTGTCCGGCTACAACGTGGTCATGTCGGATGCCCATCCCGAGTACTGGACCGAGGACATGCTCATCGCCCTCGAGGCCTACCTCAAGGCAGGCGGGCGTTTCATGTACCTGGGGGGCAACGGTCTCTACTGGATCACCTCGATCGATCCGGAGCGCCCCCACGTCATCGAGGTGCGCCGCTGGAACGGCACCGGTTCGTGGCGGACCGACTTCGCCGAGAGCCATCACAGCACCACCGGGGAGCCCGGCGGCCTGTGGAGGTTCCGCGGCTGGGCGCCCCAGCGGCTGGTGGGAGTCGGCATGACCGGGCAAGGAGGCAGCGGCACCAACTCGGCTTACCGGCGCCTTCCCGACAGCTTCGACCCCCGGGCGGCGTTTATCTTCGAGGGGATCGGCGCCGACGAGGAGATCGGCGATTTCGACACTCTGAACCTGGGGTGGGGGGTGGCCGGCTACGAGATCGACCGGGCGGATCCCGCTCTGGGGACGCCTCCGCACGCGTTGGTGGTGGCCACGGCGACCGACTTCGACGACAGTTTCCACCATGTAGTCGAGGAGGTGATGCACATGAACTCCGAGCAGACCGGCACCACCAACGACATGGTGCGGGCCGACATGGTGTTGTTCGAGTACCCGAACGGAGGAGCGGTCTTCACCACGGGTTCGATCGCGTGGAGCGCCGGCCTGTCCTACAACAACTACGACAACAACGTGTCGCGCATCACAGCCAACGTGCTCCGCAAGTTCGCCTCCGACGACGCCCTGCTCTGACGGGGAGCATCGTCGGCTCTCGGCCGCACGTTCCGAGGACGTATGGATTCATCTGTCCGTCCCAATGTCGCGCCCCGAACCGATGGAAAGCCTCGCGTGCACCCATGTAGGCGTTCTGGTAGTCGACGAAGACCACAACGCGCTCTGCCATCAACACTCCCCTGGTCCGATTGTCCGAATGAGGCTGAGCAACAAATCCCCACCAGTTCGGGTCTGGCGACCCGAACGGTGGGGAACATTGAGTATCAATATATCTAATCTATCCATAGGCGTCAAGTAGGACATCAAAGAAAGGGCCTTATGGGTTCATGGAGGAAAGAGAGTGGTGTTGATGGAATGCTGTCGTTAGGCGAGACACCGGGTAGCAGCGGCGGCGTTTCCGGTAGCGGTGTAGGGTGTGCGGGCTGTGACTACCTGGCTCGAAGAACGACCTAGCCCGGCGCGAACCATCCCCAACGTCCGTATCCCGATGCGAGACGGTGTCGAACTGTCTGCCGACGTGTTCTATCCGGAGTCGGATGATCCCGCTCCGGTGATCGTCAAGTACTACCCGTACCGCAAGGACGACATGCTGCGGACCCTGACCGTGTACCGCGCCGACTACTACGCGGCGCACGGCTACATCACCGCCCTGCTGGACGTGCGAGGGACGGGCGCCTCGGCGGGTATCTGTGACCGGATGCTGCGCCTCCAGGAGTGGGAGGACGGTTACGACGCGGTGGAGTGGCTGGCCGCCCAGCCGTGGTGTACCGGGTCGGTGGGCATGACCGGTGTCTCGTACGGTGGTTACTCGGCCCTGCTGACCGCCGCCCAGGCGCCTCCCAGCCTCAAGGCCATCGCCCCTATCTACGCCGGCTGGGACTGCTACGAGAACAGCCACCAGGGCGGGATGTGGCAGACATCCATCTGGACGGGCGCCTACAACGCCATGATGATCGCCCTCTCCGGGGCGCCCCCGGCCGCCGATCCCGAAGGCGCCTGGCTGGAGATATGGGAAGAGCACCTTGCCGACAACAAGCCGTGGCTCGACACCTGGCTGCGCAACCAGGCGGACGGACCGGTCTGGCACGAGGGCTCGGTACGTTACGGGCTCGAGAACATCGAGGCCGCCACTTTCGTCATCGGAGGCTGGCACGACATCTTCGTCTCCGACCCGTTCCACATGTACATGAACCTGAACCCTGACGTGCCGAAGAAGCTGATGATGGGCCCCTACTTGCACATTGCTCCCGACATCGGGGCTCCCGGGGAGCGCGTCGACCATCTGCACGAGATCGTGAGGTGGTTCGACCAGTACCTGAAGGAGCAGGACACCGGCATCGCGGAGGAGCCACCAGTCAGCATATGGGTGCGCGCCTACGACCGCCCTCAGGCCCGGCGGGAAGGCACCGCCGGTTACTGGCGTTCCGAGGCGGACTGGCCACCCGCTAGGGCGACGGTCGAGCCGCTGTTCCTGCATCCCGGCGGACGGCTCGGTGACGACGCCCCGGGGAGCGGCGAGGGTGGAAGTGTCTCCTATGCCTACGACCCGGCGGTGGGTGTCTCCACGATGGGCCTGTTGACCGGGTTCGGTGCCGATGTCGGCCTGCCTCTCGATCAGCGCCGCGACTCCGCCGGCTCGGAAGTGTTCCTCGGCGAGCCGCTCGAGGCGGATGTCGAGGTGACCGGTTTCCCCCAAGCGACTCTGTACGTGTCGTCCACGGCCGAGGTCACCGCGTTCTCGGTCAAGCTGATCGATGTCCACCCTGACGGTCCGTGGGCGCTGGTGTCCAGGACCATCCAGAACACGGCCCAGCGGAACTCGCGGACCGATCCGGAACCCCTCGTACCCGGCGAGGTGACCGGGTTGACGTTCGAGTTGGAGGCCACCTCCTACGTGTTCGAGGCCGGTCATCGGATGGGGATCATGATCTCCAGCTCTGAATTCCCGCTGCTCTGGCCATTGCCCCAGACCGCCACCAACACGATCCATATGGATGCGGATCATCCTTCCCGGTTGACCATCCCCGTGGTAAGCCGGCCCGACTCCGGCTTGCCGCCTCCCGACTACCGCCCGGCTCATCCGGTCGACCTTCCGGGGTCCGCGGAGCCGTTGCGCTGGGACCTCGTGGAGGACCTCGCCGGCACCGAGGTGAGCGTGGTGATCTCGATGGGTGGGGACGCCACCACCGACAACGGTGCCCGTACACACACCCATCTGGACTTCAGGGCGAGGACCGACCGGGCCAACCCGGCCGACTCCAGTATCGAAGCCGCCTACCGGTTCGACGTGGAGCATGGGGCCTCAACCACGGAGGTGAGGAGCACCACCCGCGTAGCCGGCAGCCCGGACGCTTTCCATGCCGTCACGGCTCTGGACGTGCGCAGCGACGGGATGCCCCACTTCTCGCGTACCTGGCATGCGTCGGTCCCTCGGGGGTTCCTGTGACCATCGACAGGACCTACGGGTCGGCAATCGACCGGGACCGCTCCCATGTCATCCACCCGTTCAGCCAGCTGGCGACCACCGAGGTCACCTCGGACGATATGTACGTGGGAGGTGCCGGGTGCTACCTGGAGGACGCTCGCGGTAACCGCCTGTTCGACGCCAACGCCGGCCTGTGGTGCGTCAACGTCGGCTACGGGCGGGACGAGATGGTGGAGGCGATCCGGGAGCAGGCGGCCCGCATGAGCTACGGGCAGATCTTCGCCAGGAACGCCAACCTGCCGTCGGCCGAGTTGGCCGCACGCATAGCCGACCTGGCCCCGGCGGGGATGAGCCGGGTCTTCTTCGGCACCGGCGGGTCGATCGCCAACGAGACCGCGATACGGACCGCTCATCACTATTTCCGGTTGCAGGGACGGGACAGCAAACGGTTCGTGCTCAGCGTCGACCAGTCGTACCACGGTTCGACCTATCTGGCTGCCTCGCTGACCTTCTCCGGTAACTACCACGACACGTTCCATGTGGTGGACGTGGTCCGCTCGATCGCTGCGCCCTACCCGTACCGGGCGCCGGACGGGCTGGAAGGGGACCGGTTCGTGGACCATCTGGTGGACGATCTGGAGCGAACCATCACCCGGCTGGGCGCCGACAACATCGCCTGCTTCATCCTGGAGCCGGTGCTGGGGGCGGGCGGGGGGATAGTGCCCCCCGCCGGATACCACGCCCGCATGGTGGAGGTGTGCCACGCCAACGACATATTCGTGATCGCCGACGAGGTGGTGACCGGCTTCGGCCGGCTGGGCCACTTCATGGCGGCAGAGGCGGTGTTCGGGATGCAGGCCGATCTCGTAACCCTTGGCAAGGGCATCAGTTCGGGGTACCAACCCCTTTCCGCAACCCTCGTGTCGGACCGGATACACGAGGTGATCAGCGCGTCGAAGGATCCGGATCGTATCTACGCCCACGGATTCACCCATTCGGGACACCCGGTTTGCTGCGCGGCCGGTCTTGCCAACATCGACATCATGGAACGTGAGGACCTCTGCGGGCATGTGACCACGGTGGGGGCCGGTTTCCAGGCCCGGCTCCGCGACCTGCACGACTCGGCGCTCGTCGGCGAGGTGCGAGGCATGGGGTTCATGGCGGCCGTGGAACTCGTCCGGGATCGCAGTACGAAGGCGGTCTTCCCGTCGGAGGTGGGGATATCCGCCAGGGTGGAGGCCTACTGCCGGGACCAGGGCCTGATCGTGCGGCCCCTCCGCCAGCACATCATCCTGTCCCCTCCCCTGGTGATGACCGCCGAGGAGAGCGAGTGGGTGGTCGGCGTGATCGGTCGCAGCCTGGAGCGGGTGGAATCCGACCTGCGCGCCGAGGGGATGCTGTGACACCGGGATCACGGATCCCAACCGCCGACGACCGGTAGATCCCTCTGAGGATGTCCACGTCCCCAGTCCGGGCGGCTGTGTCACGACATCCGGGCCGGAAGCTCCATCTCGAGGAGTTGCACCTGGCGGGTCCCGGACCCGGAGAGGTTCGGGTACGGATCGCGGCGGCGGCCATCTGCGGGAGCGACCTTGCCTACATCGACGGCGAGTGGGAGTCCCCGAGGCCGGCGGTGTTCGGTCATGAGGCAGCCGGCGTCATAGAAGCGGTCGGGTCCGGTGTGGCCGGGGTGGGCATCGGTGACCGGGTGGTCGTGACGCTGGTGCGGCGATGTGCATCGTGCCGTCACTGCGTGAGGGGGGACCCGGTCGCCTGCGAAGGAGAGTTCTCACTGGATCGCAACACTCCGCTGACCGACCTGTCCGGTGCGGCGGTCCACCACGGCCTTGGCGTTGCCGGTTTCGCATCCGCCGTGGTCGTGCATGGTTCCCAGACGGTGAGGATCGGTGCCGGGATCGACTTGGAGGTGGCGGCGCTGCTCTCCTGCGGTGTTCTGACCGGCGTGGGTGCGGTGCTCAACACGGCCCGGGTGGAGCCCGGCTCGCACGTGGTGGTCCTCGGCTGCGGCGGCGTGGGCCTCAACGTGGTCCAGGGGGCGCGCCTCGCAGGCGCCGCGACCGTTACCGCGTTCGATCCGGACCGGCGGAAGCGGGCGGCGGCGCTCCGGTTGGGAGCGGGCAGAGCGGTCACCTCCGGCGAGGACCCGGCGGCAGGCGTCTCGGAAGCCACCGGAGGTGAGATGGCCGACTACGTCTTCGTGGCCACCTCTTCGGTGGCCGCGGTGGAAACGGCGTTCGGTCTCCTGGCGCCCATGGGAGCGCTGGTACTGGTCGGAATGCCCCCGACCGGGTCTACCGCCCCTCTGGACGTGGGGAACGTAGCGGCGCTCAACCAACGGGTTCTCGGCTCGAAGATGGGCTCCTGCCGCCCGGCCGACGACATCCCCCGGCTTGCCGACCTCTACAACCGCGGTCAACTGGAGCTCGACGGTCTGGTGACCGGGCGCTACCCGCTGGAAGGGATCAACGAGGCGCTCGACTCGGCGCGCTGTGGAGAAGGGGTGCGGAACCTGGTGGTCATGGAGGAGGATCTGGTGGCATGAGAGTCGCCGATGTCGAGACCTTCGTGGTGGCGAACCCACCGCCTTCGTTCGGAGGTCGCTATTTCGCATTCGTCAAGCTCACCACCGACGACGGGATCGTTGGCTACGGCGAGCACTACGGGGCCACCTTCCGCCCGGCGGTCGTCGAGTCGATGCTGCACGACGTTGCCGGAGCCCTGCTGCTCGGCGAGGATCCGTTCCTCATCGAGCGGTTCTTCCGCCGCGCCTACGGGCGGGGCTTCACCGCCCGACCCGACGTGTCCATGGCGGGGGTAATCAGCGCGCTGGAGATGGCCTGCTGGGACATAATCGGCAAGGCCCTGGACAAACCCGTCCATGCCCTGCTCGGTGGGCAGTTGAGGGATGCCGTCCGTTCCTACACCTATCTGTACGAGGAACCGGATGACCTCTCGGACGTCTACCTCGATCCCGACCTGGCAGCCCGCCGGGCCTTCGAGTACGTGGAGCGGGGGTTCACGGCTGTGAAGTTCGATCCGGCCGGTCCCTACGCGTCGATGGGCGGATACCAGCCGCTCCTGGAGCGGATCGAGCTGTCAGCCCGGTTCTGCGAGGCGATCCGCGAGGCCGTCGGGACGAGGGCCGACCTGCTGTTCGGCACCCACGGCCAGTTCACCCCCGCCGGGGCGATCCGTCTCGCGAGGAGGCTGGAGCCCTTCGATCCGCTCTGGTTCGAGGAGCCCGTTCCCCCCGATGACGTGGCCGGGATGGCGCACGTTCGCAGCCACACGACGATCCCCATCGCAGCCGGGGAGCGGCTCGCCACCAAGGTGGAGTTCGCCAGGTTGATGACGGCGTCGGCGGTCGACATCCTCCAGCCCGACCTCGGGCGTTGCGGGGGGATCCTGGAGGGCAAGAAGATCGCCTCGATCGCCGAAGTGCACGGGGCACAGATCGCGCCGCACTGCTACAGCGGTCCGATCGTCGGCGCCGCCAACCTGCAACTGGCCGCCTGCACCCCGAACTTCCTGATCCTCGAGGCGATGCAGGACTGGGGCGGGTTCCACGCCGAGTTGCTGAAGACCCCGCTCCGGTTCGAGGACGGCCACACGCTGGTGCCACCCGGACCTGGCCTGGGGGTGGAACTCGACGAGGAGGTCGCCCGAAGGCATGCGTTCGAAGGGGAGGGCCTCCATCTCGAGATGGAGGACGACCCGGTCGACTACCGGGATCCACGTTGGGCCGGATCTCAAGGCTGATCGCTTGGTCGTGACCACGCCCGGCCGCCCCGGCCGGCGAGGTTGCTACCAGTTGTCGTAGGCGTCCACCGGCCAGATGTCTACGAGCGTGTCACCGCTCACCACATGGAAGTAGCGGTAGAGGACGGTCGTCTGGTAGCAATGGGGAGGCAGGATCTCTACCACGTCGCCCACCTCGAGGCGGTCCCGGCCGGGATTGGCGAACCTGATCTTGCCCATGTCGTCGCCGGCCACCTCGTAGACGGCGCCGGGGGGCGCTCCGCGCAGGATCACCGGATTCTCGATACCGAAGATGACGTCCACCTCCTTGATACCCGCGTCGGTGATGGCGAACTCCGGCTGGCAGTTGCTGATCACGGTGGTACGCACGAATAGGGCCGGCCCGAAGGGATGAGGCTCGTCCTGGCGCATCACCACATGGTGGTAGTTGGTGTCCATGAGCACGTAGGTGCCGGCCTGGATCTCGGTGAACACCCCCAGTTCGTGGTCGATGTCGTGGGTTCCCGTGCCGCCCCCGGAGACGATCTCGGGTTCGAGACCCTCGGCCCGGAGGCGTTCGACGGCCCGAACTACCGGTTCTATCACCTCGAGCCCGCGCGACCGGCGGGCCTCGATGTCGACAGTGTTCATGTGGTGCCCGGTGTAGCCCTGCACGCCGGCGTATTCGAGCCCGTCGGTGTCCGCTATCAGGCGGGCCAAATCGACGGCGGCCTGCTCGCCGACCAATCCGGTCCGGTAGCTGCCGGTTTCCAGATCGACGAGAACCTTGAGGGAGCGTCCCGAGCGGCGGGCGGCTTCGCCGAGTTGGATGACGTTGGCCGCATGGTCGGCACACACGATGAAGTCCTCGGCACGCGCGTTCAGTTCCGCGATCCGGTCCAGCTTGGGGGCCGTGACGACCGATGTGAACAGCATCACGTCGCTGAAGCCTGCGTCGACGAACACCTCACATTCGGCGAGGGTGGCGCAGCAGGGTCCCCGCCCGCCCGCTTCGACCTGGCGGCGGGTTATCTCGATCGACTTGTGGATCTTGCCGACGGGGCGGACCTCGTAGTCATGGGCCGCGGCGTGTTCGGCCAGCGATGCGATGTTGGCATCCATGATGTCCACATCGATGACCAGAGACGGGGTCCCCAGCTGATGGCGAGAACCCGGCACGCCGATCAGGTGCTCGTTCGGTCCTCTGGTGCCCATCGTCATCCGCGAACTCCTTCCAAGCCGACTGCGCCGAGTATATGGTCCGGCAGCGGTCGACGGATTGCCGGGCAGCCTGGCGGTGCAGGCCAGTCCCGGAAACGGCATCAGGCTTCGGCCGATCTGCTACCGGCCATCCGTCGTATGGAGACAGTTCTCGACTTCGGGGATGCGCCCTATCACGGTGATTCGGGTCCCATCCCGGTGTGCCGGACTCCCCAGGAGGAATGGGGGGGCGGTCGATCTGGCTCTGCGCATGCCGCCCTCATGTCTGGTCACCCCTGGCATGACGACCACAACGCGTCGGGGTCCATGGGCGTGTCTCCCTACGCCATCAACAGCAGAAACGGTCGGCGGGTGACCACCAACGACGCGTATCCGGATCGGGCTCGTTACCGGTCCAACCTGACTATCAGCGGAGGGGTGCGCGTGAACCGGGTCATCGTCTCCGGCGGGAGGGCCACAGGGGTGGAACCGCTGTTGGATGGGGAGGCCATGGAGATCGGTGGCGCGGAGGCAATCCTGTGCGCTGGCGCCATCCCCATCCTGATTAGCTCCGGCATCCGACATCGCAGTAGTCGGAGTAGCTTCTGAAGGTAAGCGTTCCATCGGCGCCCCGGATGGCCGATTCGACGCTGACTGTCCGGGTCCGCGGCAGCCGTTACCACCTTGCTCAGATCGAAGACATCGACCTGCACTCCGGCGATGTCGCGGTCTTTCCGCGTGCCCCAACCCTTCGCAGTGACGGTCACGCTGTGCCGGTCGGCGGCCACGACGCGTATTCGGCGTGACCAGTCGTAGAGCAGAGTGCTGGTTGCTGTGAACTTGTTCAGGTGTCTGATGGAGGGCCTCCCCTGGTTTGCTTCCCTAACACCATGTCGGATTGTCACCACTATAGTGGTTTTCGAGTGAGTAAAAACTGTTGATTTAATATAACGCTAGTTATCCCTGTCCATGGGGGTGATAGTCGCCGCGCGGGGTGGGTTCTTGCGTTACGCTCCTGGTCATGGAGGCACAGACCGTTCTGGGGCCGGTGCCGGCTGAACGACTCGGGGCCACCCTGATGCACGAGCACGTTCTCGTTGATCTCACCTGCTACTGGAGCGAGCCGGACGATCCTGCCGACCGTGAACTGGCCCGGGTGAAGGTGGCCGACGTGAGCCGCTACACGATTCTCGGTACGCCGGTGGGACGTACCACGATGATGATCCTCGACAACCTGGTGCTCGACGACATGGGAATGGCGGCCGCCGAACTCCGGCACTTCGGAAACGCCGGCGGGAAAACCATCGTCGACCTGACCATGGACGGGATCGGTACCGGGCCGGAACGGTGCCGCGACATCCTCGGCGTGCGGGAGGTCTCGGCCTGCTCAGGCGTCCACATCGTGGCCGGTACCGGCTACTACGTTCACCTCTCCCACCCAGACCACGTAGCTTCGTCGAGCATTGCCGAACTCGCTGGCGGGATGGTCACCGAACTCGAGGAGGGCATCGCGGGAACCGGGGTGAAAGCGGGGATAATCGGGGAGATCGGCCTGTCGGCTGAGCCCCATCCCGACGAATTGAAGGTTCTCGAGGCGGCGGCGATCGCCTCGCTGGAGACTGGGTTCACGATCAATCTACACATCGAGCCAGGTTCTCCCACCGGGCATCACACCGCCCGGCGGCTGCTGGAGCGATCCGTTCCTCCCGAGCGCATAGTGGTCGGTCATGTGGACGGCTTCATCGACCGGAACTACTTGCACACCCTCCTGTCGCTCGGCGTCACGATCGAGTTCGAGGGCTTCCACCTCGACGGATGGAAGGGGGGGCGGTTCGGATTCGACAGCGCCACCGACGCGGAGCGGATCGAGGTCCTGGCGCGCCTTGTCGACGAGGGCTACGCATCCCAGATCGTCCTGGCCCAGGACCTGTGCACCAAGCAGATGTATAGGCGCTACGGCGGGGTCGGCTACGACTTCGTGCCCGCGGGGGTGGTGCCCCGCCTTCAAGACGCGGGTGTTCCTCCTTCCGCCATCGACACAATGCTGATCCACAATCCCGCCAGACTTCTTAGCCGCTGAGCTAGGGCGAGTGTTGGAGTTCAGCTATCGGAACGCCTGGGGCTACATGCAGTGGGTCGGAGCATGAGGTCGCTAAGGGTACCGCGTCGGTACGTAGCCGCTCGAGATCTCAGCATGAACCGTGATCGACCCTTCGTATAGTAGGGAACCGCGGCCTGGTGGGTTGAACTACTCACAACGAAGCCGCTGGCCAGGGAGCACAACCTATGACGACCACACGACGCGGTCTGCTGTCCCACTTTACTCACATCTCTAATCTCGTGTCGGTTGTCACAGGTGGTCTTTATTATGAGAGCACGATGGCGGAGAGCCAGCGAACAGTAACGGAGGTCGATATCTGGGATCAAATCCCGGTGACGGGGAACGCCGGGTGCCGATACCGCCGAGTGGTATTGTTGCAGACGGCGTACGCTTCTACTTCGCGGCTCGTTCTCCCATACTCTACGTGATCTACCGAGGATCCGTGCCTACACATGCCGGAGGCCAGGATGACATGGTGTATCTTGTCACGAATGTGGAGCATCTGAGAGAGGCTGGCTCGAGTCCGTGTTTATTGACCGCAAGGCAGAGCGTGTCGGATTCGGACGCCGAACCGATTCGTGTACTCCCCGGCGCTCCACAGGAAGCGCGCGATGTTCTTGCCACAGCAGAGTGAGTTCTTGTACCGGATGGAGCGTGTTTCTGGATCTGGTTCGAGGAGAGGATCCGAGTCATCCTATGGACTCGAACTGCTCGCGAGCGTTCACGGGCTGGCGACTCACGATGAACAGTGCACGTCGCCCGACCACGTCATTGAGCACGTTCTTGCGGAGTCATAGGAAGAACCGTATGTTCACCGACGGCCACATCAAGATGGCACGGACACATCTGCTAACGCAGGGCCGGCTGACCCGAACACCTACCTGAGTGCGGAGTGCGGCGCTGGCTAGACAGACTCTGAACCAACACGGCAAGTTTCTTGTAGAGGACGGCTAGTGTCCTGTATCGGGAATTCGCTGGAGATAGCCTCCTCCGCCTGGCACGCACCGGTTCCGGGGTGCCGAGACCGCGAAAACCGTCGAGGCGGTCTCCTCCGGCGGGCCCTCCCCCAACCGCCACCTCCTCGGCGTCGAACGCGTCCCGCCGTACCCTCTACGAGGGG
>JAPOQZ010000253.1 GCA_026710435.1 bacterium | reverse complement strand
CCGCCACCTCCTCGGCGTCGAACGCGTCCCGCCGTACCCTCCACGAGGGGCTGGGTGGACAACATGAACCAAATCACGGTCCGGTCGGTACCGAAAGCGGACCGTTGGCGCTTTGCGGTTACCTACAAGCATGCAACAGGCCTGTGACACGACCAACCCGTCGTATGACTGCACGTCTTCCAAACACAACCGCACTAGAGATTCGGGACACTGGGACCGTGCTGACCAATTACGGTTGCTCGGGCCTGCCGCCCGCCGACCCAGGTGCCGTGCCCGGCGATTGGCAGGCCGCTGGTGGATTACTCAGTGCCCACCTAGAGAGCGCGGAGGGCGGCCCGCAACTTCGCCAGGGCCATGAGCAGGGCCGTTTGCTGGCCGCTCGCCGTTGTGTGGTCGCGTATCTCGAGGCTGTGCGTGTATTCGGACAGCGCGAACCGGAAGAATCCGACCTCCCCCGAGATGGCCTCGGGCCACTCCCCCACCTCCTCCAAGGTCAGGCGGGCCTCTTCCAGCGCCGGAAGGGCCATGTCGAGCCCAACTCCGGGCGAGTCCCAGCGGAGCTTGTATACGGTCGCCTTGTAGATCTGGAGATCGAGGTCGGTCACGGCCGCCCACAGCAGCGCCTTCTTACCCTCGCCGTTGGTCATGCCAGCCCTCCTGGTGTGCTAGTGCAGCCTGCGGTCACGAGGCGTCGACGGATCGCCACTCGGAGAGGTAGTCGGAGAGGTCAATTCCCTCCCAGGCCTCCGTCGGGACATCCGCTCTTTCCTCGAAAGGAGCCTCGACCGGCTTAGTGGCGTCGATGGCCCACTTGGTGTTCATGGTGTCCTTCTCCCAGCGGCTCCATATCGAGTAGGAAGCCGGGTCGAGGCGCGAGGTGGCGGACTCCGGAACGAAGAACGTGGAACGATCAGGCTGGGTTCTGGTGGCGATGGCCCACAGCACCTCAGCGTCGTTGTGAATGTCCACGTCCTCGTCCACGACCACCGCCAGCTTCACGAACGGATCAGAAGAGAGGGCTGCGAGTGCGGCGAGTTTCCCCGCCCCGTCGTATTCCTTTCGGATCCGCACGTAAGCGTGGAACCGGCAGATACCCGACATCGGCATCGCCACGTCGATGACCGACGGAACCGCGGCCTTGACCCTCTTGTAGAGCACCGACTCCCTACCGAGCCGACCAGTCAGGTTGTGCTCAGGGTGCGCGGCGAAGAGATGGTGGAAAATCGCGTCCTTGCGGTGGGTGATGGCGGTCACCTCCATCACCGGGCTGGGGCGCTCCAGCCCGTAGTACCAGGTGAACTCCCCGTAGGGACCCTCACCGATGCGCTCGTGGGGAAGGATCCGCCCCTCTATGACCACCTCGGCATAGGCGGGGACCAGTACGTCGACCGTCTTGGCCATCGTGACCGGCAGCGGCTCCTGGAGCAGCCCGCCCATCACCTCGTACTCATCCTCGCCGAAGGGAATCTTCGACTGGCAACCCAGCAGGCAGGCCGGGTGATGACCGATCCACGTCACCGCCTCCAGCGGCTCGCCGCGAGCCTCGAAAGGCCGGTGGACCTGCCCGATGTGGGTGTGCTTCTCGTAGCTCATGCCCAGCGTGTTCCGGGAGTGGACCATCATGCGGTAGATGCCGGAGTTGAACTTGTCCGTGCCCGGATGGCGGACGGTGGTGATGCCGGCACTGATGAAGGGCCCGGAATCCTTGCCGCAGTTGGTCACTATCGGGATCTCGTGGAGGTTCACATCGCCGGCCTCGATCACCACGTCCTGGGCCGGTCCCGTGTCGACCACCTCGTAGGGGATGCGGGCGTCCTCCCGGTCGATGTACGCCCTCGTCATGTCGGTGGGCGTCGTCTCCAGCGCCTCGGCCAGCAAGGTCGCGCTGCCCAGCACGTTGGAGATAGTCCGCAGATCGGCGCCCTCCACCGATTCGAAAAGCACTGCCGGGTATCGACCCTCGGACTGGAGCTTTCTTAGCACTCCGGGGAGTTCGAAGACGGGGCTGACCGGTCGCGTGACGCGTACCAGTTCGGACGGAGCGTTAGCCTCAACCCGCTTGAGGAAGCTCCTCAGATCCTTGGCCACTCAAGACTCCCTCCGTCACACCGGCTCGTCCGGGCGATGTTAGCCCCGATTTTTCATGCGGGGGTTTGCACTAGGCGATCAGAGTGCAGGATATAGGCTTCTGACCAGGGACTACGGCCATTCCCACAATCCCGTCTCGGCCCGGCGGGACCTTCACCCGTCGGGTGAGGCCAGGCCCAGTCACGATCATGTGGTTGATGTGGCCTGTTGCCGCAGGTGTGTCTGGAAACATGAAGAGTCAAGGCTAGGAGGGTGCTGAACAATGACGATTGCTCGGGCCTGCCGCCCGCCGGCCCAGGCATTTTGCCGGCGGTTGGCAGGCCGCTGGTGGATTGCTCAGCACCCTCCTAGTGCATCGGGCATTGACCCACCCGGGGAGGTTCGAGCCTCCGGGGCCGGCAGGCAAGACGGGCGAACCTGCCGAGCGGCCGTAAGATGGTCACCGATCATCAGGGCGCGGGCATGCTGATGCATCTGACCGGCATCCGGAGAGAAACAAGTGAGCATCATCGAGAACCGCAAGCGCGAACACCTGGAACTGGCGCTCTCGGAAGGTTCTCAGAACTCCCGGTCCCCACTGTGGGAGGATGTCCACCTGGTACCCGAGTCGGTACCCGACATCGGCCCGGCCGAGGTGGACCTCTCGGTCGAGTTCCTCGGTCGAACGCTACCCACCCCTCTGGTGATCAGCGGGATGACCGGAGGGCATGCCCAGGCGCTCGAGGTCAACCGCAACCTGGCGCTGGCCGCGACCGAACTCGGCCTGGCGATCGGCACGGGGAGCCAGCGGGCCGCGCTGGTGGACCCGAAGCTGGTTAGTACCTACTCGGTGGTGCGCGACCATGCACCGGATTCCTTCCTCATCGGCAACATCGGGATGAGCCAACTCGTCAAGCAGAAGGACCAATCACCGCTGGGACGCGCCGAACTGGAACACGCAGTGTCGATGATCGAAGCGGACGCGTTAGCCGTCCATCTCAACGCCGTCGAGGAACTAATCCAGCCCGAGGGCGACCGGGGAATGGAAGGGTTGCCGGGCGGAATTGCCAGTGCCGTGCGATGGTCACCGGTTCCTGTCATCGCCAAGGAGACGGGGGCCGGCATGGCCGGGGAAACGGCCGGCAAGCTGGCACAACTCGGGGTGGCAGCCCTCGATGTGGGAGGCGCCGGCGGTACCAGCTTCGCCCGGATCGAGGCCATGCGGGCACGGGCGATGGACGACCCGACCGGGGTGAGGATCGGGAGGACGTTCGCCGACTGGGGAGTCCCAACGGTGCTTTCGGTTCTCGAAGCTGGCCCGGCGGGACTGCCGCTGATCGCCACCGGGGGGGTGCGCAACGGTCTCCACGCCGCCAAGGCGCTCGCGCTGGGGGCGACGCTGGTCGGGATGGGCGGACCGTTCATCAGGGCGGCCCTCGACGGTCCCGAGGCGGTCGTCGCCGAGGGTCGGCTCGTGCTCGAGGAGCTCAGGGTGGCGATGGTGTTGACCGGCGTGACCGACGTCGGGGGCCTGCGGGCGCTGCAACCGGTCCTGGTCGGAACGGCCGCCGAATGGGTGGCCGCCCGGCACAGGGCCGCACCGGAAACACGATGATCGTGATGAGACCAAGGAGGCGAGATGTCACGGATTGAAGGCTCCGAACTAAGCCCCGAGTTGCTGAACCTGCTGGACGGGAAGGACCTCGACAGCAAGGTCGGCGAAACGATCCTGCTCCTGACGGTCAGCGACAGCGGATGGCCCCATCTCGCCATGCTGAGCGCCGGCGAGTTGCTGGCCACCCGTCCCGGCGAGGTGAGGATCGCCCTGTGGAAGGGCACGACCACCGGCAACAACCTGCGCCGTACGTCGAAGGGAACCCTGGCGCTGGTGCACGGCGGGGCCAGCCACTACATAGAACTCGAGGTCACCGGGACAGCCGATCTTCGGGTCGGCTCGAAGTCGCTCGACTACTTCGCCTGCCGCGTGACGAAGGCGCTCAGCGACGCGGTCGGCTACGCCACCCTCACGTCCGGTATCCGCTTCGAGCTTCCCCGCAGGGACGACGTCGTGTCCCGCTGGGAGCGCACCGTCGCAGCGATGCGGGAGGCCTGACGGCCGGGGTCCGACCCGCGCCAACTCTTGCCCGGCTACTCCCGGAGCCCGGCTCTGATCTCGTTGATGAGGTGAAAGAACCGGTCGTCCTCCCGGGTCAGCTCATTCCTCGGATGTGGGAGGTCGATCCGCCGGTCGAGGACTATCCGGCCGGGCCGGGGGCTCATGACGAGCACCCGGTTTGAGAGGAACACGGCTTCGGGTATGGAGTGGGTGATGAACAGGATGGTGGTGTGGGTGGTCTCCCAGATCCGCTGCAGTTCGGCGTTCATGCGTTCCCTCGTGATCTCGTCGAGGGCGCCGAAGGGTTCGTCCATCAGGAGGATGTCGGGGTTGAAGGAAAGCGCACGGGCGATCGAAACCCGCTGCTGCATACCTCCGGAGAGCTGCCAGGGATTCTTGCGGGCGAAGTCCTGGAGCGCCACCAGCTCCAGCATCTCTCCTGAACGCCGGCGGCGCTCGTTGCGGCCGACCCCCATCACCTCCAGGGGGAGCTCGACGTTGCGCCTCACCGATCGCCACGCGTACAGGACGGGATTCTGGAAGACGACGCCGATAGCCCGGGCCAGCCTCGCCTCCCGGGCGGTCTGGCCGGCCACGCTGATCGAGCCGGAGGACGGCGGCAGCAGATCGGCTATGAGCCGGAGCATGGTCGACTTACCGCAACCCGACGGACCGACGATCGAGACGAACTCGTTGTTCCCGACCGAGAAGGAGATGTCCTTCACCGCCACTACCGCGTCGGCGTCGGCGCCGAAGCTCTTGGTCACGTCCCGCACGTCTATCGCGTGCGCGTTGCCATTGCCGGTGACCATCACTCCACTCTCCGGACGTCTCGGGTTCTCATCCTGCTGCCCTGCCTCCCCGGATCGCGACAAGTCGGGACTCGTAACGAACTCACGTCAAATGTAAAGCTAGCCCGCGCGGCCGGGCGCTCCATTCCACGACGATGCGCATGCGGGTCGTTCACCGCATTCCGAGCCACTGCGACCAGTCCGGCACGTCGTCGACCCCCGGAATCTCCACGACCTCCGCGAAATCGGCGCCGTAGGGGATGGTGGCGTCGATCCCCATCAGCGACGAACCGAACTTGCTGGGGGCGGACGGATCCAACTGGCCACCCGCCGCCCGCGGGATGATGATCACATCCTCGGCCGGCTGGGACCGGGTCAGGACCGCCCACCAGACCTTCGCCGTGTCGTAGATGTCGATGTCGTCGTCCACCACGATCACCACCTTCGGGTGGGCGACGCTCCCGAGGGCGGTCAGCAACACGTTCTTCGCCTGGTTGACATACCGCTGCTTCATGCTGATGACCGCGAGGAATTCGGCGCCCCCCTCCGGTGCGTAATGGACGCCGGTGATGTCCGGGTACACCTGCCGCATGGCGGTGAGCAGGTTGGCCTCCATCGGTAGCAGCTTCATTACATGGTTCTCGGTCACCGGGATGCCGGTCAGACCGGCCTGGTAGATAGGGTCGGTGCGGGAGGTGATCGCGGTGCAGGTGAACACCGGCTCCGGCCCCCCGGGTCCTACGTATCCGGTCATCTCCCCGAACGGTCCCTCCTCACGGCGTACGTGAGGTTCTAGGTATCCCTCGATGACCAACTCGGACGTGGCCGGCACCTCCAGATCGATCGTCCGGCACTTGACCAGTTCGACGGGTGATCCGTGCAGCCCGCCCGCAATGGCGAGCTCGTCCACACCGAAGGGCACCCGAGCCTGGGTCGCCAGCTGGATGACGGGGTCAACACCGATAGCGACCGCCACCTCCAGGCGCTGCCCGAGCTCCTCGGCGTGGACCCGGATCGCGTCGAAATCCGAGTATGGGCTGACGGCTATGCCCATTTCCGTGGGTCCGTAAAGTTGCATCCGGTAGATACCCGCGTTCCGGTCCCCGCTTATCGGGTCTCTGGCTATCTCGACCCCGACCGTGATGAAGGGGCCGGGATCCTGCTTGGAGTATGTGGGGATCGGGAGAGAGGTCAGGTCGATGTCGTCGCCGGTGACGACGATCTCCTGGCACGGTCCGTCGTCCACCAGCACCGGAGGGATCGGGTTCTCGAGACCGTTGATGAACACTTCGAGCGCCTCGCTCGGTCCTGAAGCGCGCAGAGCGTGTACGGCCTTGGAGGGCGAGCAGAACACCCCGGCCGCCACCCTCATGTCGCTTCCCTTGGCTTCGTCGAACAGGAATGCCGGCCCGAGCAGGTCGGAACTCTTGCGGATGTAGGCGGCTATCTCGTACAGGGGGTCGACCGGACCGGGAAGGTGGGCCAGTTCGCCCCGGTCGGACAGGTAGCTCAGGAACCCGCGCAGATCTCTGTGCAGCATCGATTCTCTCCCGGGAGGGTGCTGATGGACCCCGTAGACAGGGTTCGCACAGCAGCATACAATCCCCGGTACCAGCCCGTCCTCCATCCATCGAACCGGCCGCGTCGGTGCCGGACACCCTCCGGGTGGCCCAGGGCGCCCGCTTGAAGCTGTTCCAGGACCAGCTAGTTCCGGGAGCGCCATGCTCGGGTGGTCCGTAGGTCCCCGGAAGCCGGACCGTAGCGGCGCGAGGGGGGTCGTCCGTGTCACACTCCGGCCGCATACTGGTGGGCCGCCGCGAGCACCAGCGGTCCTTGCGCGGTACCGGCGAGACCCGGGCTGGGATCATTCTCGCGTCAGCCAAACCACCTCCGGTGGAAGGTGGGACGCGCCCGGGGAACCTAGGAGGGTACTGAGCAATCCTCCAGCGGCCTGCCAATCGCCGACAAAATGCCTGGGTCGGCGGGTGGCAGGCCCGAGCAATCGTCATTGTTCAGCACCCTCCTAGGAGGTGGTGGTCGGGGGAGTGCCCTGCGGTGCAATCAGGCGCGGCGTCTCTCGCGTTCTCGTGCCGCCGGACCCTGCCGGTCAAGTGTCCGGCATCTTGCGGTCGTCTGTGGCGGAGGAATAGGGAGCTTGTGTCCCGAATCTTTGTTGAGGTTACGTTGTGGAAGTGCCGGTGTTATGACAGGAGAGAAGGTTCTGTCATAGGCCCGTCGCATAATGGTGGGTAACCGCAAAGCACCAAGCGGTCCGTTTTGGGTACCGACCGGGCCGGGCTGGGATCAACCGACCGTAGGACCCCGGTAGGGGGATGGCGGGACGCGTTTCGGCGCCGAGGAGGCGGCGGCCGGGGGTGGGTTCCCGTCGGAGGCGACCCGCCCGGCGTTTTTCGCGTTCTCGGGACCCCGGGACCCCGGGTCTGGTATTGGTTAAGGAGTCAGTCGGGGAATCAGGGCACTTACGCCAAGGCGTGGCGGATGGCTTGCCATACCCTCGAGGGCGTCATCGGGATCTCGTTGATGCGGACGTCGTAGTCGCGGAGAGCGTCCTCGACGGCGCTGACCAGGGCGCCCAGCGCGCATCCCATCCCGGACTCGCCAGCGCCCTTGGTTCCGAGGGGCGTGAACGGCGAAGGGAAGACCTTGTGGGCGACGTTGACCCTGGGCATCTCCGCCGCGGTGGGGATCGTGTAGTCCATGAGGGTGGCGGTCTGGATCTGGCCCGACTCGTCGTAGCTGATCTCCTCGTAGAGGGCGCCCCCCAGAGCCTGCGCGGTGGCTCCGTGCAGGTTGGCGTCGACCAGAAGCGGGTTCACGATGGTTCCCGCGTCCTCGACCAGGTAGTAGTCGAGCACTTCGATCATGCCGGTCTCCGGGTCCACGGCCACCACGCAGGCAGCGGCCGCGCTGGGCCACGTCGGGTAGGCGTTGAACCTTCCCTGGGTGGCCGGCTGGTGGTAGACGTTCTCCGCGCGGTAGTAACGGGTCACCTCCAGGCCGGGCTCGACGTTCTCGGTGGCGGGCCCGTACGGACGCCTGTACATCTCGTCGGCGACCTCCGAGATCAGGACCGACCGCTGGGACGCTCCGACGACGCCGATACGGCCTTCCCCTGCTTCCAGGTCCTCCGGTGAGACCTCGAGCATGTTGGCGGCCACCTGCATCAGCCGGGCACGCAACTCGGCGGCCGCCTTGCCGACCGCCGAGCCGCCGATGATCACCCCGCGCGAGCTGTAATTCCCGAGACCCCACGGGCAGACAACCGTATCCCCCTGCACCACCCGCACGTCCTCGAACCGGCAGCCGAGCCCGTCCGCGGCGATCTGAGCAAGGGCCGTCTCGTTGCCGTTGCCCGGAGAGGTGACCCCGCTGAGGACGGTCACCTCGCCGGTAGGCCCGACTCGTACGGTGGCGCCGTCGTAGGCGGATATCATCACCGATCCCGGCATGGCGCATCCCTCGGGTGTGAGTTCGTAGCCGATTCCCACCCCCACATGCCTTCCCCTCCCCCGCTCGGCCCTGCGACGTTCCTCGAAGCCGGCGTAGCCGACGAGGTCCATCGCCTCGCCGAGGGTGGCGTGGTAGTCACCGCTGCCGATGATCCCGCCACCCTCCCGCGCGAACGGGAACTCCTCCGACCGCAGGAAGTTGCGCATCCGCACCTCGCCCCGGTCGAGGCCGGTCTCCCGCGCCACCTCGTCCATCACCCTCTCCAGCCAGAGGTTGGCGACATCCTTGCCGAACCCCCGGTAGGAGTTCCACGGTGTCTTGTTGGTAACCACCGTGGTCAGCCTCACCCGGGTGTTCGGAATCCGGTAGGGGCCGGGGATCAGGCCGCTTGCCGCGAAGGTCATACCCCACCCGACCAGGCTGGTGGGGGCACCCACGTCGGCGACGATCCTCACGTCGATGCCGGTCACGACTCCCCGATCGTCGTATCCGGCCCTGACCCGGGCCGTCATCTCACGGGCGTGGCCGATGGACGAGAGGTTCTCGTCCCGTGACTCGATCCACTTGATCGAGCGGCGGAGCTTGAGAGCCAGGTAGGCGATGAGTGGTTCCTCCTGGAAGGTGGGCTGCTTCAGCCCGAAAGCCCCACCCACCTGGGGTTGGATGACCCGGATGCGGGATTCCGGAACCCCCAGGGTCTGGGAGAGATACACACGAAGCGGGTGAGGATTCTGGGTGGAGTCCCACAGAGTGAGGATCTCTCGCTTGCGGTCGAAGGACGCCAGCAGGCCGCGCGGTTCGATCGGAACACCGGTTCCACGATGGCTCACGATCTCGGTTTCAACTACGCCGTGCGCTCCGGCGAGCGCACCCTCGGCATCACCAACCTTCAGGTCACGCCGCACCAGAACGTTGGTTCCCCAGGAGGGCTCGACGAGCGGAGCGCCCGGCTCGAGAGCGGTTCGCACGTCGGTGGCGGCCCGAAGGGGCTCGTAGTCGACGTCGATGTGACCCATTGCCAGGTTGGCGATGTGTTTCGTCTCGGCCACCACCGCGGCCACTGCCTCCCCCACATAGCGGGCCCGGTCGACACACAGCGCGAACCACCGGACCTGCTGGGCTCCTACCGCCGCCGTGTCCCATCCCTGGGGTATGGGATTGGTTCGCTCCGCGATCTCCGATCCCGTGACCACTGCCAGCACCCCGGGAAGCGCCTCCGCCCGTGACGTGTCGATGGATCGGATAGCGGCGTGGGCGTGCGGGCTCCGGAGGACGGCCATGTAGCTCACATCGCCACCGGGCCTTATGTCGTCCACGTACTTTCCCCGGCCGGCCACCAGGGTCCGGTTGGTACGTCCCGGGTAACGCCGACCTACGTGAGTGGGGGGAGTGGAGGGGTTCACGCTCGTTGTTCCCCCGGTGATCGATCCTGCGCCTCCCTGATTCCGTTCCAGACCCGTTCGGGGGTCAGCGGCAGCTCCTCGAACCATACGGGGAGGTCGGGAACGGCGTTCTCGATGGCGTTGCACACCGCGCCGAGAGACGCTCCCAGGCCCGACTCCCCCACCCCTTTGGCGCCGAGCGGTGTGAACGGCGACGGGGTGTGACGGTGCCGGAGGTCGAACCGGGGGAGTTCCACGGCGGTGGGAATCGTGTAGTCCATGAGGGTGGCGGTGACCAGTTGCCCGTTGTCGTCGTAGCGGACCTGCTCGTACAGCGCACTCCCCAATCCCTGCGCGATCCCGCCGTGCATGGTGGCGTCGGCGAGCAGCGGGTTGATAATCGTGCCGGCGTCCTCGACCATGCAGTAGCGGAGTATGGTCACCGCGCCCGTATCCGGATCTACTTCGACTACGCAGGCTGCCACCCCGTTGGGCCACGTCGGGTAGACCGAGAATCGGCCGTCCCGCTCGGGCTGGTGGTAGATGTTGGGGATCCGGAAGTATCGGGTGGCCTCGAGGCCCGGTTCGACGAGGTCGGCATGCTCCTCGAAGGCATGCCAGTAGACCCGCTCGGCGACGTCCGTGAAACCGATGGAACGCTCCGGCTCGTCTTCCACCCAGATCCGTCCATCCATTGCGGCCAGTCCCTCCGGCTCGGTGCCCAGCATGGAACCCGCCACCAGGTGCATTCGCCGCCTCAGCTCGCGGCCCGCCTCGAACACGGCCGATCCGCCGATGATGATGCTCCTCGAGCTGTAGTTCCCCAGACCCCAGGGGCAGGACTCGGTGTCGCCCTGCACCACGGTGACCCGCTCGACCTCGCATCCCAGCGTGTCCGCCGCTATCTGGGCGAGGGCGGTCTCGTTGCCGTTGCCCGGCGACGTGACTCCCGCCAGGACCATCACGTCGCCGGTGGGCATCACCCGCACCGTCGCCCCGTCGTAGCCGTTGTTGGTGATACTCCCCGGCATGGCGACCCCTTCGGGGGTGAGCTCCTGGCCGATGCCGAGACCCAGGTAACGCCCCTCCGCCCGGGCTGCCGCCTGCAGGCCGGGGAACTCCCGGTAGCCGATCGCCTCGAGGGCCGTGTCCAGCACCTGCTCGTACGACCCGCTGTCCAGCATGGCTCCGGATGCCTGGGAGTAGGGAAACGCGTCGGCGGGGATGAAGTTGCGACGGCGTACCGCCTCGCTGGGCATGCCCAGGGTGCGGGCGACTTTCTCGACGACCCGGTCCATCAGGAAGGAGGCGATGTCCTTGCCGAAGCCCCGGTAGGGGGTCCAGGGACACTTGTTCGTGACGACGCTCGTTAGGCGGACCCGGACGTTCTCGATCTCGTAGACGGTGGGCAGCGAGTACATGGTCACGTATGACATGCCCCAGCCGAGGTAGGAGGTGGGCGCGCCCACATCGGCCACTATGTCCACGGACAGGGCGGTGATGTTCCCGTCGGACTCGAACCCGACCCGGTACCGGCACTCCGTCTCCCTGGCGTGCCCTCCCACCATGAAGCTCTCGCTGCGGGTCTCCAGCCAACGCACCGTCCTTTGCAGGCGGAGGGCCGCGAACGCCACGATCACCTCCTCCTGGGAGGTGGGCTGCTTCAGGCCGAACGCCCCGCCCACGTCGGTCTGTATCACGCGTATCGAAGCCTCCCTGACGCCCAGGGCGGCGGCCAGGAAAGTCTGGACCTGGTGGGGCTGCTGGGTCGACTCCCAGAAGGTGAGCAGGTCGGCTACCGGGTCGTACTCTGCCACGATGCCGCGCGGTTCGATCGGCACCCCCGTCAAGCGCTGCGACTTGACCCGTCCCGTGGCGGTACGGTCCGCCGACGCGATAGCCGCACCGAAGTCGCCGGTTTCGAACCCGTCGGCCACCAGCACGTTGTCGTCCCACGACGGTTCGACCTTGGTTGCCCCGGGCCGCAGCGCAGCCTCCGCCGAGTCGATGGCTTCGAGGACCTCGTACTCGACACTGACTTGCCCGGCGGCGGCTCTGGCGATGTAGGGGTCCGTGGCGACGACCGCGGCAACGGCTTCGCCCACGTAACGGATCCGACCCTGGGCGACCGCGTACCAGTCGACTCCCCTGGCTCCGGCCTCGGCGGTGTCCCAGCCTTCGGGGATCGGCCGGGTTGACGCCGCCACGTCGGAAGGCAGGATCACATCGACGACCCCATCGATGGCCAGCGCTCCGGAACCGTCCACCGAGACGACCCGAGCGTGGGCATGGGGACTTCGGACCACCGACAGGTGGTGCATGTCCTCCCGGTGAAGGTCCCCAACGTACTCGCCGTCACCGCGAGCCAAGCGCTGATTGTTGGCGCCGATCCGCGATGTGCCGACCGCAACCCGGGCGGAGCGTTCCGTTGCTGGCGTCATGCGAGCCATGTTATGCCACCGTTCCGACCACCAAGCTCATGTGGATGAAGGGATGTCTTCCTCCTATGCGGCCTATACGGCGCTCGAGCAGCCGGTACGGGGCGTGGCATTCTGTTTCGATGGTCATACGGACAGCCGTCGGCCACCAGACAGGGGCCGTTCCGCGTACGCCCTGGCTAGCTCACGGTGGCCCTCACGCCGGCCGCGAACGGCCGTAGCAGGATAGGGAGCGGACGCTCGATACACGACAAGAGGAGCCGCAGAATGGGATCCGCGGCTCCTCTCGGTTGTGTCACTGGTACGGCTCGGCACGAACCAGTCAAGAAGCCCTGATGTTGACCCTAAGAGTTCTCAACCACGCCTAGTCGCGCGCCGCGACCATAAACGCGACGGCATGACCGAAGATGATGTGGCCGTAGAGGCTCGGACCCAGACCGAATGCGAAGACATCGCCCCCGGCAACGAGCGGCATGATGAGGTTTCCACCCAGTATCCACCATATCAATCCGTAGATCAGACCACCGATGACGATGGTTATCATTGGGTTGCCCAGCTTCACAGCAGGTACGAAAACGCCAGTGTAAAGGGCACCGATAATCGCGCTGAATATGATGTGGAGGATGAAACCCCCGAAATCGTTGAGATTGACCATCCCACCGATCATGTCCTGCATGCCGCCTCCGGCGTATGCGAGGAACAAGTAGCCAGCGATCACCCCGGGGATGGCACCCTTCATCAGATTGTCCTTTTGCACTGCGCTCCTTTCTCTGAACCCGATGGATGGTAACGAATGCCAACACTGTCTACAACGACCAATCGCGAACTCCCGGTTAGGCGTGTGAGGACGAGCCGGGCACGGGTCCGTTGAACGACACTTGGAGCGTGCGCGCATTGGTGCTCACCCAGGACAACACCGGCAATGCTCCGTCTGCGGAAGACCCTTTGACGACCAGTGGGTCCTAACCGGCAACCGGGAAACATCATCAACAGGTGAGGTCGACGTCCGCCCATCGGTGCACCCTTTCGGGGGGATGGTCGATACCGGACGGACGGGACTCGGGCCGGGCGCCTCCGCAACACCTGGGCGGCGACCTAGCATTGACGGAGCAATCCTGGAGCCGGCGAGAGGCGCCATGTGTATCCGTCCCGTTTCGAATACCTGCCTGCGCGGTCCGTAGAGGAGGCCGTCGGCGCACTGGCCGGGTACGGCCACGAGGCCAAGGTCCTCGCCGGAGGCCAGAGCCTGATACCGATGATGAAGTTACGGCTCGCCACGCCCCGGGTCCTGATCGACATCTCACGGCTTACGCACCTCGCCGAGGTCCGCGAGGTAGGTCCAGACCTCCTGATCGGAGCGATGGTGAGCGAGGCAGCACTCGAACGCTCCGCGGTTGCCGGCAGGTGGGCGCCCGGGCTGGTGGATACGAGCCGGGTCATCGCCGATCCTCTGGTAAGGAACCTGGCGACGGTCGGCGGCAACGCCGCCCACGGTGATCCTGCCAACGACCATCCCGCCACCCTGGTTGCGGCCGGAGCATCGTTCACCCTCGTGGGACCGGCCGGGTCCCGGACGGTTCCGTCCGGTGACTTCTTCGTGGACGTCTTCGCCACGGCCCTGGAGCCGGACGAGATCCTCACGGAGATCGTGGTTCCCAAACAGAAGGCAGGGACGGGAATCGCCTACGTCAAGTACGAGCGCCAAGTGGGCGACTACGCCATCGCCGGCGCAGCCGCGTACGTGGAATCCGGTGATCTGTCGACCATCACGCACACCAGGATCGCTCTGACCAACCTCGGGCCGGTACCCATCCGGGCAGTCGAGGCCGAGTCCTTGCTGCGGGGCCGAGCCCCGACCCGAAGGCTGTTCGATCAAGCCGGAAGAGTGGCCGCTACCGCAGCCCAGCCCTGGTCGGACATGCGAGGGTCGGCCGAGTACCGCCGCCGCGTGGCAGCCATGGTGACCCGCCAAGCCCTGCGAAAGGCCTGGAAGCGGGCGGGGCACGGCCACCATGGGTGACAACGTCACGACCGATACCCGTGTGGACGTGTCGATGACCGTAAACGGCGATCCGGTGGAAGCCCGTGTTGATACCCGCCTCCTGCTGGCCCACTTCCTCCGGGAGGAAGCCGAACTGGCCGGGGTGCGGATCGGGTGCGACACCACCAGTTGCGGAGCATGCGCCGTCCTGCTTGACGGTCGTGCCATCAAATCGTGCACTCTGTTCGCAGTACAGGCCGGCGGCCGGACGGTGACGACGATCGAAGGTATCGCCGGGGACAGGAGTCTCCATCCCGTGCAGGAGGCCTTCCGGGAGGAGCACGCCCTGCAGTGCGGTTTCTGCACCTCGGGCTTCGTCATGGCGACCATCGAACTGCTGGACACCAACTCCGAACCCACCGAGGATGAGGTCCGCGAGGGCCTCTCGGGAAACCTCTGCCGGTGCACCGGATACGCCAACATCGTTTCCGCCGCTCTCAGGGCGGCCGAGGCCATGCGCTCGGCCGGGAAGGGCCTGGATTGAAGCTCACCGGCACCTCCGTCCGCAGGGTGGAGGATCGGGCGATCCTGACCGGGAAAACCCGCTATCTGGACGACATCCGGATTCCCGGGACCCTCCACTGCTCGATCGTCCGCAGCCAACTCGCCAGAGCTGAAGTGATCTCGATCGATGCCTCCGGGGCGGAGTCGACGCCCGGTATCGTGAGGGTGTTCACGGCGGCAGACCTCGGGCGTGCCAACGGTCCCATCCCTCAGCCGACCTGGTCCCCCGCCCCTGAAGGACTTCAGCAACACGTCGAGGTGATGACCCGGCCCGAATACGCCAACCTGCTGGCGCCAGGGAGGGTGCGATACGTGGGAGAACCGGTAGCGGCCGTCCTTGCCACCAGCCCGTACGCGGCCGCGGACGGCGCCCGCGAGGTGTACGTTGACTACGAGCCTCGGGACCCGGTAATGGACATCGACCAGTCCCAGGCCATGCATGGTGGTCCACTGAACGACGGCTGGCCCGACAACGTCGCCGCCCGCTTCGTGATCCGGAAGGGAGACGTGGACTCGGCGTTTTCGCGGGCCGACCACGTGGTGAGCGGGACGTTCCGGTCCGGCCGCCAGACCGGGACCCCGATCGAACCACGAGGCGTCATCGCTGACCCGACCCGGACGGTGTTCACCGTGTGGTCGTCCAACCAGGCGCCCCACTGGCTGCGCGACGCCCTCGCCTCCTACTTCGGGGTAGAGCCCGGCCGGATAAGGGTGGTGGCGCCCGACATCGGAGGAGGCTTCGGGATCAAGTCGATGGTGTATCCCGAAGAGTTGCTGATCCCGGAACTCGCCCGGCGCATCGGCGCCCCGGTGAAATGGGTCGAGACCCGCACCGAGAACTTCCTGGCCGCCGTCCACGCCCGGGACCAGCGCCACGATATCGAACTCGCCCTGTCCGGCGATGGCCGGTTTCTCGGGCTGCGGGACCGGTTCACCACCGACGCGGGGGCCTCCAACCTCGAGAGCCTCATCGTGCCATACAACACCGCCGCCCACCTGCAGGGAACCTATCGCATCCCCGCAGCACTCATCGTCCACGAGTCGTACCTCACCAACAAGGCACCCCTCTCCGCCTACCGGGGGGCCGGCCGGCCGGAAGCGGTCTTCCCCATGGAACGGATCATCGACGTTGCAGCCCGGGTACTCGGAGTCGATCCGGCCGTTCTCAGGCAGCGGAACCTCATCACGGGCGATCAGATGCCCTACCAGGCCGGTGTCCGCTACCGGGACGGGACCCCCCTCAGCCTCGACGGAGGTGATTACCGAGCCGTCTTCGACGAGGCTCTCCAACGCGCCGACGTCCGGTACTGGCAGGAGGAACAGGCCAGAGCCAGGGCCGAGGGCCGGCTTCTCGGCATCGGATACGCCAACTACATCGAAGGTACGGGGATCGGCCCAACCGAGACCGCCACCGCAACCCTGGAACCGGACGGGACGGTCTTGGTCACCGTTGCCCTCCCCTCGCAGGGCCAGGGCCACGCGACCATGCTCGGCCAGGTGGCGGCCGACGCGCTGGGCGTGTCATTGGAATCCGTTCGGCTGCGGCAGGGAGACACGGAGTTGGTCCCGACCGGGGGCGGCACGATCGCCAGCCGGACCGCGGTGGTCGTGGGTAGCGCCGTCTTGGCAGCTGCCACCGAACTCCGCTTGCAGTTGCTGGACCGGGCGGCGGGCCTGCTGGAGGTCGATCCCGGTGACCTGACCATCCAGGAAGGGCGGGTGGCTGTCGTCGGGGCCCCGGCGCGCTCGGTGCCGGTGGTCGCCTGCGCCGATCCGAGCGCCGGCCCTTCCCTCACCGCGACGGCAGGATTCGATCCGGGCCGGGTGACGTTCGCGTACGGCACTCACATAGCGGTCGTGGAAGTCCACCCCGTCACCGGACATGTGACGATCCTGAAGTATGTGGTCGTCCACGATTGCGGAAAGCTGATCAACCCCATGATCGTCGACGGGCAGGTGGTGGGCGGGATCGCGCAGGGAATCGGCGCTGCTCTCTCCGAAGAACTCCTGTACGACGAGTCGGGGCAGTTGGCCACCGCCAGCTTCCTCGACTACCAGATACCGCGCACCACCGACATGCCCAGCCCTGAGGTGTATCACTTCGAAACTCCGTCGGAGTTGAACCCTCTGGGCGTGCGCGGGGTCGGCGAGGCGGGAACGATCGGGCCTCCCGCCGCGCTGGCAGGAGCCGTCGAAGACGCTATCGGGAGGACGGACACAGTGATCGACCGTTGCCCCATGACCCCCTCTTACATAGCGGGGCTGATCGACCCTGGTGTCGCGTAAGACGGCTACCAGTTACCAAGATGTCCGCCTCTGACCTCCCGTTGCGAGTACGCGACGCCCAACGGTGGACATCATCGGTCAACGACCTATCATGTTGTATACATCCCGCCGGTGACCGATCAGTTCGATGTCTCCGGTCCCGATGTCGAAGGTGATCCGGTAGGCCCCGTATCGCAGCGACCACAAGGTCGGGTCGGCGCCCTTCAGTTTCCTTACCTGTGCGCTGGTCGGGTCGGTGCTGTAGCGGTCAATGCACTCTCTTATCTGGTCGCGTACATGTCTCGGCAGACCTCTCAGCCGTCGCCGAGCACGCGGCGTGTGTGATAGAGATTGTGGCACAGACGGGTCAATCGTCGCCTATGAACCAGGAGTCGCCGGCTTCTTGGAAGGTGCTGCATCCTGGGGGTAGTTCGAGACGGCGGGGACGGTTCTCGGCAGCCCACCGCCAGTTGCCGCACACCTTGGCAAACCGCGCCGGGTCGGCGGTGATCTCGATCAGCAACTCCAGATCCTCGGTGTCCTCGGCGTAATAGGGCAGAACCCCCCCGGCATGGAAGCGACGCAGCTGTTCGAGTTGGACGAGGCGGGCCTCCTCGACCCGGTCCGGCGGTATCTCCCCCCAGCCCAACTCGACCAAGGGATGCTCGTTGATCTGCCGGTCCGTCCAGTCGGACGGATCCCGCTCGGAGGGTGACTGGACGCCGTGGGTGGTCCGGGTAGCCATACCGTGATCGTAACAGCCTCTCACGCATAAACCTCAGGTTAACAATCTCCGACTATCGACTATCTCGGTTAGATAGTGAATTCGTCGGCGCCCGGCACCCGTACCACCTCCGGGTAGGGAACGCCGAACGGGCGGGTGGCGTCGATACCCCACACCGAGATCACCTCCTTTTCCGGCGCGGACGGGTCGAGGGGACCGCCCGCCACCCGTGGAACGATGATGGTGTCCTCCTCCGGCTGGCTGCGGGTCATGATCGCCCAGTTGACCATTTCCGTGTCGTACACGTCGATGTCCTCGTCCACCACGATCACCAGCTTGGGCCGGGACGAGTCACCCAGCGCGGTGAGGATCACATGCCGGGCCTGGCCCTTGTAACGCTGTTCGAGGGCGATCACCGCCGCATACTGCACGCCGCCCCAGTTCGGGTACGACACAGCCGTGACCTCCGGGAAGGTCTCGCGGAGCTTCTCGTAGAGAGCGCTCTCGTAGGCGAACGACTTGAGGATGTGGTTGTCGGTCGGGGGCAGTCCGGTCATGCCGGCGAGGAAGACGGGATCGCGACGGTGGGTAATGGCAGTCACCTCGATCACGTGGTTCTCCTCGGCAGGCCCGTAGTAGCCGGTGAACTCACCGAACGGCCCTTCCAACACCCGTTCGCCCGGCAGTACCCGACCCTCGATCACGATCTCCGCTGCGGCCGGGACCTCCAAGTCCACCGAAACGCACTTGACCACCTCCACCGGCTCGCCCCGGATCCCACCGGCCACCGTCATCTCGTCTACGCCTTGGGCGACCTTGGCCTGCGACGCGTACAGCAGGACCGGGTCGCAGCCGTTGACGATCGCCACGTCCAGCGTCCCCCCCCGCCGCTCGGCCCGGGCCATGTGGGTACCCAGCCCCTGGAAGGCATGGGACATCACCGACATGGTGTTCCTGCCCGTGCGCATCACCCGATAGACCGACGCGTTCACCCTACGGTCGATCGGGTCCTTGCTCACCTCTAGGGCCACCGTCACGTAGGGTCCGCCGTCCTTCTCGGAGTAGACGGGCATCGGAAGGGAGTTCAGATCGATGTCGTCTCCCTTAAGGACCACCTGCTGGCATTCCCCGTGCCCGACCAGCCGGGGTTCGATAGGGTTGCGCAACCCGTGGGAGAACCTTGCGTTGCCCTCCTCCGCGGATTCCACCTCCAGGGCGAGCAGTGCCTTGGACCTGGTGGTGAATACCGCCCCCACCACCGGCATGTCGTGGCCTACGACGTCATCGAACCACAGGGTCGGGCCACCCGTGTCCGACATCTTCCTGATACCCGCGGCGATCTCGAACCGCGTGTCCACGGGCCGCTTGACATGGACCAGGTCACCTGCTGCTTCCAGCACCGCGAGATACTCGCGGAGGTCACGGTAAGGCATCGGAACGACCTCCATGTTGTGTTGGTCTGCCGACTGTAAGCGGCTGGCCGGGTCATGGCAACCACCCACCGACCCGGTATCGTTCCCCACCGGTCTGCATGCCTACGAGGGGTGCTGGACAATGACGATTGCCCGGGCATGCCGCCCGCCGACCTGGGAACATCCCGACGATTGCCAGGCCGCCGGTGGACGGCTCGGAACCGCCGAACTCGGGGGGATCCCCTTCCCTTCGGAGCCGGTCAAAGGTCATCCCCGGAGGGTGCGCCGCATCCCCTAAAACCGGATGGACGCTGCATCCGCACAGACCAAGGTCGCGAAAACCGCCCCGGCCTGTCCTTCCACAGGGCCCTCCCCCGCCACCACCGTGCCTGGGATCGGGACGCGTGCCACGCTCCCCTTGAGGGCACTTCCGTTCCTAAGTGATGATCCTCGGGCGGTCGGATGACGCCTGTTCTGAACCGCACGGGTGGTTGCGCGGCTTCCCGCGCGGGCTTCCTTCGATTAGCGGACCGGTGTCGTCCGGTGGGGTCAGCCGCCTCGCCGGTCCTCCAGGAGCCGGGAGACGTTCGACAGCGACCCGATGATGACCTGCTCGGCTTTCGTCCCGACGATTCGTTGACCGAAGGTGGCCACCCGACCCACCATCCGGACATCCGCCGCTATGAGGATCTGGGTCGCCGCTCCCCCGTCCGCTTCAGCCAGCCCGAAGGTCTGCTCGGAGTGGACGGAACTCCCGAGAGCCGTGTCCGTCCCGTCGACCACCGCGGTGACGCTCTCCATTGGAACGAGGTCAACCAGCTCCGTAGTCAGTTTGAAGCGGGCCGTGACCGGACCGACCCGCTGGGTTAGGAGCGCCGTGAACTCGTTCGGTCCCGTTTCCTGGTAGTTGCTGACCCCCGGGATGCACAGGGCCACCGCTTCGAGGTCGTCCAACAGGCCCCATATCTCGGCAACCGGAGCTTCGACCCTCACGGTCTTCTCGAATTTCATCCCATACCTCCATATCGAAAACGCTCCGGCCCGTCTCCAGTCCCGCTCGACGATGGGCGGGAGGCTGCCGGATCCCAGGACCGCGACGAAGGAACCGGTAGCCGACCCCTCCTAGGGGGGTACTGAGCAATCCACCAGCGGCCTGCCAAGCGCCGGCATGATTCCTGGGTCGACGGGCGGCAGGCCCGCGCAATCGTCATCGGTCAGCACCCTCCTAAGACGCAGCGAATCTAACACTTCCAACTCATCCCCGAGAGCGAGACCCACGGCATGAAAGGCACGACCGCATGCAACTCGCCACCGACGGGCGGGCACCGCAGTCCTGTCCGAGTGACCGGATTCCACCCTGCGAAGGACGGTTGAAGGGACACATACCACTCTGTAGCATCCTGCCGAGGACCGGGTTACATATCGAAACCCATCCGGATGATCCGGTCGCCGAACCGGACAGCGCACACCGACAGAGGAGGCCCTCGTGCGACGTGACATGGAACTGCTGCGCGGAGCTATCGACATGCACGCCCACACTGCGCCCGCCCTGTTTCCCCGCCCGATCACCGACCAGGACCTCGGGCGCTACGCGCTCGACTACGGGATGCGGGGATTCGTCCTGAAGGACCACGACAGCGCCACGTTCCATCGCGCCGCCAACCTGAAGCGCACCATGCCGGGAATCGACCCGATCGGGGCGATAGTCCTGAACCGGTCCGTGGGCGGGATAAACCCTTACGTCGTCGAAGCGGCCCTCCATTACGGCGCCAAGGTGATCTGGATGCCCAGCAATCACTCCAAGCATCACGACGACTACTTCGGGATACCTGACTACCCGCAACTCGGTCGGATGCAGCCTCAACTCCCCGGACCGGGAGTCACCGTCCTCGACGCCTATGGCCGGTTGACCGAAGACGCCAAGACGGTGATCAAGCTGGTTGCTGACGCGGGTGCGTGCCTCTGTACCGGGCACCTGAACCTCGACGAGACCCGTCTGGTCCTCAGGGAGGCCAACCGGGTCGGCCTCGAGAGGCTGCTGGTGACCCACGTCAACTGGGCCCTGACCAAATACGACCTCGACGTCCAGCGGGAACTCGTCGATGCCGGGGCATACCTCGAGATAGTCGCCATCACGTGCACGTCGCCGACGTTCTACGAGCAGACACCGGAAGAACTCGCACCGGTTATCGACGCCCACGGCGGGGAAAGGCTGATCCTCAGCTCCGATCTCGGCCAGGGCTCGGGCCCGCCGCATCCCGAGGGACTGCGCATGGCCCTCTATTCACTTCTCGACGAGGGAGTCGACTACAGCGCCCTCGAGAAGATGACCAAGGAAAACCCCTCATACCTGACAGGCCTGGGCTGATGGGACATCGCCTGTCCGGATTCGTTACCCCCGCGTCCGCGGCAAACGGTTGCCGCGTCCTGTCGCCCGGTCGGCAGTTACGGATCCGGCCACTCGATCGGTTCTGATTGCCGGGAACGGTAAACCCGCACCTCCGGAACCCCGCTGAAGAGGGGGCGAAGAACCGGCCCAGCCCATCCCGCCGCGATACCCCGGGCGGCGAACCCATCCTGAGGATGCGAGGCATCCGCAAGACATACCCGGGCGTGGTGGCGAACGACAACGTCGATCTGGAGGTCTATCCAGGGGAGATACACGGTCTCCTGGGCGAGAACGGCGCCGGGAAGACGACCCTGATGAAGATCCTGTACGGGCTGTCTCACCCGGACGCCGGATCCGTGGAGATCAAGGGTCGCCCGATCGTGCTCCGCTCACCCCGCGACGCAGTGGACGCAGGTATCGGAATGGTCCACCAGCACTTCATGCTCGTACCGGACATGACGGTGGCCGAGAACGTGGCGCTCGGATTCCGTACCGACCGGTACCCGCTCACCGACCTGGCCAGGATCTCGGGGGACGTGACGGAACTGTCACGCCTCCACAGGTTGGAGGTGGACCCCTCCGCAGTAATCGAGGACCTGTCTGTCGGAGCGCGGCAGCGGGTGGAGATCCTGAAGCTCCTCCACCGGTCCGCCGAGATCCTGATCCTCGACGAACCGACCTCGGTCCTGACACCACAGGAGTGGGAGGACCTGGCCGAGGTCCTCCGATCCCTCGTAGCAGAAGGCCGGGCGGCTGTGTTCATCACCCACAAACTGGACGAGGTGATGGCCGTAGCGGACCGTTGCACCGTCCTGCGGGACGGGGCCGTGGTGGGGACGGTGGACGTAGACGACACCGACAAGGCGTCGCTGGCAAGGATGATGGTGGGGAGACCGGTCGTGTTCCGGGCCGCTCGGGACGAAGTGGCGCCGGGAGATCCGGTACTCGAGGTTCGCGACCTGTCCCTGGATGACAGCAACGGCAACGCGGTCCTCGATGGGATCACCTTCGAGGTCAGGGCCGGGGAGGTTCTCGGCGTCGCCGGCGTCGACGGGAACGGGCAGACGCAGTTGGTGGACGTCCTCACCGGAATGATCCCGCCCACGACCGGGCGTATCCTCATAGGGGGCGAGGAAGTCGGGAGAATGACCCCCGCCGGATTCCGGCGCCGTTCCGGAGGTGTCATAACGGAGGACCGGCACAAGACCGGACTGGCCCTGGACCTGTCCCTGCGGGACAACCTGATCATGCGCGACTACCGGGACCGGCCACTCGCTTCCCGCGGCCTGCTCGACCCGGCTTCCATCAGGGAGCACTGCCTCAACCTGATCCGCCGCTTCGATGTTCGGACCCCCAGCCAGAGGATCCGGATGAGCCAGCTTTCCGGAGGTAACCAGCAGAAGTCGATCCTGGCGCGGGAGCTGTATGCGGCCCCCAACCTCCTCGTGGCTTCTCAGCCGACCCGGGGACTCGATGTGGGCGCCATGGAGTTCGTGTACTCAACCCTGCTCGAGCGCAGGCGTGCCGGGTCCGCCCTGCTCCTGATCTCCACCGAACTCGACGAGATCCTGTCCCTCAGCGACCGGATCGCGGTGATCGCCAACGGACGGTTCCTGCGCATTCTCTCCGCGGACGACGCGGATGCCGAGACCCTCGGACTCCTGATGGGCGGTGAGAGCTAGATGGTCCGCAGGGTGCTCCTGAACGGGGCTATCGCCGTCGGCCCTGTCATCGCAGCTCTGATCGTCGCCGCCGTGGTGCTGGCAGTGGCCGGCGCGCCGCCTCTGGAGGCGCTCAACGCGCTGTTGAGCGGATCGCTCGGGGGTCGCATCCAACTCGCCCGCACCCTGAGCTTCCTGTTGCCGCTCGTTCTGATAGCACTGGCGTGGATCATCGCGTTCACCACCAAGCGGATCAATCTGGGACTCGAAGGTCAGATCATCGTCGGTGGGATCGTGGCCACCCTGGTCGGACTACATCTGAGCGCTCTCCCGACGGGTGCCCACGTCGTGTTAGGGATGCTGGGGGGCGCCACCGCGGGAGGACTCTACGCGGGGATCGCCGCCTGGTTCTGGGCGAAGCGCGACGTCAACGAGATCATCTCGACCCTGATGCTCACCCTTATAGCGACGGAGGCGCTCAGCTGGCTGGTGAGAGGCCCCATGCAGGAACCCGGGGTCGTGTTCCCGAGAAGTAGCGAGGTCGCGGAAACCGCCCAATGGGGAACGATCGTTGCCAATAGCGCCCTCACCTGGGACATCCTCCTGGTACCGGTGGCGGTGGTCGCGGTCGCCTTCCTCCAGAACCGGACCACCTTCGGGTTGACGCTGCGCATCACCGGCGCAAACCCGACCGCGGCGCGCCGGGTGGGCATCAACACCGTACGGATCAACGCCGTCGGTCTGATCCTGTCCGGCGCCATCGCAGGAGTGGTCGGCGCATCGCTCATCCTCGGCGGAGAGACCGCCCGCATGGGAGACGGTTTCTCGGCCGGCTTCGGTTTCGAGGGGATCGTGGTGGCCCTCGTGGCTCGCAACAACCCCTTCGGCGCCGTTCCCGCCGCGCTCCTCTTCGCCGTTCTCGACTCCGGCAGTGGTTTCATGGAAACCCGGGTGGGGGTCGCCTCGGAGCTCGTGTACGTGACCCAGGGTCTTGTGATCCTGTTCGTCGCCGGCACCGCCTACCTGTACAACCGCACCAAGCGCACCCGGGTCGACGCGCCGGGCAGTTCGCCCGACGCCTCGTCCTCCGCAACCGAAGTGGTGGGCGCCGGCTGATGGGAGTGTTCGACGCATTCTGGCTGGCCACCACCCTACGGCTCTCCACGCCCTTGATATTCGCTTCCAGCGGTGAGCTCCTCGCCGAACGCACCGGCATCCTCAATATCGGGCTGGAGGGGTTCATGCTGGCCGGGGCCTTCTTCGGCTTCCTGGGCACCTACTTGACCGGCAGCTTCATGATGGGGGTCGTGTTCGCGGTGGTCGCCGGAGTGGTGTTCGCCGCAGCGATGGCGTTTCTCTCGATCCGCCTCCGCGCCGATCAGATCGTGGTGGGCATCGGGATCAACATCCTCGCCCTCGGATTGACCTCCTTCGCGTTCCGGGAAGTCTTCAGCGGCCCGCAGGTGCTTCTCGACCGTCCTGCGCCCTGGAGATGGCCGTACCTCGCCGACATCCCAGGTGTCGGCGAAGCCCTGTTCGCCCAGCCCGGATGGGTCTACTTCGCCCTGGTCGTCGTGGTGGTGATCTGGTTCGTATTGCAGAGAACCGCTTGGGGACTGTCGATGAGGGCCACCGGCGAACTGCCGGAGGCCGCCGACACCGCCGGATCGAGCGTCTTCCGCAACCGGTGGGTCGCCACTCTCGTGGCGGGAGGGCTAGCCGGGGCAGGCGGGTCGTTCCTGTCGATCGAACTCGGGGTATTCATCGAGGGCATGACCAACGGCCGTGGCTATCTGGCGCTGGCCGCGGTCATCTTCGGCCGGTGGCGCGCCCCCGGTGTCCTCCTGGCATGTCTCCTGTTCGGGGGAGCGGACGCCCTGCAGTTGCGCCTGCAGGCGGAGGCAACGGTCCCGCTGGAGGTCTGGTTGGTTTTGGCGTTGATCGGTCCCGCCTACCTGATCGTCGGGAGGCGGTCCCTTAGATCCCATCATCCCGGCACCCTGGCCGCCATAGGCTGTGTGGCGGCGCTCGGGGCGGTCCTGGCAGCGGTGCAACCACAGTTCACCCTCCCTGCGCAACTGTGGCGTACCCTCCCCTTCGTGCTCACGATCGTCGTGCTAGCCGGGTTCATCGGACGGTCGTGGATGCCCTCAACCCTGGCCATCCCCTACAGCCGGGAAGCCGATACTTGAGAAGGAACCCCATCGGGAGGGTTCGACTGTCACAAGGCGAGAAGGAACTGTTCTCCGGCGACCCGACTCCTAGAATCGGTTGGCGCTTCGCACAAGGAGTTGAAGGGTTCGCTCGATAGGAGGGTTCATGAGATCGACAACATCCACTCACTGGAAAAGGCTGGTAGCGGTCCTGATGGCCCTGACCGTGGTTGCTGCGGCATGCGGCGAAGATGCCGCGGAGGAGACAGCCACCACCGCCGCACCGGCAACCACGACGACCGCCGCGCCTGCTGAGCCTGAACCGCTTACCGTGGGAATGGCTTTGCCCGGCCCGAAGAACGACAAGGGCTTCTCGCAGGCCCACTACGACGGTCTCCTGCTGGTGGAGAGTGAACTCGGAGCCGCCGTCTCCGTGCGGGAGAACGTCCTGGATCCCCAGGCCCGTGTCGAGGCGCTCAGAGACCTGGCGCAGGACAACGAGTTGGTCATCGGCGTGGGGGCCGAGTACGCGGAACCGGGTGTGACCGTCGCCCCGCAGTTCCCCGACACCACGTTCATGGTGATCAACGGGCAGACCTCCGACTCGCCCAACCTGTTCGTCTACGGCGTCAGGGAAGGAGTACCCGCCTACATTGCAGGTGTTGTGGCCGCCCATCTGACCACCTCGAATCAGGCCGGATTCGTCGGGGGTGAGGAGATACCCCCCCTCTACATGGCCGACGACGGGTTCTCCGCCGGCCTCAAGTCGGTCAATCCCGATATCGAGATCACGTCGACGATCGTGGGGTCGTTCGTCGACCCGCAGGGAGCCTTCGCGGCCGCTTCGGCCCAGCTCGCGGTCGATGCCGACGTGATCTACAGCTACGTGGACTCGGGAATCGCCGGGGTCATCGAGGCGATCGTCGACGCGGGCGACACCGCCCTCACGTTCGGGATCATCTTCCCGCGGTGCGGCGACTTCCCGCAGATCGTGGGTACTTCGATCCTCAACGCGTCGGGACTCGTGGTCACCATGACCAGCGACTACATGGACGGCACCGTGCCCGATCAGCCCCAGTTCTTCGGCGTCGAGAACCCCGATGTCCAGAGGTTCGAACTCTGCCCGGGCCACGTCACCGATGAGCTGCAGCAGATCGTCGACGATACGACCGCCGGGATCAACGACGGCTCGATCACCCTTCCCGAAGGAGTCTGAACCCGGAAGCAATCACGCTCGGGCGGCCCGACCTTCTCGAGGGTCCGGCCGCCCGAGCCTTCCTACGAGATAGGTTCTGACGCGCGGAGACGCCTGAGAGACGTGTCGGCGCTCGGCTGACCGGAGTCGTTGCCAGTCCTCGAAGAAACCGCATCCGTCCAAGAAGGCCAGCTCGGGCCACCGGCGTTTGATCTTCAGGTCCTCGGCTATCGCGTTGACGGCGTTGTAACCGGGGGCGCAAGTGATCGAGCCACCCGACTGCCAGCAGGATCCACACATGTAGAGAGGCTCGATAGGTGTCCTGTAGGGTTGCCGGCCGATTCCAACCTGCCCGGTGTTGTAGCCCCCACGTGATCTACCGCACCGAAGCCGAAGCTCAGGGCGCTAGGACGCTAGCGCCGAGACCCCTCTCAGCCAGCAGTCTGCGCAGGGCTATGGCGGGGGCATCGACTCCCTTGATGTGTAACTCGGCCGTGATGTCGAGAGGGAGTTCCTCCGGACGCTGTGCCTCGACGATCGGCTGATCCTGCATGGCGACGGTGTGCTGGGTGGATCGGTACTTCTCGTCCGCGGACGGATCCAGGTCGTAGTTGCGCGTTATCCACGTGTAACGGCGCGTCCTGGTCGCGGCCATAGGCTGGAGAACTATGTCGAACCGGTAGTGCGCATCGACGTCCTGGTCCCTCTCGTGGTCCTCCTCGCCATGTACGACCTTCTCCGTCGGCCTGAAGCCGGCCTCCGTGATCATGAACCAGAACGGCAGCGTGAACCGGTAGAAGATACCCGAGCGAACCCATCCACCGTCTGCCGTCTCATCCCGGATGTCAGTCTCCACAACGTAGCTGAACCCCTCGTCCTCCATGTTTAGGGGACCGGTGTAGACCATCGGCCGCTCAGGATCGCCGAGGAGCCCGGAATGGACCCACGCGAAATGGCCCGCGTCCAGGAAGTTTTCCATCATCCGGCCAGCACTGGCGTTCCATTCGAACGGAGGTAGGAATATGGTCCGGCACTTCGGGTCGTCCCACTCGGGCATGTCGCCGGGCCCATCCACCGGGTTGCCAAGAGTCGACCAGATGACCCCGAAACGCTCGATAGCGGGATAAGTCGGGACCCTTGCCTTCGCCGGGATAGGAGACTTCGGATCACGCTGGGGAATCCGCACGCAGGCACCCGACCGGTCGTACTGCCAGCCATGGTATCCGCAGGTGAGATTCGATCCGTCGACCCAACCCATGGAGAGGGGGCTGCCCCTGTGTATACATAGATCCTTGTAGACCACCGGTTCCCCGTCGAGCCTGACCACTGCCAACCTCTCTCCGTGCAGCATGGTCGAAACGGGTTTGTCCGTAACGTCTGACGACATGGAAACGGGATACCAGTAGTCCCGCGGGGAGGGGTGGGCGCCAGAATCAGAATCTCTGTAGCTCATATCGAACAGTCTCCCGTATCGCAACCTCGCACCGCTTCGTGAGCATAATCCGAGCGCTCTGCGCCCAAAGTGCCGCGAGCCCCTGTCCCGGCCCGGGATCCTGTTCCACCGCAGTCACATGACCTCCGCCCGACTCCGACAACTCAGGAACATCTCGCGGTTAGCTACACGACAGAGCGGTTCCATAGTGTGAACAATCTCCGAACACCAGGATTCTGCGCTAGTAACCTGCTAATGAACTCGGCCCGCGCCGGCGTTCACTCTCGGCTCGGGGCAGTCCCCGGACTATCGGAGGGAACCATGAACCGTTTAAGAGGTGGAATTCTTGTCGGGCTCCTCGCGCTGGCGCTCGTTGCAATGGCGTGCGGCGAGGACGAACCGGCACCTACGACCGCCGCACCCACCACGGCCGCACCGGCCACAACCGAGGGTCCCACTACCACCGCGGCACCTGAGCGGGTGAGCCTGGTGATGCAACTCACCTGGGTGCCCCAGTCCCAGTTCGCCGGCTACATCATGGCGGACCGCAAGGGCTTCTACGACGACATGAACCTGGATGTCGAGGTGCTGCCCGGCGGGCCTGACGTGAGCCCCGACCAGCAGATCATCACCGGCGCCGCCGACCTGACCCTCGGCAAGGCCGCCGCGATCTTCGTGGCCCGCAGCCGTGGAGTCCCGCTGGTGGCCGTCGCCCAGTTCCATCGCAAGTCAGGGTTCCCCATCGTTGCCATGGCGGACAGTGGAATCCAGGGTCCCGAAGACCTCGCGGGCAAGACCGTCGCGGCCTTCCAGGGAGGCGGCGACGAGGTGGAACTCCTCGCGCTTGCCGCCCAGATCGGATTGGAGCCCGGAGTGGACTTCGAATTGGTCGAGCAGGGATTCAGCCTCGATCCGTTCCTGAACGGGGAGTTCGACACGATCACCCCCACCTATTGGAACGAGCTCCAGTCGCTCTACGAAGAGGGCTTCACCGACGATGACCTAGTCATCATCGACTTCGACGACTACGGCGTCGGCAGCCCCCACGGAGTGCTCCACACCACCGAGGAGATCCTCGCCGAGAAGGGCGAAGCGATCGCCCGGTTCGTTGCGGCCACCATCCGTGGATGGAAGTACGCGTTCGACAATCCGGAGGAGACTGTCAGCGTGATCCTCGAGCAGGCGATCCAAGCGTCCGAGTTGCATCAGACCAACATGCTCACCGCGCTCGAGGCCCTGCATTTCCCCGAGGGCTTCTCGGAGGCAGAGTACGGAAGCATCGATGTTCCGGCGTTCGAACGGCTCTCGACGGACCTCTTCGGATTCGGGCTCCTCGATCAGGAAGTCCCGGCTTCGGATGCCTACGACACATCGATCTGGGATATGGCGTCTGACGGAATGTAGGGATCAAGACGCCCGACTCCTGAGATGGACGCAAGCGAAACCAGCGTGACCGACCGGGGCGGCGGCCAATCTGCCTCCCCGGTCGCTTCGCGATCGGAGCGGTCCAGGATGCGGACCTGGGGTATCGGCGTCCTTCTCGTGATTGCAGTCGGAGTCCTCTGGCAGCTCAACGCTTGGCGGGTGGCATCGAGTGACACGCCGCTGGCCGGCAAGAAGTTCCCCTACCTGCACGACATAGCGATAGCCATGGTCCAGAACTGGCCGGATCTGTGGTCGGCTGTTCGTACCACCGCTTCCGGCGCCCTGGTCGGGCTGGTGATCGGGACCGTGATCGGCGTGGCCTTGGCGTTGATCGCGGGACGCTCCCGTATCTGGGAGAGCGCGTTCTACCCCTACGTGGTGTTCGGCCAGATGGTGCCGACCATCGCCCTAGCCCCCATCCTGCTAGCGATCCTGCGGGACTTCACCATCACCCGCATCGTGGTGGCTAGTTACATAACGTTCTTCCCGATGTCCCTGAACATACTGAAGGGACTCAAGAGCGTGCCGGATGACGAGGCGGAGCTGATGGACAGCTACAACTCATCCCGCCGGCAGACGCTGATGAAGCTCAGGATCCCGGCCGCGGCGCCCTTCTTCTTCACAGGTTTCAAGATCGCGGCGCCCTTGGCCGTCGTAGCCGAGATAGTCGTGGAGCTTTCGGGCGCTACCGACGGGGTCGGGTACCTGATCCTCATCACCCAGTACTACGGTCCCCAGTTCGCGAGCCTGTTCTGGGCGGCCGTGGTCCTGACCCTCCTACTCGGAATCGTCTTCTACCGGGGCGCCGCCCTCCTCGAGCGGTTGATCACTCCGTGGCAGCCCGAGTTCAGGGCGTAGAGGTCGCATGATGCGGGGCCGTATACGTCTCATCACCCTCAGGACAGTTCCACCACTGGCTGTTCTGGTAGCGCTGCTCGTGACGTGGGAGATGGGCGTGTTCCACGACCTGTTCGACCTGAAGATCTTCACGGTCCCGTACCCGACTGCCGTGGTGGAGGCCTTCTTCGAGGGATGGTGGTTCTTCCGCAAGAACGCCTACGACACTTTCTACGCAGCCGGGGTCGGGTACGTTCTCGGCTCGATTGCAGGTGTCAGCCTTGCGATCCTCCTCTCCGAGGTCGACCCGCTGCGCCGCTACCTCCTCCCGGTCACCAGCGGATTCGCCGCCATGCCGATTCTGGCCACCGCCCCGTTGATGGTCCTCTACTTCGGGCTCGGACCCAACTCGGCCATCGCGGTTGTGGTCCTCATGTCGGTGCCGCCCACCGTCATCTCGGTCTACAAGGGCCTGACATCCATCGAACGTGAATCCCAGGAGTTGCTCGAATCCCTTGCCGTGGGCCGACTGGGCGGGTTGACCAAGTTGAAGATCCCGAGTGCTCTCCCCTGGATCTTCACATCGCTCAAACTCAACGTCACGCTGGCCCTCGTCGGGGTGATCGTTACCGAGTTCGTGACGGTGCAGCGAGGCCTGGGAACCCTTCTCACGAGGAGCCTGGAGACCTTCGACACGCCGGACGCCTACGCGTCCATGCTCATCGTCGCGATCCTCGGCGTCGTCTGGTTCCAAGCCGTGCAGATCATCGAGACCGTCTCGATCCCCTGGCACTCCTCGGTACGGTCGGATGGCGGCTGAGATCCGATCGACGATCCCATCCGAACCGGAGGCCCCGGCGCTCATCCTCAGCGGGGCCCGGGTCATCGACGGCTCGGGCAGGGAGCCCATCGAGGACGCCGTGTTGGAGTTGGCCGGAGGCCGGATCACCAACATCTACCGCCGGGGTGAGGTCTCCCCTACCGGAGGGGCGAGGACCGTCGATCTCTCCGGCAAGACCATCCTCCCCGGCCTCATCGACAGCCATGTCCACTTGGGCCTGCTTCCCTACAACCGGTTCGACGTCGACGAGCCGATGCCGCTGTTCGACCGGTTCATGAAGGACTTCGTCGAGTACGGTGTGACCACTGTCAGATGTACCGGTAGCCCGGAACTCGACTGGTCCTTCAAGATGCTCAAGGACGGGAACCCGAGATGGCCGCGCTTCTACGGTTCCGGACCCAACCTGGACGGACCACCGGGAGGACCCCACCCCGGCCTCCGCGTGGTCTCGGACGCAGCAGAGGCCCGCGCCCAAACCCTCGACCTGATCGAGAACGGGGCCGACTTCATAAAGATCTACGTGTGGATGACGGGGGAGCTACTGCGAGAGGTCGTTACGGCGGCCCACGCTCACGGCAAGAAGGTGGCCGCTCACGTCGGTAACACGCTGACGGCGGAAGCTGCCGTACGGCTCGGAGTGGACGCACTCGAACACATCCGGATCGGATCCGAGCTGCTAACCGACGAGCAGCAGGACGAGATCGCCCGCCTTCCCCGCCGTGCCCACGATCACCTGCTGTCCTTTCGCCCGTGGCGATACATAGACGTCGCATCCGACCGTGTGGGCGCCCTGCTGGATCTTCTCTTGGAACGAGGCGTCTACCTGACGCCGACCTTGACGCTCTCTCGAAGCGCGCTGCTCAACAACGAGGATGCGGTTCGCAAACCGGACGGCATCGGACGGATGCCCGACGCAGTCATCGAGACCTGGGAACGGAAAGGCTGGATCAACGACTACTCGGCCGAGGACTGGGCAGCGGCGCCCACCGAGTGGTCACGGCAACTCGAGTTCGTGGAGCGGGCCCATCGACACGGGATCAAGATCGCGGCGGGGACCGACATGCCGAACCCTTTCATACTTCCCGGGTCGGGCCTTCACGACGAGTTGGCGTTGCTCCATTCCACAGGGATGCCGCGCCATGCGGTGATAGAAGCCGCTACGCGCGTCGGGGCAGAGCTCCTAGGCGTGAACGCGGATCTCGGAACCGTCGAGAAGGGTAAGCTTGCCGACCTGCTGGTCGTAGAGGGCAATCCGTTGGAGGATCTCGGTTGCCTCCGTCGTCCCTGGGCAGTTTTGAAAACTGGCACCAAGGTGGCCGGATGTGGCACAGAGAACTTCAGAGCCACCCGTCGCTAGTCCCGACCTGATGACGCTCGGCTAAACCTACCGCTGTCCAGAATGACTCACGATCATCCCTAGATTCCGCCCCACCTCGTTATCAGGTTGGCCTCGATGCCGAACTGGTCGAGGATCTTGGTGATGGTGTGGTCGACGATGTCGGAGATCGACCGGGGACGGGTGTAGAAGCCGGGTACCGGCGGGAGCACGACCCCTCCGGTTTCGGTCACCCGGCACATCAACCTCAGATGACCGAGGTGCAGGGGTGTCTCCCGTGTTACCAGTACCAGCCTGCGGCGTTCCTTGAGGCACACATCGGCTGCTCGGGCTATCAGGGTGCTGCCGTAGCTGTTGGCGATGGAGCTGAGCGTCTTCATCGAGCAGGGCGCCACGACCATGCCGTCGGTGACGAAGGTCCCGGACGCGGGGGCGGCGCCCACCTTGGAGTTGGAATACACCGTGTCCGCCATGGCGAAGACCCGGGCCGGGTCGTACTCCGTCTCGTAGGCGATCGTTGCCTCGGCGCCTCGAGACACGATCAGATGGGTTTCGACCTCGGGAACCCTCGACAGAACCTCGACGATCCGCACTCCGTAGATCGCACCGCTCGATCCGGAGATGCCGACGATCAACCTTCGCACAGGTCCTCCTATCGCATCGCGGTCGGAGAGCCGGGCCTTCGACCCCTCGCGGTCAGTGGTGCCATGCGACGCCCCGGTCCCGCAACATCCGGCGGTAGGCCAGCGCGCCGGCGTCCGTCCCGCGTAGATGGAGCTCGGCGGTCAGATCCAGCGGCAGTTCCTCGGGACGCTGGTTCTCGACCACTACCTGATCCTGCGACATGACGACCGCATCGAACTCATACCAGTCGTCGTCCGGCTTGGTGAGGCTCCAGTCACGGGACGTGAAGAAGTACTGGATGGTATCCGTGGACGAGACCGGGCAGCATGTGAACATCATCGAGTAGTTGCGCCCCTTGGGGCTCATCGGGTTGGTTGCCCGTTCGTGCTCCGGAATACGGGTGGTGACCGTCAGCCGGACCGTGAACGGCAGGAAGAGCCGGTAGGAACGCACGGTGTTGTTGCGATCGTCGGGTACGTCGTAGCTGAAGCCGTCTTCGGACAGCGCGGGTCTCACATGCGGGTACATCGGCTCGTCGCGCTCGCCCAGCAGCCCGTCGTGGACCCACGGGAAGTGGGTGTAGTCCAGGACGTTCTCGATCACCCGGGCCGCGTTGGCCTTCCAGCGGAGATCGTCGTAGAGAACGGTGGTCATGGACTCACTCTCGTAAGCCGGATAGTCGGGTATGGGATGCTTCGGGTCGGCGAGCGCCACCCATACCAACCCGTAACGCTGCTCGGTGCGGAACCGTGGCACCCGGGCGGCGGGAGGGATGCGACCACCGGGAGGAAGGGTCGGGATGAGCGTGCAGACCCCGGTCTTGTCGTAACGCCAGCCGTGGTAGTGGCAGACGATCTGGTCACCCTCCATCCATCCCAGGGAGAGAGGGGTCCCGCGGTGGATGCAGAGGTCCTTCAGCGCCACGATCTCGTCACCCGCCCGGAACAGGACCAACTGCTCACCTAGCAGGGACGCTGCCACAGGGGTTGCTCCGACAGACGCCACCCTCGCCACCGGGTGCCAGTAGTTCCGAAGCTCAACCATCGCGCGTCCTTTCTACTCGCCCCTCTGCCGCTAGCGAGCGTATCACGGCGCCCCTCTGCCCTGCCGCTTCGAGGTCTGGGGCCGGCCAACCGGTGCAGCGGGCAGGACCCGGGATTCCCGCTATTGTCGCAACCCACGATCTAACGCTGCATCGAGGGGACTGAAGGAATATGGGGCACCAGGAGAACGGCGCTTCCAGGACCGGACGGGGTGTGGTCGCCGAAGCCAGGGGCGGACCCTTTACGACGGAGGAACTCAGGGTCCGGGATCCGGGACCCGGCGAGGTGTTGGTCCGGATCGCCGCCAGCGGTGTGTGCCATAGCGACATGCACTACGTCGATGGCCACCTAGGCGACGAGTTCCCCTACCTGCTGGGCCACGAGGGGTCCGGCTACGTAGAGGAGGTGGGTGACGGGGTCGACCCGTCACGGGTGGGTGAGTTCGTGGTTCTTACATACCGGGCACCGTGCCATGCATGCCGCTCGTGCCTGGCGGGCCGGATCGAGCATTGCCGGCAACCTGTGGAAGCTGTTACCCGTCCCGAGACCCGCGACGGCCGGAGCCTGACACCTGCTTTGAGTCTCGGTACTTTCTCCGAGTATCTGGTGGTGGCCGCTCCCCAGGCGGTTACGGTCTCCCCCGACTGCCCGCCCGAGCAGGCGTCGCTATTGGGATGTGCCGTATCCACGGGTGTGGGGTCGGTGTTGCGAACCGCGGCAGTGGAACCCGGAGCGACCGTGGCCGTTTTCGGTGCCGGTGGGGTCGGGATCAATGTGATCCAGGGCGCCCGACTCGCCCGAGCAGGGCGCATAGTCGCCGTGGACCTGGTGTCGCGGAAGCTCGATTGGGCGACCTCGTTCGGCGCCACGGATGTGGTGGACGCCTCCCGGACGGATCCCGTCGAGGAAGTACGCGCCCTGACCGGTGGCCACGGCGTGGATTACTCCTTCGACGCGGTGGGTTTCGCCACCACCACCCGGCAGTGTGTGGAGGTCCTCGACTACCGGGGTACGGCGGTGCTGATCGGATTCCCCCCTGACGACCAAGTCCTGACCCTTCCGATGCAGGGGTTCTTCTTTCCCGGCACCACTTTGAAGGTCTCGCTGAACGGCGATTCCCTGGCGTCGCGCGACTTCCCCCAACTGATCCGCTGGTATCTCGAGGGGAAACTCGACCTCGACGGACTGGTCACAGAGAGGATCGGTCTCGACGACGTGGAGTCCGCGTTCAATGCGATTCACCGGGGTGACACGATAAGAAGTGTGATTAGCGTCAGCTGAACACGCCCCCTCCACACGCTTAACCCCGGTCGCCGAACTTCGTGGTCACGGCTTTCCTCCCGCTGGTAGTTCTCGACGCCGGGTAGTCACCGTCTCCTACAGCTCGATTCTCACGATGTGAAATTATGTTCTCGCTACACGACAGCGAAGACCTAGAATCCCCTCTCCCGGCAAGCCAACTCATCGAGGGACACATGACCACTTCATCGGTTCTTTCCACGACCACGCTCCCCTTCCGTCCGGACCTGTTCTCGGCCGGTGAGAAACTCTCGGGGGATCCCCTGGCAGTGAACTCGCCGTGGGATGGATCCGTGGTGGGAATGGTCCCGACCGGCGGGAAGCGGGAAACGGCCGATGCCATAGACGCGGCACATCACGCCACCCGGAACCCCCTTCCGGCGTACCGCCGGGCCGAGATCCTCGACGGGGCAGCTGCCCGCATCGAGGCCAACCGGGATGCTCTGGCACGCATCCTGGCCCTCGAGATCGGAAAGCCTGTCAGCCAGGCCTTGATCGAGGTGGACCGCTGCGTGCAGACCTTCCGGTTCTCGGCCGCGGAAGCACGCACATTGACCGGTACCGGGGTGGCGTTCGACGCCCATCCGGCCGGCGTAGGCCATCGCGGGTTCACGATCCGGGTCCCGATCGGCGTGATCGCCGCCATCACCCCGTTCAACTTCCCTCTCAACCTGGCTGCACACAAGGTCGGTCCCGCCGTCGCCACCGGATGCGGTGTCGTGCTCAAGCCTTCCAGGGAGGCGCCTTTGGCCGCCGCGGCGCTCGCCTACATCCTCTACGATGCCGGCCTGCCGCGAGAGGCCCTGTCCGTGGTGGTGGGTTCGTCGTCGCAGATCGGCGATGTGCTCATCGCCGACGACCGGGTGGGGATGATCACCTTCACCGGTTCGAGCGAGGTCGGATGGCAGTTGGCGGCCCGGGCGCCGCAGAAGCGGGTCAGCCTGGAGTTGGGTAACTCGACACCGCTCATCGTTTGCGCGGACGCGGACCTCTCCGCAGCCGCCGGAGCAGTAGCCGCAAGCGGGTTCGCCTTCGCCGGGCAGTCCTGCATCTCGGTGCAGAGAGTCATCGTTGAACGGTCGGTACACGACCGGTTCGTCGATGAACTGATCGGCGCCAGCGCCGGCAAGACACTCGGCGACCCCCTCGACCCGGCGACCTTCGTCGGGCCCCTCATAAACAACAACGCCCGGGACCGGGTCGCCGACTGGATCGAAGAAGCGCAGGACAGCGGCGCCACACCCATCGTGGACTCGGGCAGCGGCGGACCGCATCTCGGGCCGACCGTGCTGGACCAGGTCGATCCTTCCGACCGGGTGTGGCACGACGAGGTGTTCGGCCCGGTGGTCGGCATCCGTACATTCGAGAGCTTCTCGGAGGCGATCGAGGCGGCCAACGCCACCGAGTACGGCCTGCAGGCCGGAATCTTCACAATGGACATCCGAAGGGCCCTCGACGCCGCCGAGCAACTCGACTTCGGGGGGGTGACCATCAACGAGACACCCACCTTCCGTGTCGACCAGATGCCCTACGGCGGGACGAAGATATCCGGCAACACCCGTGAAGGACCCAGGTACACAGTCCGGGAGATGACCGAAGAACGCGTCGTCGTGATCGGAGGCTGAACTGACCACGTCTGCTGCTCCCCGCAACCTGAAGGTAGTCGACCCTTTCAACCCCAGAATCGACACCAACGGTTCAGGTCCGAGAGTCCTCGACCGGACGTTCGCCATACTGCGACTGTTCACGCCGGATGCCCCCGATTGGACCGTGACGGAGGCGGCCGAGGCGCTTGACCTGCCGGTTCCCACCGTCCATCGCCTGCTAGCCGCCCTGCAACGGCATGGCTACGTAGCCAGGGATGATGTGACCAAGCGGTACCGGCTAGGCGTGGCGGCCTTCGAACTCGGGAAGCGTGCCACGGCTTCCACCGACCTTCAGGCCACCAGCCTCAAGGTCCTGGAGTCGATCGCAGCAGAGAGCGGCGAGACGGTCCTCCTTACAGCGATCAGCCCTGATCGGCGCACTTCCGTCTGCCTGGAACGGGTCGAGAGCCGCAAGCCGCTCCGGTTGTCGGTCGTCCCGGGCCTGCGGGTTCCGCTCCACGCGGGAGCATCCCAGAAGGCTCTGCTCGCCTACATGAGCAACGCCGACCTGCACGCCTTCATAGATGGTGGCCTGCCCACCTTGTGCGACGCGACGATCACGGATCCGACCCTTCTGGAGAGGGAACTGAGAAACATCCGCAGGCGAGGCTGGGCCACGTCCTACCAGGAGACGAACCTGGGCCTGTGGGGAATCGCCATCACGCTGCTCGATTCCCGCACCAACCCGGTGGCAGCCTTAGGCCTGGCCGGGCCGAGGGCACGTCTACCGAAGTCACGGATTCCCGAAGTGCTCCGGGTGCTGGACGAGGGGGCCCGCACCATCGCAGCGCACCGGGCACTGACAACCTCGACCCAGATGCCATCTCCCGGGTCGTCTCCACCGATCCCATCGACAGTTAGATCACGCCCACGGCAAAAGGAGAAGAGCCGTTGACCATTTCGAGCCAGTCCCTCCTAGATTCGGCAGCACCTACCTCGGCCCTCTCCGGAAAGGTGGCCGTAGTCACGGGCGCCGCAAAGGGCCTGGGTGCCGCCATCACTCTCGACCTGGCGCGCCAGGGCGCGGACGTCGTGCTCGCAGCCCGCGACGAAGACGCCCTGCACCGACATGCCAGCGTCCTGGATGAGGAGTTCGGTCACCGATCCTCTCTCGTGGTGCGGACCGATGTGCTCTCGGAGAACGACGTGCAGCAGTTGGCCAAGGAAACGGTGAACCGGTTCGGAGGCATCGACATCCTGGTCAACTCCGCCGGGGGCACCGGGCCGATCGAAACCCCCGCTCAGAACGTCGAGGTTGAAGCGTTCAGGCAGATCATGGAACTCAACGTTCTGGGAACGTTCATCGTCTGCAAGTACGCGATCCCCAGCATGATCGAGCGCCGTGACGGCCGGATCGTCAACATATCAGGAACGAGCGGTCTCCGCGGGTACATCAATCGCGCCGGTTATTCCTCCTCGAAGTGGGCAGTGCGGGGCCTCACCAGAACGCTGGCGCTCGAACTGGGACAGTACGGCATAACCGTCAACGCTGTGTGCCCGAACGTCACGCACGGCGACCGCATGACGAAGATCGTGGATACCAAGGCGGCCACCCTAGGCCTGACCCCCGAGGAGGTCTACGACGACTTCGCGTCGCAGACGGCTCTCGGCAGGTTCATCGACAGCGCCGACATAGCGGCCGCGGTCTCCTTCCTCGTGTCGAGCGGCGCCCGCAACATCACCGGTCATGACATCGTGGTGGACGCCGGGTGGGACGTCTGACACGATGACGCGACGCCTCGGCCGGGAAAGGACCGGATGCGAGTAGCGGCCGTCCAGACCGGTCCGGTCGACGACCGGCCCGCTAATGCGGTACGGAGAGCGTTCGATCAACTGGGCGACCGCACGCCTGACCTCGTGGTGTTCCCCGAGTTGTTCAGCCTGCCGTTCTGGTGCGTGGGTCACACCCGGCAGCGCTACTTCGACTGGGCTGAAGACCTGGACGGAGAAACGCTGACCACCGCTCGAGAGGAGGTGGCGACGCGGGGATGCCACGCGGTGGTGCCCTTCTTCGAACGGGGCACCGTGGCCGGGCAGTATTTCAACAGCGCTGCCGTCATAGGACCCGACGGTTCTCTGATCCCGGGCGTCCTACCCACCGGAGAGCAAGCCCCCGTTTACCGGAAGAACGCTATCTCGTCCTACAACTGGGGCGGTGCCGTGAACGACGAGAAGTACTACTTCCGCAACGGACCGGGATTCCCGACCTTCCCGACGGCTATCGGCAAGCTTGGGGTGCTCGTCTGCTACGACCGCTGGTTCTCCGAAGCCTGGAGAGTGCTCGCCCTGGAGGGAGCCGAGGTGATCTGCGTGCCCAATGCCTCGAGCGGAGCCGTCTCGGAGTTGTTCGTCCCCTCCATCAGGACCTGGTCTGCCCAGAACGTGGTGTTCTCGGTAGCCGTCAACCGGGCCGGCCACGAGACCGTCGACGGGACTTCCACGCAGTATTACGGTCTCAGTTGTGTGGTGTCCCCGAGAGGCAAGGTGCTGGCAGTCGCACCCGAAGGCGCACCCGCAGTCACGTCAGCGGTTATCGATCTCGACGAGGTGAGCGCCGCCCGGATGGACCAGACCATGTACCGGGACCGGAGACCGGAGCTCTATTCTCCGCTGACCCGCACATGACCATCCCGACCAGCCTGCGGGCCGGGATCGACCTGCTGGACCGTAAGGGTGGGCTCGTCCGTATCAGGCGGCCCGTGGACCCTGTCGGCGAGGTCACCGCGGTCATGACCGCCCTTGAGGAACGGGGCGACTGGTCAGCCGTCGTGTTCGAGTCTGTGAAGGGCTACGACGGATGGAGGATCGCCGGGTCGCTCTTCTCCGACCGGTCAAATGTGGCGGCCCTGCTCGGCGCCGACCTGGAACGCCTGGTACCGGAGTTGAGCGAGCGGTTCGGTCACCCCGTCCCGACCAGGAAGACCCGATCCGCGCCATCCCAGGATGTGGTCCACACGGGGGATGAAGCTTCGCTGGACAACATCCCGCTCGTATGGCATCACGAACGGGACGCCGGCCGGTACATCTCCATGGGCCTCACCTTCGTGAAGGATCCGGACACCGGGACCTCCAACGTCGGGATCTACCGGTACATGCAGCGAGACGACCGAACCTTGGTTCCGTCGCTCACGTCCATCTCGAACATCGCCGACATCTTCCGGCGCCAGGAGGCCCGTGGCCGGCCACTCGATATCGCGATCGTGCCGTCGGCTTCCGCCGCAATGACGCTGGCGGCCAGCTACCGGGCTGCGCTCGGTACCGACGAATGCACCCTCGCCGGGGCCCTCCAGTTGGCGCCCGTGGAACTGGTGCCCGCCCGCACAGTGGAAGTGGATGTTCCGGCCGATGCGGAACTGGTGATCGAGGCGCGTATCCAGCCGGGTGAACGGTATCCGGAGGCGCCGTTCGCCGACATGTCCGGCTCCTACAGCCGCGTCAAGCATGGTCCGCTGGTTTCCGTGAGCGCCATCACGAGGAGGCGGGATCCGATCCTGCAGCTGGCGTTCTCGGGCCACGCGGACGCAACGAACATGGCTGCCATCTGCCACGAGGTGGCGATCTGGAGGGCGGTGCAGGCGTCATCGTCCAATGTGGTGGCCGTCCACGTTCCGGCCAGCGGGTACGGATTCCATTGCTACCTGGCCATCCGGAAGGAGCCGACGGTCGAGGGGGGCGAGCGCGGGGAGCAACGCAACGCCATGCTGGCTGCACTGGGCGCCGTACCCCAGATCAAGCTGATCATTGCCTTCGACCACGATGTGGACATCTTCAACGAGCACCGGGTGCTGGGCGCTCTGGCCAAGCGGTTCCAAGCGATCGATCCTCGCACCGGCCGTACGCGCCTCACCACCATCGGGGACATGAAGGGAGCCACGTACGACCCGAGCAGTTTCCATCGCGAATACCCGAACTCGAAGCTCATGATCGACGCCACCATTCCGACCGACCTCGATCCTTCGGTCCGGGCTGCCTTCGACGAGGCGAAGCCGGGATGGCCGCAAGCCATCGACCTCGACGCCTATCTTGGGTTGGGAGAGGGCAATCGGCCGGGTTGATCAATCTCTGAAGCTTCGTTACTTACATACGGGTGACAGTCCGTAACCTGTCTCCCACACCCCATTCAATCTGATCATCCGTGTGTGTCGCTATGTCGGTGGGCCGGGCGGTATCAATGGACTGGCTGAACGTCATTGCGGTCGCGAGCGGTCCGGTCGTCGGGATTGTGGCTCATCGTTAGTCGTCGTGATCGGCTGGCAGACGCTGTGGACGAACTCGCCCGGCGCATCGGACACCTGGAGCAGCGAGTGGCTCGTATCGAAGGCCATATGGGTGTCGCGGTCGTTGACAAACTATCGCGTCATGGGACGGCGACGACATGAAGCCCGGCATTCAGCGTGGGCGACCGGATCATCTGCAGCGATCCCAGGGAAGAGACGCCGCCGGTGGACAGCCTTGTCTTACCCCTGGAAGTTGCCAATGGTGGCCTGACTTCGGCATTCCATCATGTGGATGAGATTCTCGACCGGATACCCTTTCTGCTAGCTTCACGAGCCATGCCTCTCGAAGGAGCGCGCCTCGGGAACCAGACCGGACGTGCAACACCGCAAGTCCCGATGGAAGTATCGCGATCTCGACTGAGAGTGCCCGCGTGCGCACCGACCATCAACCCGGGGCGGAAACCATGACCACCACTAGCACGCTCCGCCATGTCGGTAAGCCCTACCTGGGTCTCACCAACCGGGAACTCGCCGCCGGAAAAGGCCTGTTCGTCTCGGACATCGTGCTCCCCGGTATGGCTCATCTGGCAATCCTCCGCAGCCCTCACGCGGCTGCTCGCATCGTCTCGATCGACACTTCCGCAGCCGAGGAACTCAACGGCGTGGTCTACGTGATGACCGGCGCCGAGGCCAAGGCCGGGATGCGCCCGATCCCCGAAGCATGGAACACGAAGGAGATCGGCGCCAAGGGGGTCGACTGGTACGCGCTGGCGCCCGACCGGGTCCGCTACGTGGGTGAAGCAGTGGCCGCGGTGGTGGCCGAGTCGAAGAACACGGCTTTCGAAGCGGTCGGGATGATCGACGTGACCTACGACGTGCTCCCCGCAGTGACCGACCCGAGGGCGGCTCTCGACAGGGAGTCCGTCCTGGTCGAACCGGATTGGGGCGACAACCTCCTCATCACCCGGGACTGGCGGACCGGGGACATGGAGGGCGCCTTCGAGGCAGCCGAGCGGATCATCGAAGGCGAAGTCCGTTCGGAACGCATCACCGGTGTTTCGCTGGAGCCGCGCGGCTCGGTCGCCCAGTACGATCCGTACCAGGACAAGCTCACGCTATGGGAGTCGACGCAGAACCCCCACCCTCTGAGGACCTTCCTCGCCGAAACGCTCGACGTCCCCGAGCGGACGATCCATGTGATCCAGCCCAACGTCGGGGGCGCCTTCGGGCTCAAGCAGCCACCCTTCCAGGAGCAACCCCTCATCGCCTATCTTGCCCGGAAGCTCGGCCGGCCCATCAAGTGGATCGAGGGCCGCGACGAGAACTTCGCCACCACCGGGCATTCCCGAGACGTGAGGTTCGACTACCGGGCTGCCTTCAATGGCGATGGGATCGTCACCGGCCTCGACATCAACGTCATCGCCGATGTCGGTGCCCCTACCGCCCTCCTCGGATGGGGCCAGTCGTTCGTGACCGCATACTGCCTGCCCACCGTGTACCGGGTGCCCAACAACCGCATCCGCCTGTCGGTGGTGGTCACCAACAAGACCCCGTGGAACGCCTACCGGGGTTTCGGGAAGGACTCCGCCACCTTCCTGATGGAGCGGATCATCGACCGTGTGTCCCGCGAGACCGGCATCGACAGGGCCACCGTCCGGTACCGGAACTTCATCCAGCCGGACGAATTCCCCTACTCGCAACCGTCGGGAGCCATGCTCGACAGCGGCAACTACCCGGGATCTCTGGACAAGGTCCTCGAGATGATCGGCTGGGACGGCTTTCCCGAGATGCAGCAACAGGCTCGGGAAGAGGGCCGTTACATCGGGATCGGCCTCAGCCAGGAGTTGACCCCAGAAGGTTGCGCTATGCCGGGTGCGGTCCTGATCTCGGCATACGATGGGGCGACCGTACGGGTGGCTCCCTCGGGCGATGTCACTGTCCTGACCGGCGTCACCTCGCCGGGCTGCGGCAACGAGACCGCCATGGCGCAGATCGCAGCCGAGTTCCTCGGTTGCGAGATGGAGCGCATCAAGGTGCTGCAAGGCGACACGGAGTCCTGTCCTTACGGCCTGGGCAACTTCAGCTCTAGAGCCACGATGTACGGGGGTTCGGCCGTGCAAGCTGCCGCTACGGAGCTGCGCGAGAAGATGTTCCGCATCGCCGGCCGGATGCTCGAGGCCGCGCCGGAGGACTTGGACGCCGCCCATGGCAGGATCTTCGTGCTCGGCGCCGAGAGCCGGAGCGTCGGCTTCGACGAGGTCGCCAACCAGGTGTACCGCCACACGTTCGGCGAGTACGCGGACGAGGAGGAGCCGGGACTCGAATCCACCCGCTACTTCCGGATGGGCAACGTCTACCACCAACCGGAGAAGCAGGGACGCTTCAGCAACTACCCGGCCTGGCCGAGCGGGACCGCGGCCTGCATCGTCGAGGTCGACCCCGACACCGGAGGAGTGCAGGTGCTGCGGTTCTGCCTCGTCGACGACGCGGGCACGGTGATAAACCCGCTGCTGGTCACGGCGAACCTCCACGGGTCGATCGCCCAGGGTATCGGTGGCACGATGTACGAGCAGCTGTCGTACGACTCCAACGGCCAACTCCTCACCGCCACCTTGATGGACTACACGATCCCGACAGCCGTCGAGCTGCCCAGGTTCGAAGTGGAGCACCAGGAGACGCCATCGCCTTTCACCCCCCTCGGAATGAAAGGGGTCGGCGAGTCCGGCGTCGGCGCGTGCCTCAACGCCCTGTGCAGCGCCATCGAGAACGCTCTGCCCGACCTCGACCTGGAGATCAACGAGTTGATCCTCTCGCCCGGACGGGTCTGGAATGCCATCAACGAGGCCCGCCTGCGCCAGGGGGTGACGCTTTGATAACAAGGGCACTGGAACTACTCCGACCGGAGACCACCGCCGAGGCGGTCGCCATGCTGGCCGAGCGGGGGGACGACATAACCGTCCTGGCCGGAGGCATGAGCCTGCTACCGATGATGAACCTCGGGATCGTGCAACCGGACGTGGTCATGTCGCTCAACCACATCACGGACATGGCCGGCGTCAGCTACGACGGAGAACTCCGGATCGGCGCCATGGTCCGCCACCGGGAGGTCATGACCAGCCCTCTCGTCACCACCCACGCCCCCATGCTCGCCACCGCAGCCGGCTCAGTCGGAGATGTTCAGGTGCGGAACCGGGGCACCATGGCCGGGAGCCTGTGCCACGCCGATCCGGCTTGCGACTACTCGCCGGTGATCGTGCTGGCAGGTGCGGACGTCGAGCTCACCGGCAGCAACGGAACCCGCCGGATACGGGCGGACGAGTTCCTGATCGACCTGATGTTCACCGCCCGTGAGCCCGACGAGTTGGTGACCGCCATCCTCGTCCCGGGCCAACCCGCGGGTGCGGGTTCGGCCTACCTGCGCTTCGCCCGCGTCGAGGGCAGCTTCGCCATCGTCAACGCCGCCGCGCTGGTAGGACCCGACCTCGGCACTGTCCGAGTGGCGATCGGTGGAGTCGGGCCGACCCCCGTGGTGGTGGACGCCTCCGATGTCTTCGCCGACGGAGCCGGCCCCGGCGCTTTCGAAGAGCTGGCAGCGAGAGCCTACGACGCGGCCGAATACGCTTCGTCCGACATCCACTCGGATGCCGAATACCGACGCCATATGGCAGGCGTGTTCGCGAGACGAGTGGTGCAGCAAGCCATCACGAACATGCCATAGAGGTGATCGAGTCATGAAGAGCCGCATCAGCCTGACCGTGAACGGTAAGCCGACCACCGTCGATGTCGACACGCGGACGATCCTGGTCGACATGCTCCGGGACGAACTCCGCCTGACCGGTACCCACCTGGGCTGCGCCACCGGCAACTGCGGAGCGTGCACGGTGATCCTCAACGGTGAGACCGTGAAGTCATGCTGCGTGCTGGCCGCCGATGCCGAGGGCCAGGACGTCCGAACCATCGAGTCGCTCAGCACCGGCCCCCACGACCTCCACCCCATCCAGGAGGCGTTCATCGACAACCAGGGATTGCAGTGCGGGTTCTGCACGCCGGGGATGATCCTCTCGACCCTCGCCCTCCTCCGGGAGAATCCCGATCCGAGCGAAGCCCAGATACGCCACGGAATAGCGGGTAACCTCTGCCGCTGTACGGGTTATCACTTCATCGTCGACTCGATCGAGGACGCCGCCGCCCGCCTACGTTCGGGGGCGGAGGCTTCGTGACCGGCCGGCACAACCGGATGGGCCTTCCCCTATCCGCTTCGATGGCCTCAGACACAACCAAGCGCAACAGTCGGAGTGAACGTGACTAAGTACTGGCATCCGTTCGCAGATATGCGAGCCATCACCCGGGGCACGGAACTGGTCCTCGACCGTGCCGACGGCTACTACGTGTACGACACGGATGGCCGTCGCTACCTGGACGCCACCGCCAGCCTCTGGTACTGCAACGTGGGCCACGGGCGAACCGAGATAGCCCGGGCCGCATTCGAGCAGATGCAGCAGCTCGAGGCCTACTCGACATTCGGAGACCTGACCAACCCCCCTGTAATGGCACTTACCGACCGGCTTGCCCAGATAGCCCCCGTGCCGGGCAGTGTCTCCTTCCTGACCAGCGGAGGATCCGACTCCGTCGACACAGCCGTCAAACTGGCCCGCCTCTACCACAAGGTCAAAGGCGAACCGCAGCGAACCTACATCCTGAGCAGGTTCCGTGCCTACCACGGAATGCACACAGCCGGCACCAGCGTGGCCGGTATCCAGGCAAACCTCGACGGATACGGAAGGCTCATGTCGGACACCCGGGTGGTCGGCTGGGACTCGCACGACGACCTCTTCGAGACCCTGGAAGAGTTGGGTCCCGAGAACGTAGCCGCATTCGTGTGCGAACCGGTGATCGGAGCCGGCGGCGTGCTGGCCCCTCCCCCCGGATACCTCGAGAAGGTGCGCAGCATCTGTCGTGACACCGGTGTGCTGTTCATCTCCGACGAGGTGATTACCGGCTTCGGGCGCACCGGGGCCTGGTTCGCGAGCGAGCGCTGGAACCTGGAACCGGATCTGCTCACCTGCGCCAAGGGCATAACTTCGGGATACCTGCCACTCGGAGCGGTGCTCGTGTCCCCGTGGATCGCCGAACCCTGGTTCGAGGGCGGCGCCGGCATGTGGCGTCACGGGTACACCTATTCGGGACACGCCACGGTCGCGGCGGCGGCCAACGCCAACCTCGACATCATGGAACGTGAGGGCCTGGTCCGGGCCGCCGTGGGACTGGAAGCCGCGCTGGCGACCGGTCTCACTCCCCTTTCCGACCATCCGCTGGTCAGCGAGGTGCGCGCCGGCGCCGGCGCCATGGCGGCGGTGCAGTTCGATCTGGATGCGGTGGAGGACGACCCCGGGCTACCCGACCGGATCGTGCCCGCGCTACGCGACCACGGGATCCTCACCCGGATCCTCTTCGGGCACGCCATCCAGGTGTCACCGCCGCTTACCCTCGACGACGCCGGCGTGCAGGAACTCGCCGAGGGTATCCGAGGCGCCCTGGATGCAGTCGGCAGCTGACCGACGCATCCCGGCCGGGGCGGGATACTGCGGTCCTCCAAGCCGATGAGGCCGTCCAAGCGACAGGTTCTGGCTCTGCGCTAGTAGACGAGAACGAACAGGAGAGCAACATTCAATGAGCAACTTCGATCTGGTAATCCACGGCGGAACCCTCGTTTTCACCGACGAGGCGGTCCCGGGCGACATAGGAGTCAGGGACGGAAAGATCGCAGCCATCGCGGCCCCGGGCATGCTCCGCAACGGCAGCCGGACCATCGACGCCACCGACCTGCACGTATTCCCGGGGGCTATCGACCCGCACGTTCACCTCCAAACCTTCCAGAGCACCTTCGATGTCAACGTGAGGACCGAGACCCGCAATGCCGCCATCGGGGGATGCACGACCATGATCCCGACCCTCCTCAACCGGGAGGACGCCTCGGTATCGTTCCTCGACTACTACCCGTGGGCACTGGAAGCCGTCGAGCGCGACTCCGTGATCGATGCCGGTTTCAGCGCCGTCATCGGAACCGATCAGCAGATCGAAGAACTGCCGGCGATGGCTTACAACTGCGGCATCACCTCCTACAAGTTCTACATGGCCTACACGCAGGACGAGGCATCGGTGTTCGGCATCCTGGCGGTGGACGACGCCCAGTTCCTCGCGGGCCTCCGCCAGGTGGCGGCGATCGGCAAGCCGGCCATCGCCATGGTGCATGCGGAGAACATGTCCATAATCCACAATCTCAAGGCCAAGTACATCGCCGCCGGAAGGACCGACCTCAAGGCGTGGACCGATGCCCGACCCGACATTGCCGAGGAGGAGGCGACCCGCCGGGCGATCTGGTACACCAAGGAAACGAACTCCCAGCTCTACATCGTCCACATGACCATCGGCCGGGGAGTCGACTGGGTGCGCCAGGCGAAGGCCGAAGGCGTCGACGTTATCGCGGAGACGTGCCCCCACTACCTCGTGCTCACCAAGTACGACAACGACAAGGTGGGCAGCCTCGCCAAGGTGAACCCCCCGCTGCGCGATGCCGAGAGCCAGGAGAAGCTCTGGGAGGGCCTCCGCGACGGGACCGTGACCTGCGTCGGTTCCGACCACTCGACCGTGGTAGCGAAGCCCGACAAGGTCAAGCAGAGCATCTGGGACGCGGTGCCCGGCTTCCCCGGCATGGGCATGCTGTTGCCGGTCATGCTGAGCGAGGGCTATCACAAGGGTCGCATCTCGCTGCCGGACGTCTCCCGGATCCTGGGCCTGCAGAACGCCCAGGTGTGGGGGGTCTACCCGAAGAAGGGTGTGCTCCGGGTCGGGTCCGACGCCGACTTCGCCATCGTCGACCTCGACCGGGAGCGGGTGGTCACTCCCGAGTACATGCAGTCGGCGGCCGATTGGGGCCTCTACGACGGCTGGAATCTGAAGGGTTGGCCCACCCAGACGATCGTGCGAGGAAGCGTGGTCATGGACTCGGGCGAGGTCGTCGGGGACCCGTCATTCGGTCAGTACATTCCCAGGTACCCGTACGACAAGGGGAACTGATGGCGGGCGGCGTCCACCGGAGAACCCGCATGATGGATCGCCGCTCGGGAACGAGGTGTTGAGGGTCGGACGATGACACCGGATGCCGATCCGTCTTCTGGTCCTTGGCCGGTTCACCGCTGGTTCGCGGATGTCCATGACGTGGAAGAACGGCTAGCACGCTACGACTACCTGGCCGATCGTGGTCTGTCGACCGCGGTGTTCCTGGCCACGTCCTTGAACCTGCCACTGCTGCTCGAGGGTGAGGTGGGTGTGGGCAAGACCGAAGTGGCGCGGGCCATCGCCCTGGCCCTCGATCGCCGGGTCGTCCGCCTCCAGTGCTACGAAGGTATCGACTCGAGCCAGGCGCTGTACGAGTGGGACTACCCCCGCCAACTCCTCTACCTGCGCGCCGTGGGTGATGACAGAGAAGACAAGGAAGCCATCGTCGAAGACCTGTACGGACCCCGGTTCCTCAACGAACGTCCCCTTCTCGAGGCCATCAAGGCCGGTTCCGATGCCGTGCTGCTCATCGACGAGATCGACAGGGCCGACGACGAGTTCGAGGCCTTCCTGCTCGAAGTTCTCTCCGACTTCCAGATCTCGATACCCGAGATCGGCGCCATGAGAGCCGACGAACCTCCCATCGTGGTGCTGACGACCAACCGGACACGCGAGCTACACGATGCTTTGAAGAGACGCTGCCTGTACCACTGGATCGACTACCCCGACCTCGATCGCGAGATGGCGATCGTTCGTGCTCGGGTGCCGGAACTCGCCGAGGATCTGGCGCTCCGGATAGTGGAAGCGGTCCACCGTTTCCGCCGCCTCGACCTGATCAAGCTGCCGGGTATCGCCGAGACAATCAACTGGGCGCTCACGCTGGACCTCCTCGATGTGGATCACCTCGAGCCCGACCCCGTTGCGTCCACGCTTGGCGCCTTGCTCAAGGAAAGAGAGGACATTGACCGGGTCACACCCGTCCTCCACGAGATACTCGATTGATCTCGCTGACAGATGATCCCGCGGGGACCCTGGTCTCGTTCGGTCATGCGCTCCGAGCGCATGGGGTGAGCGTGAGCCCCGCCGAGATCGTGACGTTCGCGAGAGCGGTGTCAGTTCTCGGCACGGATGAACTCGACGATCTCTACTGGTCGGGGCGGACCTGCCTGATCTCGGGCTACGCGGACATCCCCGCCTACGACGCCGCCTTCGCCTCGTTCTTCCTCGGATCCGACCTCCCGGCTTCGACCGACCCCGCAGAGGACGAGGATGCCGACTCCCCGCCAACCGATGTGACTACCTCCGATCCGAGCGGGGAGCGGTCCTCGCTGGTCGACTCCCCATCCGTCCAACCAGGCGCCGGCGTGCCCGAGGAACGGCAGAGTCCCGATCTCGGCGCGGTGGCCTCGCTGTTCGAAACACTCCGGCATCGATCCTTCTCGGAATGGACCGACGAGGAGAGGAGCGCTCTCGGCTTGCTCATCGCCCGGATCGAGGTCCGGGTCCCGCGCCGATGCACCAGGAGGCTCCGGCCGGCGGCGACCGGAACCCGGCTCGATATGCGCAGAACCGTCCGGAGAGCCCTGCAGAGCGACGGCGAGGTGTTCCGGCGATCATGGCGGCGGCGCGTCGTGATCCCGCGGCGCCTGTTGCTGCTGGTGGACGTCTCCGGGTCGATGTCCACCCAGTCGAGGGCCATGCTGCATCTGGCCTACGGACTCGTAGCAGGCACGTTGAGGACCGAAGTGTTCTGTTTCGGCACGAGGCTCACCCGTACCACCGTCTTCTTGGCAGGGCGCGACGCCGATCTGGCTGTCGAGCGCGCCTCGGCAGGCGTCGTCGACTGGGCGGGAGGGACCAGGATCGGCGACTCGTTGGTCTCGCTGCTCCGGGATCCGGTCGCTCTGCGGCATGTGCGAGGGTCGGTGGTCCTGGTCGCATCGGACGGTCTGGAAACCGGCGATCCCGAACTCATGGAAAGCCAGGTCGCCCGCCTGTCCCGGCTCGCATATTCCCTGGTATGGATGAGCCCTCTCAAGGCCGACCCCGCCTACCGTCCCCTCACCCGCGGCATGCGTCTGGCCTTCCCGCACCTCGATCACCTCGTGGCCGCAGACTCGCTGGGCGACCTTGAGAGGATCGCCGAACTCCTCCCCAAGCTCGTGTCCGGTGTCCGCTGTCCGTAGGGACACTCAGGAGCCGACGAACTGCAACAGGTCACCACAGGAGCACTCCGATGTATGTCTCTCCCCCTCGGGACGGTCGCCCTTTGGGGGAGCTGTTGACCTCATCGTCAGCACTCGAAGGGATCCCCCACCGTGTCGCTGATACGGGTTACGATGATGCCACTGGCTACTCAAAGGGGTCTGGATGTTCGCTGTTTCGTCGATCCCCGCGGTGAACGTGGCAACGGTGCCCCAGCGATCCCCGTTGCGGTATCCCGGTGGCAAGACCTGGCTGATTCCCCACATCAGGGCGTGGCTCGAGCCGATGCAGCCCCGCCCGAAGCTGCTTGTGGAACCGTTCTGTGGGGGAGCAACGGTGTCACTGACCGCAGTGTTCGAGCGTTTGGCGGAACGCTGCTTGATGGTGGAACTCGACCATGATGTCGCGGCTCTCTGGCACTGCGCTCTCCGACACAGTGAGGAGCTGAGGAATCTGGTGGAGGGCTTCGAACCGACTCGATCAAACGTGTACGAACTTGCTTCGGCAGCCCCTCCAGATCTCATCGCTCACGGCTTCCGTACCCTCGTCCTCAACCGCACCCGCCGGGGTGGCATTCTTGCTGCTGGAGCATCGCTGTCGCGGGTGGGCGAGAACAACAAGGGCGTGGCGTCACGATGGTATGCCAAGACGCTGATTAGGAGGCTGTCGGACATCGAGAGCCAGTCCGACCGGATCGCGTTCTGTGAAGGGGACGGGATGGCGGTGCTGCAAACGGTGGCCGATCTGCCCGGCACCGTAGCGTTTGTTGATCCACCCTACACTGCAGGCGGAAAGCGCGCCGGCAAAAGGCTGTACACGCATCACGCCATCGACCATCGAGCCCTCTTCAAAACCCTCGCCGGGTCGAGCATCGACTTTCTGATGACCTACGACAGGGCACCGGAGATAGTGGAACTGATCGGCGAGTTCGACTTCTACGCTGTGGAGGTTGTCATGAAGAACACCCACCACTCGAAGCTGCCTGAGCTGGTGATCAGCCGCCGCCGCCTGTTCGCTTAAGGACAGATGCCGGAACTGGCCGTAGCTGTAGACAAACCATTCTTCTCCGCGATCGGCGGACCCAGCGATCACCCTCGCAAGGACCTCAACGAGGGCGACATAATATGGCTCGTAACCCGACTTCAGTCCGACCACTCAGGCGCGCTGACGTTACAACGCCGCCACTGGGAAACACTAACCCTGGAAGCGTCTGAAGATCGCCTTAGAGCCGCAGACCCCATGACTCGACAGGCATTCCAAAACGCCCTCCGAGCGAAGCTCCGACCGCTCGACGGAAGCTAACCGTTCCCAGTCCAAAGATTCCTAGGTCCAGATCCTTCTGCGGACACCAACGGATGTACCTGTTGCTGTGGCAGCAACGCTTGACCACAGAGTCCGCCGATGGGAGGTTGTGGTGTCAGCAGAGGTAACACTGAGGGCCAAAGCCACCGACTCATAAGTAAACGACCGTGGACAAGCGGTGAACCGCACAGGTCTAGTCGTCACAACCCCGCCATGTCGAAAGGGCCGCGGCGGCTTGGGCCGGTCTGGAGTCTCCAGTTGGTCGCCGATGCTGTTTGACGCTAGTTCGTTTTGAGCCAAGTTTCACCCTGATCGGCGATCAGGAGAGCTCTGCAGAGCGACGGCGAAGTTCTCCGGAGATCATGGCGGCGGCGGGTCCTGATCCCGCGGCGCCTGCTGCTCCTGGTAGACGTCTCCGGGTCGATGTCCACCCAGTCGAGGGCAATGCTGCATCTGGCCTACGGACTCGTCGCTGGCACATTGAGGACCGAAGTGTTCTGCTTCGGTACGAGGCTCACCCGAACCACCGACCTCCTGGCAGGGCGCGACCCCGATCTGGCTGTCGAGCGTGCCTCGGCAGGCGTCGTCGACTGGGCAGGAGGCACCAGGATCGGCGACTCGTTGGGATCGCTGCTCCGGGATCCGGTCGCCCTGCGGCATGTGCGAGGGTCCGTGGTCCTAGGAGACTGGTGTGAAATGGGGGTTTGGGGTGGTTTGTGCGGGGGGTGTGGTCTGGTGGGGATTGGTTCTGTGAACCGCCCCGGGTTTGCCGGAGAGT